>NZ_CP014862.1:1200000-1500000 GCF_002214585.1 Thermococcus profundus
TGGCCTCGGGAGTGCACTCATCAGCGGAACGATGGTACCCTGGCTCTACGACGCCCTCGGCGACAGAAAGGCTGTCAAGGAAGTTCTAGGGAGGATAAAGGAGCTATCCGGCCCGGTGAGGTTCATCGGTGGCTTCCTCAGTGGTTACCTTGCGTCATTTGCTCCCAACGTTCCAGTGCTGACAGCGGGACTGCTTTCAATTACGTCGGCGGTTCTAGCTGTCCTCCTGCTTCCAGATAACAGGGGCAAAGTTGAGCTTGGCTACTTAGGGATCCTGAGAAACGGACTCAGCGAGGTACTTCGAAACCGGGCCCTTCACCTTCTCCTGGCGTCATCATTCCTCCTCAGCTTCACGGCCAGAGCGTTCTTTACTTTCTGGATGATCCTTCTCGAAAAGAGGGGGCTCCCAACCAAGTACATCGGGCCCCTGTTCGCCTTAATGCTCCTCTCGACCTCGGTCGGTGCGGTTGCCTCAAGAAGGCTTGAAGCAACGCCCAGTGTTCTGGGGGCACTGACGGCCCTTCTCGGCGCAGAGATCCTGCTCTTAGGCATCTCTTCCAATCTGTGGGCCGGTATCGCACTGCTCTTCGCGGTGGAAGTTACGCTGGGAGCCAGAGGGCCATTAATGTCAGTGCTCAGAAACGACTTTATCCCAAGTGGGACTCGCTCTACAGTGAACTCAACACTGAGTACCACAGCAAGCGCTTTCATGGCAATTGCGAACTTTGTGGTTGGGAGTCTCGCCGAAAGTTTCACTCTTGGATGGGCATACGTTTTGGCCGGCCTCCTCGGCCTACTTTCTGCCTTCCCCATCTTGGGATTAACCTTTTTAAAAGCCCCTGACGAAGGGGAGAACATCCATGAAAAACAACGGAGGATGATATAATGTTGCCTAAAACCTACGACCCCAACGAGATTGAGCCCAAGTGGCAGAAGTTCTGGCTCGACGAGAAGGTGTATAAATACGAGCTCGATGAAAAGAGGCCGAGCTACGCGATAGACACCCCGCCCCCGTTCACGAGCGGAACGCTCCACCTCGGCCACGTGCTCAGCCACACCTGGATCGACATCATAGCCAGGTATAAGAGAATGACCGGCTACAACGTGCTCTTCCCGCAGGGCTTCGACAACCACGGGCTTCCAACGGAGCTGAAGGTCGAGAAGGAGTTCGGTATAAGCAAGGACCAGCCGGAGAAGTTCCTCCAGAAGTGTATCGAGTGGACGTGGCAGGCCATCGAAGCGATGAGAAACCAGTTCATCCGCATAGGATATTCTGCCGACTGGGAGCTGGAATATCACACTATGGACGACTGGTATAAAGCAGCTGTGCAGAAGTCGCTCATCGAGTTCTACAAGAAGGGGATGCTCTACCGCGATGAGCACCCGGTTTACTGGTGCCCGCGCTGCAGGACGAGTCTCGCCAAAGCCGAGGTCGGCTACGTTGAGGAGGAGGGCTTCCTCTACTACATCAAGCTCCCGCTGGCAGACGGTTCCGGTCACGTTCCGATAGCCACCACCAGGCCCGAACTCATGCCTGCCTGTGTTGCCGTGTTTGTGCACCCCGATGACGAGCGCTACAAGGACGTGGTTGGCAAGAAGGTGAAGCTCCCGATATTCGAGAGGGAAGTCCCGGTTATAGCCGATGCAGACGTTGACCCCGAGTTCGGAACCGGGGCGGTCTACAACTGTACCTACGGTGACGAGCAAGACGTGGTATGGCAGAAGCGCTACAACCTGCCGGTTATCATAGCCATCAACGAGGACGGAACGATGAACGAGAGGGCCGGGCCTTACAAGGGACTTAAGACGGAGGAAGCAAGGAAGAAGATAGCCGAAGACCTCGAGAAGATGGGTCTTCTCTACGACAGGAAGAAGATACACCACCGCGTTCTGAGGCACACCGAAAGGAGCTCCTGTATGGCCCCGATTGAGCTCCTGCCCAAGAAGCAGTGGTTCATCAAGGTGAAGGACTTCACGGATGAGATAGTCAAAGTCGCCGAGCAGATCAACTGGTACCCACCCGACATGTTCCTCCGCCTCAAGGACTGGGCCGAGTCAATGGACTGGGACTGGGTCATCAGCAGGCAGAGGGTCTTTGGAACACCGATACCGTTCTGGGTCTGCGATAACGGTGAGGTAATCCTCCCGAACGAGGAAGACCTGCCGGTTGACCCGCGCTTCGACAAGCCTCCGAGGAAGTGCTCTGACGGCAGCGAGCCCAAGCCCGTAACCGACGTCCTCGACTGCTGGGTCGACTCGAGCCTCACAGCACTGATCATAAGCAGGTGGCACGATGCCATCAAGGGAGATGCTGAAGGAAAGCGCTGGTTCGAGCACAACTTCCCGACGGCCCTGAGGCCACAGGGAACCGACATCATAAGGACGTGGGCGTTCTACACGATATTCAGAACCTGGGTTCTCACGGGAGAGAAGCCCTGGAACGACATCCTAATCAACGGTATGGTCGCCGGCCCGGACGGCAGGAAGATGAGCAAGAGCTATGGAAACGTCGTTGCTCCAGACGAGGTCATTCCGAAGTACGGTGCAGACGCTCTTAGACTCTGGACCGCCCTCGCTCCACCCGGAGAGGACCACCCGTTCAAGTGGGAGACAGTCGACTACAACTACCGCTTCCTCCAGAAAGTCTGGAACATCTACCGCTTCGCGGAGAGGCATCTGGAAGACTTCGATCCTGCAAATGCTCCGAAGGAGCTTGAACCTCTCGACCGCTGGATACTCAGCAGGCTCCACAGGCTCATCAAGTTTGCAACTGAGGAGATGGAGAAATACCGCTTCAACCTGCTCACAAGGGAGCTCATGACTTTCGTCTGGCACGAGGTTGCGGATGACTACATCGAGATGATCAAGTACAGGCTCTACGGCGACGACGAAGAGAGCAAGCTGAAGGCAAAGGCTTCGCTGTACGAGCTGCTCTACAACGTGATGCTCCTCCTCGCTCCGTTCACTCCACACATCACGGAGGAGCTATACCAGAACCTCTTCCGCGATAGGATAGGGGCCAAGAGTGTCCACCTCCTTGAGTGGCCGAAGTACGACGAGGCCAGGATTGACGAGGAGGCCGAGAGGCTCGGAGAGCTCGCCCGCGAGATAGTCGGCGTTATGAGGCGCTACAAGAACGGCCACGGCCTTGCCCTCAACGCCAAGCTCAAGCACGTCGCCATTTACGCGACCGACTCCTACGAGAAGCTCAAGACTATTGAGAAGGACATCGCAGGAACGATGAACATTGAGAAGCTAGAGATAATCAGGGGTGAGCCAGAGCTCGAGGAGAGGATCACCGAGATAAAGCCGAACTTCAGGACGGTTGGGCCGCGCTATGGAAAGCTCGTGCCGAAGATAACCGCCTACCTCAAGGAGAACGCGGAAGAAGTTGCGAAAGCACTCAAGGAGAGCGGAAAGATCGAGTTTGAGGTTGACGGCCAGAAGGTCGAGCTGACAAAGGACGACATCGTGCTCAGGAAGGCAGTCTTCAGCGAGGGAGAAGAGGTCGAGACGGCGGTAGTTGGAGACGCCGTCGTTCTCTTCTTCTGACCTGTTTTCATATTCCTTCCGATTCTTGCCTTTTTGTCTGATAATATTCCGGGAAAGCATTCAGAGTAAGTGCAGTGCCTTTCTCAGCAGTTGTAGCACAGCATCGCGGCTCTCTTTAGGAGTATGACCCTGTAGAGCCTGCCGTTGATTATCCGCGGATTGGATATCTTGTTGAGGTGGTGGATCCTCTTCCTCTCCAGGGCAATAAGGCCGAGCTCGCGGAGAACCTTCACGAAGTCCTCCCAGCGGATTTTCAGCCATCTGGAGTACTCGTCGAAGAGCTCCTTCTCCACGACGCGGTAGATCCTCCCGTCCACTTTATAGCGGATGGCGTGTTTTGGCAGCTC
Organism: Thermococcus profundus; assembly: GCF_002214585.1. Taxonomy (NCBI): domain Archaea; kingdom Methanobacteriati; phylum Methanobacteriota; class Thermococci; order Thermococcales; family Thermococcaceae; genus Thermococcus; species Thermococcus profundus. The sequence continues at coordinate 1,203,900 of NZ_CP014862.1, forward strand.
CTTCCTGAGGCGCCAGCGCGCATGGAGGGGTTCCTGCATCTCGTAAACTGCCCTGTCCATGTCCTTCCCTTCCACCATCATCTTCAGGATTATGCCGAGGATACGGTTTATCCTGTCGGGGACGCCAACAATGTCCCCCTTCAGAACGATCTTTCTCCTGCGAACCTTTATTCCAGCGTTCTCAAGCTCTTCACCGATCTTCGGGGTTGTCTTCTTCTTGGTGCCCCCGGTATCGACAATGCCGCCGATTATGAAAGCCTTAACTCCAAAATCTTTCTCATTCAGAACTTCCTCTGCCCAAGGGTCGAGGAGGACGACCTCGTCTATTCCCTTCCCCTTCAGGAATTCCGCGGTTGGCCCTTCGTAGATGGTTATCCTGTCGAGAGGGCCGTTGAACATCTTTTTGAACTCGTCGTTGGCCCAGGTGACGGCCAGCTCGCTCCCGGTGAAGTAATCCCTCAAGAGACCGTAGCTCTGCGTAACCTGCAGGCAGATCTTGCCCTTCTCCTTTTGTGTGTGCTTCTCCCAGTGGTAGAGGTCGATTATGAAGTACGGCCAGTTTGGAAGCTTCGAGCGAAGTTCCTCAGGCGTAAGGACAGGTTCGAACTTCTCCTTCATGCAGAGCGGAGCGTAAGCGTAATAAGAGCCATCAACGCGGTTTCCGTCGAGATCCCAGGCCACCACCGTCTTCTCCGGAACCCTGAAGATTGCTCCCTTCCCGTGAACTATCTCTATCGCAATGTCCTGGAGCTTGTTTTTAGATTTCCTGAAGCGCTTTGATAGGGTTCCTATGCTCTCTATGCCCCTTTCCCTGAGGGCCTCTCTGAAGACGTCGGCGAGCGTCATCATGGGCATCGGTTGAGGGTTGGGCCGGGGTTTAAAAAGATTGCCGGGGCCTCCCATACGAAAGATTTTTAAACGCTCCCCCTTCCCTTATATCGAGCCCCGGTGGTGTAGCCCGGTCAAACATGCGGGCCTTTCGAGCCCGCGCCCCGGGTTCAAATCCCGGCCGGGGCACCAGAATTGTGCTTCTCTCATCCAAAGGCTGTTCTTCCAGTGAGAGCCGCGCTCTAATGGCATCTTCAATGAAACGAGACCTGTTATAAGTCGCACTATCCAAGAGTTTGAGGACCTCTGGATCTAAAGTGATGTGAACGGGAATTCTACGCCTTCTCAGCCCTCTTTTAGGCATGTAAAGCACTCTCCACGGCTCTATTTGTGTGGCCACACGTGGCCACATGTGGCTACACGCCGAAAATCCGCGCCCCATTTTTATAGCCATTGTGGTCATGAGAATCACCTCGGCAGTTCTTCAGAACGTCCTCTGCCTGTATCTGTTGAGTAGTAAATGATGTATTCCAGGTACTTGTGGCCGGGTGATTTTCGCGATAATCTGTGGCTAAACCCAAGTAGGGAATCAACGATACGATGAAATATTTTAAGGTTGAAAATATGAAAAAGAAAGGCTAGAACTAGAATATGGTCTCTGCAAAGGCACTAAAGAACTCGGTGATTGGATATGGGACACCGAAGAAGGCACTGAAAAAAGTTGTTGAATATGCTATTATTGGGGTAGTTATTAGAGTTGTAGTACTTACCCTCTTTTGACTTTTGAGTATTACTAAGGGGAACAAGTCTATTCCGGTTTTGATGATGGCTTTGTTTGCAGCACTTCTTACCTTATTCTCACTCCAGCCAATTGCTGTTGTAAGTACTGACCATGTGAACACTGCAATGAAAATGAAGCCCATTATGACTTGCACCATGAGCACTACTTCTATATTCTCACCTCCTAGGGAAACTCGGCCCTCGCAAGAGCGAGGACTCGTTTTCCCCAATATAATTGTGGTTGTTTTGTATTTATAAAACAAAGCAAGAAAGTATGTACAATAGTCGTAAAACATTCCAAAAATTGACGTAATTCAGGAGCGAAATGTTCTTATATGTGCTCGTAATAAGAGTATTGCATTATCAAAAGGAGCGGGGGAGGGCCTTGGAATGGGAAAAGGTGTTACTGTAGCGTTGGTGATTCTGCTAGTTCTTTCTCTAGGTGCGAATGTTGTAATGTTTAAGTCTCACGCTGATTTGGCCTCTAAGGCTCTTGAAGCTGAGCAGCTTCAGTCTGAGGTCAAGGCTTTGAGGACCAATATAACGCTCTTGCAGAACAACATCTCAAGCCTTCAGGCGCTCGTCGAGATGCACAAGCGGAATGAGGCGACGCTGGAGAAGGTGAACAAGGAGCTTGAGAATGAGCTTGTTGAGTTGAAGAACAAGTACAACTCTCTTCAGCTAACGCTCCAGGACTATCAAACAATGGAAGCCAACTATGAGAAATACTACGAGTTCTCAAGGAAGTATTTCATGCTTCAGGACTTCTTGGAGAGCGTGCTGACCTCTGACCAGGAAACTGCGCTGAAGCCGCACGTTCTGGCCGCTGTTTCCCACCCGGATTACACTGCCAATTCCCTGGCAGATATTACTGAGTACGTCGCAGATCATGTAAAGTATGCGCAGGATCAGCCGGTTCCACTCCCCCCTTCTCCAGAGGAACTTAAGTATGGTTATTATTCTCCAATGACGGCTCCAAATGTGTTCTTGCCGCCAGCGGATACAATAGAGAAGGGTTATGGTGACTGTGATGATATTAACACACTCCTTGCAGCCATGGTCAAGGTGTACTTCAAAGATGTCTATGGCCATGATTATGCTGTCTATCTCGTCGTAGGGACTCGCAGGCACGGTTCCGGCCATCTCTTTGTGATGGTGCCTGTCAAGAGAGGCAAGATTGTAATTCTGGACGCGTCAGGATCGCCATACTGGACTGGAAAGTCGCTCCTAGACTCCCTCCTTGGTAATGATGCCGCCGAGGCAAAGCCTATCAGAGAGGCATGGGATGAGTACAGGGACCGTATTGGTTCGTCTTTTGACGAGATTGAAATATACTACATTGACTTTTATGGTGATGCCAGGAAAATGTTTGAGGGCACTCCTGCGGAGATGCTCAACTGGTTGGAGGAGAACACGCAGTAATGACGGGGGTTGGTCGGCTGCTGTGAGGTGAAATAATGGGAGGAGATCCTTTTTCCGGAATTGGGGACAGTTTCGAGGATGCCATCGGATTCCTTCTCATTTCTCTATTGGCTGGAATTTTTGGAATGATATTCACAATTCTTGCCAATGTAGCTATTCAAATGAATATTCCAGAGGCCACGTCTTGGACCTTGAGGATAGGGAGTTTGTATCTTTTGATGATTGGGTATTGTAGATATCTTTGGAGTCTTTGCTCTTGGAATGATGGGTCTTTTTGCATCTATATCTTATGTGGTTGGTAGAATTGTTGGGTATGCCGTTATGTATTGGTTCTTTTCGTTGATACAGCAGGCGATTACCATAATAAAAATCCCAACTACCTCCATCCTACTGAATACTCTCCTCCTTTTTATATTATTGGTGGCTAGAATCAGTATGGAAGGAGGCCAGACCACTTGGGGGTGGTGAATATGGAATATGAAAAGGTGCAAGTATATGGTGTGAGTTTAGCAGACATTGAGCAGATACTCAGGAGGGAGGGGTTCCAAGACACCCTCCTCCAAGTGCAAAAGCCTGGACAAGTTTTTGGTCTTGTAAAGCGTTTGAACCCACCATGGGAAATGCATGTTCGTGGGTTTGAAGATGGACATTTGGAGGCAGAGATTGAGATTTCCAGAGATTACTTGGAGCACTTGAATGACAGCTATAGAAGGTCCGCAGCTACAGAGTTATCTCAGCTTCTTAGTAAGTATGGCATTCCGCATACTGTTAAAAGGGACAGCAATGTTAAACTTGATTTAGAAGTTCCCGAAACATTAACACCCTGGAAGCCAATAGTGGCGGCCTTGGGCGTGATAATACTCACTTCGTACATTCTACGTAAAAAAGAATAAGGGTAATTTATTCTTTCTCCTTTATCACCCCCGGGAACATGTCCTGATTCTCTGCAATGATGACCTTTAGCAGCCGGACAGCCCTCTCGATACCTGTCCACGACCTCTACTGGGGATCCGGGAGGGCGATATGGAACAACGACCACGATACCGCTTACCTCTACAATTCCCAGGGCGAGCTGGTGGACGAGTTTAGCTGGTGAGCATCACTCTGAAAATCTTTTTAACCCTCTCTCCAATCCCTCTCCGATGCTCGCCGTAAAAGTCCCCAAGCGCGAAGCAGAGAAGGTTAGAAGAAAGCTCCTCGAACTTGGCGTTCTGGCTAAAGGGTACTCTCCAAAGCGCGAAGGCGATTTTGTGTTCTTCCCCGTCACGGAGCCGGTCGAGGGATTTGAACTCGTCGAGGCCGAGTTTGAGAAGACCGAAAAAAGGCCCCACAGCTACCGTGAGGTTGTGGAAGTTCCTAACGAGCTGAGGCCCCTCCTCCCGAGTTCGTTTGACATAATAGGAGACATCGCGATAATCGAGCTCCCGAAGGAACTAATGGAACACGGAAAAGCCATCGGGAAGGCTATCCTCAAAGTCCACCGCCACATAAAGGCTGTTTTTGCAAAGGGAAGTAAGGTTTCAGGGGAGTACCGCGTGAGGGAATTGATCCATCTGGCGGGTGAGAAAAGAACCGAAACGCTCCACCGCGAGAACGGGATAAGGCTGAGGCTCGACGTTGCGAGGGTTTACTACACGCCGAGGCTCGCCACAGAGAGGATGAGGGTCTTCGAGAAGACCCGGCCGGGAGAGATAGTCTTTGACATGTTCGCCGGCGTTGGACCATACTCAATCCTCCTGGCGAAGAAGGCAAAGCTCGTCTTCGCCTGCGACCTCAACCCCTGGGCGATAAAATATCTCGAAGAGAACAGGAGGCTCAACAAAGCTTTCAACGTCATCCCCATCCTTGGAGATGTCAGGAAGGTCGCAGGCAGGGTGAAGGCCGACCGTGTTGTAATGAACCTCCCCAAGTTCGCGGATATGTTTTTGAAGGAGGCCCTGATGAGCGTTAAATCCGGCGGGGTCGTCCACTACTACGGCTTCGGTCCCGAGGAAGATCTTTTCTCCGAGCATGAGGCGAAGATAAAAGCTGTGGCGCGGGAACTGGGGCTAAAAGTGGAGTTCCTCGACGAGAGGAAGGTCCGTCCTTATGCGCCTAGGCAGTTCAACATCGCGATAGACTTCAGGGTTGAGTGATGTTTTCTGCACAGAACAATCTTTTTAAATAGAATGTTTTATGTATAAAACATGATTGAACGTGCAACATGGGAAGAGGTAATCTCGGACTATCTGGAGCTGAAGGTTGAGTATACCAGGCGGGAAATCCAGGTTAGACTCCCCCGGAGCCGCGCCCTGGCCATTGTCGGGCCGAGGCGTGCTGGAAAGACTTTCTTCCTCTTTCAGCTGTGGGACGAACTCGATCCGGAGAGGGGAAGAAGCCTCTACGTAAACTTCGAGGATCCACGCCTTATGGGGGCAACCGCTGAGGACTTGATGGAGATGCTGAGGAGCTATTACTCCCTGATGTCCGTTCCCAAAGGCGAGAAACTCCTTTTCCTGCTCGATGAAGTCCAGGTGGTTGAGGGCTGGGAGCGCTTCGTCAGGTACGCCCTCGATATGGGCCACAGTGTAGCCCTGACGGGTTCCTCCTCAAAGCTACTCTCAAAGGAGATAGCAACCGTCCTGAGGGGAAGGGCGATAACGGTGAACCTCTACCCCTTTTCGCTCTCGGAGGTTCTGAGGGTTAAGGGACTTGAGAAAACCCTTCCTGGTCTTGAGGTAAGGGGAAAGCTCTTGGGAGCCGTACGGGAATGCCTCGAGTGGGGCTGCTATCCGGAAGTCGTCTTTCAGCAGGAGCTCAGGCGCGAGATTCTGCGCGAGATCCTTGACGTCACAATTTACCGCGACGTTGTCGAGAGGTGGCGCGTTGACAACCTCAAAGCGCTGAGATTTCTCTTCAAGCTCCTGGCATCATCAAGCCACACCTCGATAACCAAGCTCCACTCCACTATGAAGAGCCTGGGCATAGCTGTCGGAAAGCCAACGCTGGCCAATTACGTTGAGTACCTCAGCGACGCCCTGGTTGTGTTCCCGCTCAGGGCCCACGTGAAGTCCGAAAAGAAGAAAGAACTCCTCGGCTTCAAGCCGTACTTCGTTGACAACGGCCTGCTCCATGTTCTCGGAGTCAGCGACCGCGGGAGGCTCCTGGAGAATCTCGTGTTCACCGAGCTTCTCAAGCGTGATCTCACGCCGAACGAGGACTTCTTCTTCTACGTAACCGGGGGTGGAGGGGAGGTTGACTTCATAATCCCCGGGGAGGAGCTGATACAGGTCTCGTGGAAACTCCATCCGGAAAACAGGGAGAGGGAGCTATCGGCACTTATTGAAGCCTCTGCCGAAACAGGGATTAGAGAGCTAACGGTGGTCACGTGGGAAAAGGGGAAAGAGCGGATTGCTAAGCCCGGGGGACGCGTTATCAGGCTTCTGTCCGTGGAGGAATGGATAAAGAAAGGGTAGTCACTTCCCCGCTATCTTAACTCCCTCGAACTTTATGTGGGGCGTTATCATCGTGGCCATGAAGGGCATGATCGTCTGCTCCTTGGTGACTTCACTAGCCTGCTGGAGAAGCTCGTAGACGTTACCCGCTATCAGGAAGACGCTCGCACCCTTAACCTCGCCGTCCTCTATGAGGAAGGCTGGATTTGCCGTTACCGCGAAGTTTCCGTTGTCCGGGTTGCTTGAGTGCGCACCCTGGAGGCCGTCAACGAGGTAGCCCCTATCTATTTCGGAGATTATGTCCTCAAGGGGGCGCTTGCCGTTCTCGATGACGACGCTGTGGAAGCCTATGCTTATTCCGCCGCTCTTCGTGTCCCTCTTTCCGTTTCCGGTGCTCTCAGTGCCGTAAACCTTTGCCCAGTAGTTGTCCCAGACGAAGCCCTTGAAGGTTCCGTTTTCAATGAGAACGTTCTTCCTCGTCGGGACGCCTTCACCGTCCGCTATAACAGGTTCAAGGGAGAGCGGGTGGAACGGGTCGTCGTAGAGGGTAATTACATCACTCGCTATCTTCTCCCCAACCTTTCCGGCGAGCGGCGTGGTCTCCTTGACTAAGCGTTCACCGCTGAAGGCCGGAAGCAGGGCATAACTGAAGAGCCCGGCAATCGCCCACGGGCCGAGGATCAGCGGCACTTCCTCGTTCTTGCTCGGCAGGACGTTGTAGGCCCACTGGACCTTCTGGGCGGCTCTCTCAACAACCCCCTCAACGTCGAGGTTGAGGTCTCTCCTCGCGTCGAAGTCGAATATCCCCGGTGTTACAACGCTTCCCTTCCTCCCGACGAACTCGAGGAAGAAGAACGCCGCTCCGCCCTCTTGGGAGACATCTATCCCATGGGAGTTAAGGATTCTCCTCTCCTCCCAGCTCACGCCGCCCTCACCGCCGGCAACGACGAGGTTCTCGTCCTTCTCGCGGGCGAGCTTGACACCTTTGACCAGCATATCAACGAGGGCATCAGGCGAGGCCTCCTTGAGCTCGTAGTTAGGCTTCGGCTTCTCCCTGTATTTTCCGGGCCCTGGCAGGGAGACCCACTTTTCGTCGGGGGAATTAAGCTTCGCCATCTTGGCAGCCTGCTCTATGGCCTCCTTTACCTTCTCGGGCTCGTCGCTGTCTACAATAGCTAGCCCGAGGCGCTTGTCCTTGATTCCGCGAATTATCGTTAAGGCTCCGCTCCTCGTCGAGGCCATCGAAATCTCGTTGAGCTCAACACTAGCCGAGACATCCCTTGAGCGGTAAACGGCTATCTCAAGCTCGTCGAAAAACTTCTCGCCGAAGCGTATGAGATTCTCCATCTCCATCACCTCAACCGATGATTATTCCTCCGTCGAAGCGCATGTGCGGGCCACCCGAGCTGACGAAGGCAGTCTGCCCCTTACCGCAGAAGCCGACCTCAATGCCGAAGTCCTTGCCAACCGCTGAAATCTTCTTGAGCGCCTCGATGGCGACTCCAGTGATTGAGGTGTCCCTTATCGGCTCGGCGATTTCGCCGTTCCTGATTACGTAGCCCTCCTGGATTCCGACCTGGAAGGCGCTGTTCAGCTGAGCCTGACCACCGCGGAAGTCAACGACGTAGTAGCCGAACTTGATGTCCTCTATCAGCTCTTCAAAGGAGTGGTCACCGGGCTCGAAGAGCGTGTTGCGCATCCTGATTATCGGCGGGTAGCGGTAGCTCTCAGCCCTTGCATGCCCGTTCGGCTCCATACCCCACTTAGCAGCATACTCGCGGTTGAGCATAATCTGCTTGAGGATTCCGTTCTCGATGATGTGGATGTCTTTAACCGGAACGCCCTCGTCATCATAGCGGTCGTTTCCAAAGCCCCCATCCACGTAGCGCTCGCTCATCGTTACGTACTCTGGAGCTATCTGCTTGCCGATTAAGTCCTTGAACGGCGAGTTTATCGTCAGGTCAGCCTCGGCAAGGTGGCCAAGGGCCTCGTGCGCTATGATTCCGACCACTATCGGACCGGCAACGATGGGGAACTCACCGCGCTTCGGAGCTACACCCTTGAGCTGGCTCCACATCTTTCTCTTCAGTCTCTCGGCTACTTTCTCGTTGGGCTCTCTCTCGGTCATGAGCTCCCATCCGTAGTCGACGGCCCCAATGCTGTCCCTCGCCATGGCAAGCTTCCCATCGGCCTTGCCGGTAACGTAGGCCCCCTGGTAGAGGTAGTTGTAGTCCCACTCTATCCTCGTGCCTTCATTGGTGAGGAGGATCTTCTTACCTCCGCCATCCTCGTAGCGTATCTGGACGCTCTTAACCGCCTCGTCCTCCTTGAGAAGCTTCTCCAGCTCGCGGAGGTGGTTCACCTTCTCCTCGATGTCGACTTCCCTCGGCTTGACCTTCATTCCGCTCTCAACGAAGTCCTCGACAGGCTTTATCTCTGCCAGCTCTATCTTCTCCTTCTTCGTCTGTGCTGCGGCTTTAGCTAACTTGTAAGCCTCTTCAATCTTCTTCTCGAGGTCGGTCAAATCGCTGGTTGAAGCGAACCCCCACGCTCCATCAGCTAGAACCCTAATCGCCAGCCCACGGTGGAGCTTTCCGGTAAAGCTCGTAAAAACACCGTCCTTGAGACCGAGCGTTGTCTTCTTCAGATCCTCATAGCGGAGCTCTATGTACTCCGCCTTTAGATTGTCCTCAGCCCATCGAAGGGCCTTTTCAAGTGCCTCCATGGTCATCACCGTTGATGTTTGTCCAAGGTATGTTCTCCCCAGGATATAAAAGTCTTTTGAGGGCTTCGATGTGAGTCGAAATGGAAAGCTTTTCAACCTCAAACGAAATTTTAGGTTGGTGATGGAATGAAAGCCGAAATCAAAAACCTCATCGACCGCGGAACATACCGAAAACTCCCGCTCTTCGATGGGGAACTGCCGGAGGGGAGCTACGCCCAGATAGTAGAGGTCAAACCGGGGCAGACGGTTAAGAAGCACTACCACGAGCGCCAGTACGAGCTGTTCTACATTATCAGCGGCGAGGCAAAGCTTGGAATAGGGGATACCGAATACCTGGCAAGGCCTGGAGACATTTTCCTCGTCAAGCCGAAGACCGTTCACTGGGTCGTCAACGAGAGGGACGAGCCGTTCAGGCTCTTCGTCGTCAAGCTGAACTACTACGGCGACGACTCGGTATGGCTGGAGGAGTGACGTAAGCTGGTGGGATCATGAAAGAGCGTGTTATTGGCATTCTGGGCGGGATGGGACCTTTAGCGACGGCCGACCTTTTCAGGCGGATAGTCGAGAAAACGCCCGCGAAGCGCGACCAGGACCATCCGAGGATAATCATCTACGACAACCCAAAGATACCGGACAGGACTGCCTTCATCCTTGGAAAAGGCAAGGATCCGAGGCCGGAACTCATAGCCAGCGCCAGAAAACTCGAAAGCTGGGGCGCGGACTTCATAATAATGCCCTGCAACACGGCGCACTTCTTCGCGGAGACAATCCAGAGGGCGATAGGGGTTCCGCTCGTCAGCATGATAGAGGAGACGGCGAAAACCGTCAAGGGGATGGGACTGAGAAAAGTCGGTCTGCTCGCCACCGACGGAACCATAAAGGGCCTCGTCTACCACAGGGCGCTCCTGAAACACGGCGTCCAGATAGCGGTACCCAACAGGAAAGATCAGGGACTCGTTATGAAGGCCATCTACGATGGGGTGAAAGCTGGGGACATCGAGACGGGCAGGAGACTGCTTCTGGAAGTGGCGAAGAGGCTGGAAAAGCGCTCCGACGGCATCATAGCCGGCTGCACTGAGGTGAGCGTGGCGTTAAGGCCGGGGGATTTAAGGGTCCCCCTCATCGACCCGATGGACGTGATAGCAGAAAAAGCAGTAAAGCTGGCCCTTGGCCTTGAGGACTTCTAAATCCACCCCTTTCTCCTGAAGTACACCAGCATGCCGAGGGCGATGCCAAGCATTAGGAGCAAAACCACCGGGTAGCCGTAGCGCCACTGAAGCTCGGGCATGTGCCGGAAGTTCATTCCGTAGAGGCCGGTTATGAAGGTCAGGGGGATGAATATCGTCGAGACAACAGTAAGGATCCTCATGACCTCGTTGGTCCGCATCGAGATTGTGGAGTAGTAGAACTCAACGAGGCTGTCCGCGAGCTCTTTCTGGGTTTCGATGATACCGAGAATATCACGCACGTGGTCGTGGAGTTCCTCAAACTGCTTTGCTGTTTCATCCCCAAAGAAGCTCGCTCCCTCCATCCTGAGCCGTCTGAAGAACTCTAGGAGGGGAAAAACTGTGCGCCTCATGAAAAGGACCTCGCGTCTCATGTGGTGGATCTTTTTAAGGATCACCTGGTCGGGTTTCCTGAGGATCAGGGATTCGGTTTTCTCCATCTCGGCGCTTATGCGCTCCAATATTGGGACATAGTTTTCTACTATGGCTTCCAGGAGCGCAAAGAGGAGGTAGTCGGCGCCGCGCTTTCTAATGAGTCCCTCCCCCTCGCGGATCCTCTCGCGAACTCTGTTGAACACGTCCCCCTTTACCTCCTGAATCGTTACAAGGACGTTGCCCCTAAGGATGAGACCGATCTTCTCCCTCTTCAGACCTCCCTCCACCTCGTAAACCTGGTGGAGAAGAAGAAAGAGGTGATCGTCGAAGAACATGGCCCTGACCTCTGGGGCCTTTCTCCTCATGGCCCGCACGATGGTTTCATTGAGTTTGAAGTACTCCCCTATGGACTCTATCTCCTCGAGGCCGGTTACGTTTACCCAGACCACAGGATAATCGAGGTACCTTTCGAGCTCCTCCAGCGATCCAAGCTTCCTGCTCATGAAGTCCTCATTGGAGTACGCTATCAGGGTTATCCCCGGCTCGGCCATTATTCTCCTCTCCTTCTGAGGAGGAGCGGTACGATAGCTAGTCCAATGAGAGCGGCAGGACCGCAGATTCCCCCACCACCCTTCTTGCTGGAAGTAGTGGTGGTCGTTGTCGTAGTCGGCCCAGAAGTCGTCGTGGTATCCTCGCCGAGCGGGGCGGTAGTCGAGATAATGCCAGTTGTCGTCGTGGTCGCGGTTGAGGAAGTGGTCGTTGTCGTTTGAGCCTGGGAGCATGCGTTCAGGATCTCCTCGTTAAGGTTCTTGGTATTGAGTTTCGCCGCCCTGGCCACCACGCTAACACTCGGGGGGTTGCTTACCGCGGCCCCCTCCGCAACGGATATGTTAGCGTCCATCACCTTGAACGGGGGCCTCCTGAATGCCAGGGAACAACCGCTTCCCAGATCATCGAGGCTCACGTCTCTCAGGATCCCGATTAGGGGATAGTTTTTCACCAGGTTTCCGAGCTGGTTTGCCTTTCCGTCCACTCCTCCAGCCAGAACGAGTTCACCGTTGGGACCGCTCGTCAGGGCCCTTATCCAGTCCATCCCTGCCCCTCCGAACGTGATCCACCTCTTAACGTCTCCCCACGTGTCCATAACCACCAGCCAGGCCTGGGCTTCCCCGGTTGAATACGATATGCCCCCGAGAACGAGATCCCCCGAGGGCAGGAGGGTGACGGCGTTTGCCCATTCCTCCATTGGACTGCCCACAGCTTTGGCCCACTTAACCCTGCCCGAGAGATCTGTTCTGACGACTAGGAGGTCAACCGCCCCGGAGCCGAAGGACGAGGTGTAGCCGACCAAGGTCACCCCAGCTCCGTCCAGCTCGGCGTCGTAGAGCTTTTCAGTGCCGTTTCCGCCGTATGTCCTCTGCCATACCACCTTTCCATCGGGCGTTATCTGTGCAAGCCAGAAGTCTGGAGAGCCAGTTTTAGGGGAGTTTTTTATCCCCGCGATGAATATCTGACCCCCCGGAAGGGCCATTATCTTCACCGGTAAGGCGGTTTCGTTGGGCGTCAGCAGGTATGCCCCTCTAACGTTTCCATCCTGATCCAGGGACAGAAGTGTGGGAATCCCAGACGTCGAGGAAACGGCCAGGAAGCCATTTGAATACGGGACGATCGAATAGACCATGTCAACGTTGTACACCTTACTCCAGAGGGCGCTTCCGTCAGACCCTACCCGGAACACCCATCCGCCCCCAAGGGAGGTGCTTCCACCTGTGACCACGGAGCTCCCATCGGGCAGGGCCTTAAGGGAGTAGAGGATGTCCCTCCCGCTTCCACCGTAGGCCTTTGCCCATCTAAGGGTCCCGTTGGGAGTGAGGGCCATTAGAAACGCGTCGAAGTCCCCAAGACCGGTTCCGTTTGAGATCCCTCCGATTATTACACTCCCCCCGGAAGAATCGGCCGCTATTGGTGATGTGAGGCCGGGCATCTTCACTTCGATGAAGGAAGCCCCCGAGAACCCGGTGAACAGAAGCAGGATCATGACCGAACCTATGAGAGCAATCCTCCCCTTCAAAAGACACACCTCCAGGGGAAGAGAGGCAAGGGAAATAAAAAGTTTGCTGAATTTACCAAAAATGGAAGAACGGGAAAAACTCACTCCTTTCTTCTGAGGAGGAGCGGCATGATAGCTAGTCCAATGAGAGCGGCAGGACCGCAGATTCCCCCACCACCCTTCTTGCTGGAAGTAGTGGTAGTCGTTGTCGTAGTTGGCTTGGAAGTCGTCGTGGTCTTACCCGGGGAAGTCGTGGTTGTCGTGCTGGTTGTTGTGATTGTCGTCGTTGTCGTGGTGGTCGTCGTGCTTTCAAGCGGGACCAGCTCCACGTTGAAGGTCAGCTCCTTGTTCTCGAGGATGGAGACGTTGAAGGACTCCTCCCTGTATCCGTCCATCTTCACGGTAACCTCATGGGTTCCAACTGGCAGCCTGTACTCTTCGATGGGTGTCTTGCCGACTTCCTTACCGTCGATGAGAACAGTGGCGCCGCTTGGATTGGACGTCACCGTGAGCATTCCAGTTTTCGGGGTCAAGGTTATGGGGATGGACAGCGATCCGGGCGTTATTGAAACGTTGAACTCTTCGGTCATGTATCCGGAGAGCTGGAGCTTAACGACGTGGAGCCCAAGCGGGAGGGCGAGGTTCTCTACCGGAGTCTTTCCGACGTTGAAGCCGTCGATGATGACATTGGCCCCGCTGGGTTCGCTAGTTATGGTGAGGTAGCCCGTCTGAACCAGGGGGACCAGCCTAACAACGGCCAGGCTCTTTGAGCTGACGTTGTAGCTTTTGAGCTGTTCTTCCTGACTCTCTATAAACCAGTCCGGAACGAGGAGATCCATGACGCGCGGGGCAACGCCGGCTTCAACGGCGGCGGGGTCGGCGCCGCCAATTACCCACTGATCCGCGTTAGCACCCACATCTCTCCACTGGTCAACACCAAAGCCGTCCTGACTGCCGACCAGAACCGCGATCCTCGGGAACTTCGGTCCCTCCACCTTCAGGTCTCCGATGTACTTGGCGGGCACGGTAACGCTTACAGTGTTGCTCTCCCCGTCGGTGAAGGTCTGGAGATCCTCGATGACCGTTCCGTTCGGGAGGAAGAGGTCGGATCCCCATCCAGTTATCCTCAGGGAAACGTCCCATGGATGATCCGGATCGAGCCTCACGTTCGGCCCGGGTCCTATCGTGGAGGTGTTTCCACCGTCCTTGAAGTCAAAGTAAGCTTCAATTATCTGCAGGCTGAAGCCGTTAGGGGCTCCCCACGGGTTGCCGCCGAGGTTCTTGAAGTGGAAGCTGAAAACGTAATCGTTCCCGGCCCTCTCAACGTCAAGCCCGGTTATGTCGAAGAGGCCGCTCCCGTTGAAGGCCAAGTCAGTTGGATAAGTGTAGGTGCCGGGTCCGTTGTCGTCACCAACCGGGTCGCTCAAGCTGAAGAGCCTTTCAGGGGCACCCTTGGCCGCTACAAACGCCGCCCAGTGGATAACGTTGCTGACGAACTGAGGACCGTCAAGCTTGGTTCCCCACGCGAGCGGGCTCCATATGGGTTCATAATCGCCGTATGGACTCTCGCCGCTCACGATGAGAACGCTCCTCTTCCCGCTGTCGAGCTGGACTATCTGCGCGGCCATGAGGGTGAAGACGCCGGTATCGTCGGCTGTGTAGGCGTTTGCTGGCTGGTCGTTGTTCTCGACAATGGTGCCGTTCTCGCTGGTGACCACGATCCGGTATGTATTCTCGGGCATGCTCCCATCCGTTAAGGGGTGCCAGGTGCCGTTGGCGTCAACCCACGCCAGGGGGCCCGGACCGTGGAAGAGAACTTTTCCCCCGTAAACGAAGTTCTGTGTCAGAAGGCCCTTAAACGGGATTCCATCATCCGGGGAGACATAGGCAACGAGGCTGAATGGTTTCCCCGTGTTGCTAACGGGATCGTCAACGGAGCAGAGGTCAACGCGAAGACTGCTTATCTCCCGAAGAAGAGCGTTTACTGCACTCTGAGTCCTGTTTCCCGAGCCGAAATCACTGTCGCCCGCCACCCAGAGAACCTTTCCTCCCTCCAGGAACCACTCCTTAATGGCCTGGATTTCATCCTGGGTGAGGGGCTCCCTTGGCTGCCCCAGTATCAGGATATCGACGTTCTCAAGGCCCTCCTGAGTTATTGAATCCCCGAGGTTCTGGATCTTGTCAGCGGGGAGCAGGCTGGGGTCTCCGAAATACGCCCACTTGACGTCCCCAATAGCGTCGACGATTGAAGGGGCCACTATACGGCTCTTATTCTCCCGATCCAGGACTGGGTCCACTAGGTACCTTGTATTTTCCCCGTGAGAGAGATCAACGGCCACAGTGGTAGCACTGACCATCGCACTTCCAAAGACCCCAAAGAGAACGAACAAGGATATGAGTAGGGCAAACCGCCTCATGTTATCACCTGAGTAGTTTATCCGCGAAAAGTTATAAATCTTGCCAACTGGGGCAGTGAAAAGGGGAAATGTCCCAACTTGGGAAGCGCCTTCCCTCAACCCAGCTCGGAAAGGAGGTTATGAAAATCAACATTCGCCGTCATGTCGATGTTTATGGGGGTGATGCTGATCTTTCTCTCCATCTTGAGCGCATACGCATCCGTCCCCGGCTCGAATTCAGTGGTTCTCCTTCCCACTATCCAGTAGTAGGGGTGTCCTCTGGGATCGATCCGCTCCTCCACCGTCGGGCAGTAGCGCTTTCTGGCAAGTCTCGTTATGGCGATGGGCGTTTCCGGCGTAGCGTCGCTCGGCACGTTCACGTTGAGCATGTCCACCCCCTTGGGAAGTCCCCTCCTGAGAACTTTCTCGGCGATTCTGCGGAGGAAAAGGGCCGACACAGAGAAGTCGATGCCCTCGCCCTCTCCAAGGGTCTTCTTCCAGTCAACCTCAAGGCTCATCGCGATGCTTGGAATTCCGTGGGTGGCGGCTTCTATCGCGGCTGAGGCAGTCCCGGAAACGGTTATCTCGGTGCTGAGGTTCTCCCCAAGGTTTATTCCGCTAACCGCAAGGTTGAACTTTCCGAAGCGCGCTATTGCAAAGATGACGCAGTCCGTCGGGGTGCCGTCTATCCCGTAGGCGACCTTTGCACCTGGAACGTCAACGAGCTTCGCCCTTATCGGCCTGTGGAGCGTCATGGCCCTTCCGCTCGCACTCCTCTGAAAGAGAGGAGCAACCACGTAGACCTCGCCGAGCTCGCTGAGTGCTTTAACCGCCGCCCTGATCCCGTTGGAGTATATCCCGTCGTCGTTGGTGAGGAGTATCCTCATTTCAATCCCTCACAACCTTAACATCGAGCCTCTCAAAGTCCCTGTCAAAGGTATAGACCTCGGAGATGCCAGCTTCCTTCATTTTCACGTAAGCCAAGGCGTCGTTTATTCCGAGGTTCTTTTCCTCTGCCATGAGGGCCGCTTTCAAATAATCAGAGGTCGACACGTCCAGCACTTTGATGTTCTCCGCCGTTAGTATGCCCATCAGTATCTCAACTGCTTTTTTCTTCCCCGCCCTGCTCTCGATTACGTTGGCAACCTCGCTGATGTGGACGACAGTGGTAACTACCTCTTCTCCCTCGCTGACCCTTTTGAGTATCTCCTTAGCCATCTCCTTGATGGTTCTGACGTTCTCCGGCGGTTCCTTTTTAGGCTTGAGGAACGCATATATGAAAACGTTGGCATCTATGAACCTCACTTCGACCACAGCTCCCTCTTAAGTTTCTCCCATTCGTCGAGCTCCTCAATCTCGACGCTGTCAAAGAACTTAGTGAAATTAACCTTTTTCCTCGGAAGGAGCTCAACCCTGTCCCCGAGGTCAACTATGATTACTTCATCCCCCAGCTTCTCCCTCAGCTCCTTCGGGAGGAGAAGCCTCCCCTGGGAATCCAGTCTCTTCACCAAAACTTCCATTTTCTCACCATTTTTCCGTTGGTTCGCCAGGTATAAATAGGTTCCGCCATTCCCTTTGACCACCCGAAAGTCTTAAAAAGATTCCAACCAGAATCATTCTTATGAGAATCATTCCACGCAGAACCGAACTTGAGAAGATCAATGTGTCAGGCTGGAAGATGATCTACGGGAGGAGGAAAACGGGAAAGACATTCCTGGCCAGGAACTTCATTGACTACAGGAGGTACTTCTTCGTCAACAGGAATGGGAGCATCCTCGACGTGGACTCCAGAAAGGTTCTAACGTACGAGGATTTCAAGGACGAGCTTCTCAGAGAGCTGGAAAATGGAAGGATTGTAGTTGACGAGTTCCACCGCCTTCCGGAGGAGTTCCTCGACCTCCTCCACGCATATTCCGGAAATGGCGAGCTCCTACTGATAACCTCAACGCTCTGGCTCGCCATGAGGCTCCTGGGGAAAAGGGAAAGCCCTCTCCTGGGGACGGTCCTTCCAGTTAAGGTGGGTCTCATAGATGAGAGGGAAATAGTGATGGAGCTTTCGAAGGAGGTGAGTGGAAAAGAGCTGGTGGAGGCGGCAACTTACCTGAGAGAGCCGGTTCTCGTTCCCCTCTACCAGCCCCCACTCAGGCAGTTCCTGGCTTCCTATCTACAATCATCTGGGGCCATGATAGCAGAGCTCGTTGGAGAAGCCTTCTCCGAGGAAGAGGTCAGCCTTTCGGAGGTTTATCTGGCGGTTCTCCATTCAATAGCGGACGGGAAGTCAAAGAGCGGGGAGATAGGGAACTACCTCCTCTCGCGGGGCCTCATAGAGTCCCCCTCAAGCGTTCAGAAGTACCTCAAGGTTCTCACGGCAATGGGGCTGATAGAGAAAAGACCCATCCATGGAAAGAAGAAGCGGTTCCGCTACGCCATAGCCTCTCCCCTTCTGGATCTCCACTTCTACCTTGAAGCCAAGTACGGTTACACCGAGATGGACACACCCCTGGAGTTCATAAGGCGCGTAATAGACGAGAAGCTTCCCAGGCACATTGAAAGCTTCACCGAATCCCTGCTGGCCAAAGTCTACGGCTTAAGACCAGTTAGCGTTGAGCTACCGGAGCTTGAGCTCGACATAGCCCTTCAGGGATTCCGGAAGCTCGAAATCGT
Organism: Thermococcus profundus; assembly: GCF_002214585.1. NCBI lineage: Archaea > Methanobacteriati > Methanobacteriota > Thermococci > Thermococcales > Thermococcaceae > Thermococcus > Thermococcus profundus. The sequence goes on from NZ_CP014862.1 coordinate 1,221,800, forward strand.
TGGGGAGGTCAAGTGGAAAGTCCGCGTCAAACGCGAGGAGATAGCGAAGATCGAGGACAAACTGGGCCAGTTTGACTGCAGAAAGCTCCTCATAGTGCCCGATGAAGCAGTACTGGAGCGCAAGCCCGAGGGAATCGAAGTTTTGACACCATCGGATCTCGTGGAGCTCGCCGAAAAGAGCCTAGGGGAAAGCACTCACCTTTAAAAACCCTAACCACCAGCCGCTCTCAGGTGAGAAGATGACGTACTGGACGAGCGAGGACAACGTGGCCGGAAAGACGGGGACGGCCCTCTTCATAATCCTGCCAACGATAGGCTGCTACCGCTTCCGCGTCGGTGAGCCGTGCTACATGTGCGCCTATCCAACCGCCGCGCCGAAGGTGATGTGGAGCCAGGAGGCAATAGTGGACTACGTGAGGGAAGCACTCAAAAAGATTGAAGGAAAGAAGGGGCCCTTTGCCGTGAGGATGTTCACCTCGGGCTCATTCCTCGACAACGGCGAGCTCAAACCGGAAACGAGGAGGAAAATCTTCGAAATCCTCTCCGAGCTTGATGATGTTGAGGAGATAGTCATCGAGAGCAGGAGCGAGCTCGTCAGATACGACGCCGTTAAAGAGCTTGCTGAGATAGTCCCGGACAAGCACTTTGAGGTCGCCATCGGTCTTGAGACTGCCAACGATGAGATAGCCGACGTCTCCATCAACAAGGGAAATACGTTCTCCGAATTTGTGAAAGCAGCCGAAATAACCCACAAAGCCGGCGCCAAGGTCAAAACCTACCTCCTCCTCAAGCCGATCTTCCTCTCCGAGCGCGACGGGATTGAAGATGCAAAGGCGAGCATAATCAAGGCTGAGCCCTACACGGACACGTTCTCAATCAACATAACAGACATCCAGAAGGGGACGCTCTACGAGAGGCTGTGGGAGAAGAAGGAGTACAGGCCGCCGTGGCTCTGGAGTGCGGTTGAGGTCCTAACCTGGGCAAAGAAGAAGTTCCCCCACAAGAGAATCCTGAGCGACCCCGTTGGTGCCGGTTCTAGGAGGGGACCGCACAACTGCCTCACCGACTACGACAGAATCATCGGAAGGGCGATAAAGAAGTTCTCGGCAACCCAGGATTTGAGCTACTTGGAGAACCTCGAGCCGGAATGCCGCGAGCGCTGGAGATACATCGTCGAGAATGGCCTCTTAGACTGGCAGCTAGTGACGTGGTGAATTTCCTTCTGCCTTTCGGCTCATTTCTTCCAGCTTTTTTATGGGGTGTATAAACCCGGCCGGCACATCTTTTGTGGACATTAATGGCCATCCACGAAAGCTTTAAATGTTGACAAACGTAAAAAGGCTTAGCAAATTGCGGGTGATGATTATGGCAGACGTCGAAGGGAAAACCGTTGTCGTAAAGGAGAACTACCTGGTGACTGGCAAAGCGGAGGGCGTCGTTGAAATTGACGTCGACACTTTTCTATGCAAGGGGTGCGGGATCTGCGTTGAGATGTGCCCCAGAAAGGTCTTTGAGTGGAGCAAGGAGCTCAGTGAAAAGGGCGTCCACTACCCAGTCCCGGTTCACGCGGAGAAGTGCGTCAAGTGCAAGCTCTGCGAGCTGCTCTGCCCCGACTTCGCCATCTCGGTAAGGTGGTGACGCATGATTATCCGCGGCGACGAGCCTGAGCAGATCAGGCTCATCAAGAAGCTCTACAAGCCGGGCAACTACTTCATGCAGGGAAACGAGGCTCTATCCTACGGCGCGCTCTTCGCAGGATGCCGCTTCTACGCTGGCTACCCGATAACCCCCTCAAGCGAAATAGCGGAGACGATGGCGAGGGAGCTTCCGAAGCTCGGCGGGTACTACCTCCAGATGGAGGATGAGATAGGGAGCATAGCCGCGATGGTTGGAGCCTCCTGGACGGGCTTCAAAGTCATGACGGCAACTGCTGGCCCTGGCTTCTCCCTCATGCAGGAGAACCTAGGATACGCCGTGATGACAGAAACACCTTTGGTTCTCGTCGATGTCCAGAGGAGCGGTCCGAGCACGGGTCAGGCCACTAAAGGAGCGCAGGGGGACTTCTTCCAGGCGAGGTGGGGAACCCACGGCGACCATCCCATAGTGGCACTTTCCCCAACGAGCGGACAGGATGCCTTTTGGGAAGTAATAAGGGCGTTCAACATTGCCGAAAGGCTTAGAACACCGGTTGTGGTTCTCTTCGATGGTGTTCTGGCACACACGAGGGAGCTCGTCAAAATACCCGACGTAGAGGAAGTCGAGATAACCTACCGCAAGCTTCCAGCTAACGAGGAGGAGGCTAAGCTTCCATTTGGAGACCCGCACGGTGACGGAGTTCCGCCGATGCCACTCTTCGGCCACGGCTACTTCACCCACGTTACCGGCTCGACCCACAAGGAGAACGGGTTAAGAGATGTTTACACTCCTGAGGTTCACGACAAGCTCGTAAGGCGCATCCACAGGAAGATAGAGCAGAACAGGCACGTTTACGAGAAGTACGAGGAGCACTTCACAGACGACGCTGAGATACTCGTGGTGAGCTGGGGGGTAACAGCTCGCCCGGCACTTGGAGCGGTCCTTAAGGCTAGGGAAGAGGGAATAAAAGCCGGCCTCTTCGTGCCGAAGACCGTCCATCCGTTCCCTGGCGAGAGAATGAGGGAACTCGGAAAGAAGGTCAGGGCTGTTCTCGTCGCAGAGATGAACCTCGGACAGATGATAATCGAGGTCGAGCGCTACCTCAACGACGACGTTCTGCTCAAGGGAGTGAACAAGATAGGCGGCGTTCCGCTCACCGTTGAGGAAATCCTGCGCGAGATAAGGGGTGTTGCCTGATGGCGAAGGAGATCTACTCGAAGTACCCACTCATCAAATACCTGAGAAAAGAAGCACTTCCAACCGCCCTCTGTCCTGGCTGTGGGGGTGGAACAGTCCTCAACGCTTTTGCAAATGCCGTTGATCAGCTCAAGATAGACCCGAAGGACCTCGTTGTCGTCAGCGGCATAGGCTGTTCTGCCTGGATTGCCTCCCCCTACTTCCTCGCGGATACACTCCACACGACTCATGGGAGGGCAATAGCCTTCGCCACGGGCGTCAAGGTCGGCCTTCCAGACAAGAAGGTCGTCGTAATAAGCGGGGACGGTGATTTAGCCAGCATAGGCGGAAACCACCTCATCCACGCCGCGAGGAGGAACATAGACATAACGGTTATCCTCGTCAACAACTTCATCTACGGAATGACCGGCGGCCAGGTCGCTCCAACAACGCCCTTCGGGGCAAAGACCACCACCAGTCCCTACAGGAACATCGAGCACCCGCTCCAGATTTCCGAGACCGTTGCCGCTGCAGGAGCATCTTACGTTGCAAGATGGACCACCGCTCACGTTTACCAGCTCATAGAGAGCATAAAGAAGGCCCTTCAGGTCAAGGGATTCTCGCTCGTTGAGGTCATATCCCAGTGTCCGGTTCAGTTCGGAAGGAGGAACCAGATGAAAGAACCAGCTGAAATGCTCCGCTGGTACCTCAAGAACTCAGTCCCAATAAGCAAGGCCAAGAACATGTCCCCAGAGGAGCTTGAGGGCAAGTTCGTCATTGGAGAGTTCGTTAACAGGGAGAGGCCCGAGTTCGTTACCGAGCTCAACAAGCTCATAGATGAGGTTCAAGAGCACTTCGGGCTTAAGGGTGAATCAGATGGAGTTTGAGCTCGTGGGCAGGAGAATAAGGGAGGCCTTCGGCGACAGGGTTAAGGAGGTCATTATCTTCGGTTCGAGGGCTAGGGGGGACTACAGAGAAGATAGCGACTTTGACATCCTCCTTATCCTTCGAGACGGAATACGGCCAGAAGACTGGGACATTATCGGGGAGCTCAGTGCGGAGCTTACCCTCGAGCTGGGGGTCTCGGTCATGATAGTGCCCCACACCTCCAGAAATGACAGCCTCTACATCACGGCGAAGACGGAGGGAATTGCAGTATGAACGGGGACGAGATCAGGGCGCTCCTTAGAAAGGCTGAAGAGAGACTTCGGGCAACTGAGGAGCTCTTCGAGAGAGGGCACTATGCATTCGCCATCTCAAGCGCCTACTACGTCATGTTCTACTGTGCTAGGGCGCTCCTCCTTTCAAGGGGCATAGCCCCGAAAAGCCATGCCGGTGTTCACTCCCAGCTCGGGAAAGAGTTCGTGAAAACCGGTGAGATGCCTGCAAGACTTTATACAGGCTACTCCAAAGCCCTCAACATGCGCCATACAGCCGATTATGACGCTTTCGTTGAGTACACCGAAAGAGAAGCCGGAGAGGTTTTGGAATATGCGGAGGAGTTTTTGACTTTCACAAAATCCTATCTGGAGGGTAGAGACGATGCAGATTAGGCTCGCGGGTATAGGTGGCCAGGGCGTCGTCCTGGCCGGGGTCATCCTCGGAGAGGCCGCCGCGATTGAAGGATTAAACGTCCTTCAGACCCAGGACTACAGCTCGGCCAGCAGGGGCGGTCATTCCATAGCGGACGTGATAATCTCAAAGGAGCCCATCTACGACGTGATAGTCACGAAGGCGGACGTTCTGGTGGCTCTGGCCCAGCTAGGCTACGACACTGTTAAGGACTCTCTGAAGGAAGATGGACTTCTTATCATCGAGACGGACCTCGTGAAGCCCGATAGGGACTACATAGGCGCCCCCTTCACGAGGCTTGCAGAGGAGAGCACGGGGCTGGCTCTGACCGTGAACATGGTGGCCCTCGGCTACCTCGTGGCGAAGACGGGTGTTGTGAAGAAGGAAAACGTGGAAGAGGCCATAAGGAGGCACGTTCCCAAGGGAACGGAGGAGATAAACCTCAGGGCCTTTAGGGTTGGTTTTGAGGAGGGATCAAAATGAGGTACCCATTTCCAGTCGGAAAGGCCGATTTCATAGCCGGTGACGAGGCTATAGCGAGGGCGGCTATTTTAGCCGGATGCCGCTTCTACGCGGGCTACCCAATAACGCCCGCAAGCGAGATATTTGAGGCAATGGCACTGTACATGCCGCTGGTTGACGGTGTGAGCATACAGATGGAGGACGAACTTGGAAGCATAGCGGCTGTAATAGGAGCATCCTGGGCCGGGGCAAAGGCCATGACTGCAACGAGCGGCCCGGGTTTCTCCCTCATGCAGGAGAACCTGGGATACGCCATCATGACCGAGACGCCGATAGTGGTCGTCAACATGATGCGTGGAGGCCCAAGCACGGGGCAGCCGACGTTTCCGTCTCAGGGAGACATAATGCAGGCCATCTGGGGCACGCATGGAGACCACATGCTGATAGTCCTCAGCCCATCGACCGTCCAGGAGACATTTGATCTGACCATCAGGGCATTCAACCTGGCCGAGAAGTACAGAACACCGGTCGTTCTCCTCGGCGACGCGGAGCTGGCCCACATGCGCGAGCGCGTATACATTCCAACTCCCGATGAGATCGAGATCATTGACAGAAAGCTCCCCGCCAACGAGGAGGAGGCCAAGCTTCCCTTTGGAGACCCGCACGGCGATGGCGTTCCGCCGATGCCGATCTTTGGAAAGGGCTACCGCACTTATGTTACCGGCCTGACTCACGACGAGTACGGCCATCCGAGGACTGTGGAGCCCGAGGTCCAGGAGAAGCTCATCGGCAGGATCTACAGGAAGATTCTGGATCACAAGGATGACATAATCAGCTACGAGAAGTTCGAGCTGGATGATGCCGAGATTGCCATAGTCTCCACGGGAATAGTCTCGCGCTCGGCCATCAGGGCAGTGAAGATGCTCCGCGAGAGGGGCGTTAAAGCGGGACTCCTGAAGCTCAACACGATATGGCCGTTCGACTTCGACATGATAGAGGAGCTTGCCGAGCAGGTGAGGAAGATATTCGTTCCGGAGATGAACATGGGGCAGCTCTACCACCTCGTCAAGGAAGGAGCGAACGGGAAGGCCGAGGTTGAGCTGATAAGCAAGATAGGTGGAGAAGTTCACACACCGATGGAGATCATTGAGAAGGTGGTGGGATGATGTACCTCAAGGACGCTTATGAGGTAAGGGACAAGTACCTCAGGAAGGACATGCTGCCGACTATTTTCTGCCCAGGCTGTGGTATAGGCTCGGCCCTCCAGTTCACCCTGAGGGCGATAGACGAACTCGGCTACAGCCAGGACGAAATAGTCTGGGTCAGCGGAATCGGCTGCTCCTCCCGCGTTCCAGGATACGTTAACTTCGACGGTCTGCACACCACCCACGGAAGGGCCCTGGCGTTTGCAACCGGCATAAAGCTGGCAAACCCCGACCTCAAGATAATAGCCTTCATGGGCGATGGAGACACGGCAGCAATAGGTGGAAACCACTTCATCCACGCGATAAGGAGGAACCTCGACGTCACGGTCATACTCATCAACAACTTCACCTACGGAATGACCGGCGGCCAGGTTGCCCCAACGACTCTAAAGGGCCTCAGGGGCACCACCGCCCCGTACGGCCAGTTTGAGAACCCCTTCGACATAGCCGGCCTGGCGGTTGCGGCCGGGGCGAACTACGTCGCCAGGTGGAGCGTCTTCAACTACCTCCAGGGAATGAACAGCATAAAGAAGGCCCTCCAGAAGGAAGGCTTCTCCCTGGTGGAATTCCTCTCCCCGTGTCCCGTCAGCTTTGGAAGAAGGAACAGGATGAAGACCGCACCGGAACTCCTCCGCTGGTATCAGAAGATAACTGTACCATTGAACAAGGCCAAGAAGATGTCCCCAGAAGAGCTTGAGGGGAAGGTCGTTATCGGTGAGTTCGCGGACAGGGACAGGCCGGGCCTTGTGAGGTCGTACATGGAATACAGGAAGCGCGCCAAGAAGATTATGGGGTGGGAAGAATGAGGAAGGAAGTCCTATTCAGCGGCTTCGGCGGTCAGGGTGTCATACTGGCCGGCGTCATTCTGGGAAGGGCTGCGGCAGTTTACGAGAACCTCTACGCCGTCCAGACGCAGGCCTACGGTCCAGAGTCCAGGGGAGGCGCGAGCAAGGCCGAGGTAGTCATAAGCGACGAGCCCATTGACTACCCCAAAACTCTCCAGCCAGAGTACGCGATCTTCTTCTCCCAGGAGGCCTACAGCAAGTACCTCCACAGCGTGAAGGAGGGTGCCAAAGTAATCGTCGAAAAGGACCTTGTCCCCAACCGCGACCTCGATTTCGAGAAGAAGCTCGATGTGATATCCCTCCCGCTGACGGAGATAGCAGAGGAGACGACCGGGCTGAGCCTCACGATGAACATCCTAACTTTGGGCCTCCTCACAGCTTGGACGGAAATCGTCAGCAGGGATGCCATAGAGAAGGCAGTCCTCGACGCCGTTCCCAAGGGGACGGAGGAGATAAACCTCAGGGCCCTAAAGAAGGGCTTTGAACTCGGAGAGAAGGCTAAGAGAGGGGAGCTTTGAGTTTTGAGAGCTCCTCCATAATCTCTTTCTCCCTCTTCTTGAGCCTCTCGATTTCCCTCTTGTAAACGAGTCTGCTCCTCTCGATGTGTTCTATTGCCTCGTCCTTGCTTATCTCCACCAGAAGGTCGCTGAAGGCCCTGTAGAGCCTCCTTTCGGGTTTAATGGAGGTTATAATGCCCTCTGCATAATCAAGTTCCTTCATCTTGAGCTCGAGGCTCTGCCTGAGGCCCCTTATCTGCTGGAGCTCGAGCTGGAGCTCGTAGGCCTTTAGAGTCTGCACATGATCACCCCCAGAAAAGGAAAGAATGAGATCACTTCCTAGACTTCTTGGGCTTCGGCTCCATGGCCTCAAGCTCCTTGAGGAGCTCCGTGACCTTCCTGCTGTCCTCCTCTATCTTCCTGAGCAGGGCAAGGCGGAGCTCCATCAGGGTGTTTATCCTCTTCTCGATGTTCTCCCTGGCCTCGTCTATGCTCGCCCCGACCAGTATGCCGGCCCCAACGTCGATTATAACGTCATCGGGCTTCTCTATCTTGCCCTTTATGGCTATGCCGCTTCCCAGGGGGATGTATATCTCCTTGCCTTCGCCCTTCTCCTTGATGTACGCGAGGGTGGCGTCGACCGTCCTGAGGTCGGCGATGGTGGCGTCGATCGCTCCAACCTGGCTCCTGAGATACTCTATCTCACCGAGGTAGCTCCTTATCTCGTCCTGAACCCTCTCAGGAGTCCTCTTAACCTTGGTCTCGGCCATCCCCACCACCCCTGTCCTTTCCATATTTTAGTTACATTTTGTATTTAAAAATTTTTCGCCGTTAGGGTTATTAAGCGGACCGAGAAATGAAGAACATGATAACCAACGAGACCAAGGGTAAAACCTGGCACGGGACGGTTAAGCTCGCCGATAACTTCTTCAAGCGCTTTAGGGGTTTAATGCTTGTCAGCAACGTAAACTACGCCCTGATCTTCGTTCTCCCGGCCGAAACGAAGGCCAACGCATCAATCCACATGTTCTTCATGCTGAGCGACATAGACGTTATATGGCTCGACTCAGCGAGGCGCGTCGTGGACTTCAAGACTGCGAGAAGATGGCGCATCTACGCCCCGAAGAAAGCAGCAAAGTACATAATCGAAGGGCCGGTCGGACTGATAAAGACGCTCGAAGTGGAGGAGGGGGATCTGATAGACTGGACCCCCACTGAAGAAAAAGGGCGGACGGTTCCAGTTAAATCCCTCATTCCTGGAAAGATAGATCTGAACGGTTCTAAAAATGGGATTGCAATGGTCGAGAGCGTCAAAGAAGTAAAGGCCAAGGAGATTTAAAACTCGAACTCCACCCCGTTTTCATCTCCCTCCCAGAGGACGATGCGCTGAAGCTTTACACCCGTGGGGAGCTTTTCCTGGACTTTTTCTGCAATCCAGAGGGCAAGGTTCTCCGTTGTGGGGTTCTCAAAGAGCGAGTTGAGGTTCCGATGATCGAGCTTCCCGAGTATTCCCTCCACGATTGCCCTGAGCTCCAGAAAGTCGATGACGTAGCCGTTCTCCAGGGGGCCCTCAACGGCAACCTCAAGGCGAAAAGTGTGGCCATGTATCTCCTCCGCCTGTCCGTTTATGATGACGGCGTGTGCCGCCTCGAACTTGAAGCGCTCGACGACGCGGGATTTCATGATTATCCCTCCAGCTCATTCGGGGAGGATATTAGCGATATTCCCTCCCGTTTACATGCATCCAAGAAGTCCGAATCAAGGGATACTAGAGCCTCTACCCCGTAGTATTCCGCAGTGGGAAGCATTAGGGCACCGTTGGACAGAAGTCCGTACTCAGAGGAAAGCCTCACCGCAATAGTAACCACATCGTAGTTGACCTCGAGAAAGTCGGGAATTGCAAGAAGGGGCAGGACAACATCCTCAAACTCCTGAACGGCAGATTTGACGAGTTCAGGTTTCTTCTTTGCTCTCCAATACGAACCAACCCTGATGCGAAGATAATGATAAAAGACCTCGCTGAAAACAACGTCGTTTATGAAAACACGGCAGTTTGAGTGGAACAGCTTTGAGAGAAGGATTTGTGCATCGGCATTACCTTTAAGGGCCTCAACGAACACGTTACTGTCCACGAGAAAGCTCCTCATAGAGCTCAGCCTCCAGCTCGCGCCAGGACTTCTCGGACCTTATGGAGCCAAAAGCCCGTTTGAGAACATCATCAAGGTTCGCCCTCGCCTTTGCCCTGAGTTCGTCCATTCTGACCCGCCACTCCCTGTTGAGGGATACGTATCCCGTTTTCTCCACGTATCTCACCATCGGTAAATTCAGGATGGGAATACATAAACTTTCCCACCGAAAGGCTAATCTGCTGGATATACCAATACTCATTTTGGGTGATGCCGGTGGGCTGTGGAATGGCCGTCGATGCCAACCGTGTTATTGCTGGAGGAGTTTTGGTCTTCGTTGAGCCGGAAACCTTCAAGAAGTTCCTGGAGCTGAAGGAGAAGCCCCTCGTGATAGTCGGCGAAACGGGAGGTTTTAAGAAGGTTAAACTCACCATGACGACCTACGACGGGGCTCTGATAATAACGCGCGGCGAGGTCGAGCTGCCGGAGACGGCGATAGTAGTGACGGCGAAGGAGCTGTCGGTTGGGAAGTGAGAGAAAAAAGCTAAAATGAATCAGTCGCCAGATTTTACCAGATCCTTTATTTCCGCCGGCACGTTTCCAAAGGCAATCGGCGGATCCAAAAAGCTCTGGTGGTTTTCCTTGAATACCTCCCTTCCCCTCTCCCCCAGGAGAAACTTAAGGAACTCAATGGCCAGATCCCGATGGGGGGCGTTCTTGAGAACGGTGACGCTATAAACTATCGGCTTCGCCTTCACGGTCTTCCCGGTTGAGCCGAGGGTTATCTCAACTTGGCCGTAGTAGGCAGCTTTGTTGAAGTCCTTGAGGTTGATCCCGTCCGGCAGGGTGATGTAGCTGAGGTTGTGCTGTTCTGCCACGCTCTTGTAGATGAAGAAGTAGTCGAGGCTTCCAGACTCAACTAAGCCAATTAGATCAGTTTCCTTAGGCCTTATGACAACTTTGTGGGTCTTGAGTTCAATTTCCTTCGGGGCGTATATGTGCATGCCGTTGGCGTAGATGTTGGTGTTCTTTTCCACGAGCGTCTCAAAGATGGGCTTCCCGTAGTAGAGATCGGCCAGCTTCATCACCATTACCGAGCGGTAGCCGCAGGGATCCTGGTTTGGATCTGAAAAGCCGAAGGTAACCCCATCCCTCGCCAGGATCTCGTACCACCTCTCGGGGTGGGTCTTCATCTCGTCGGCGTACTTGCTCCTGTCAGTAAAGGCTATGACGATCTCGTTTGTCGCGAAGAGGACGTAGAAGTCAGTGTAGTTCGGGATCAGCATCTGTGGAATCAGGGTGTAGTCCGCAACACCTACAACGTCCGCGTCCCTTCCAAGGTCAGTGACTTTCCTGACTGCATTGATGCTCCCGCTGGGCTCATCCTGAAACTTCACTTTGACGCCGAGGTTCTTCTCGGCATAGGCGGAGAACTCTTTCTCAAGCTGCTGAAAGGGCACGCTCAGCGAGCCCGCGTGGAAAACCACCAGCGTTATCTCCTTATCTGTGGAGTCTGAGCCGTTTGAATTTATACATCCAGCCGCAATGAGCGAGAACGCGAGAACCATTGTCAGGATTATACCTCTCCATCCCACGAGTACCACCGAGTTACTAAACAAAAACAGGGATTTAAACATTTCGAGTAAACAGGGAGATCTACAGCAAACAGTTTTGTTTTCTAGCCCTAACCAGCCCCTCGATGACGTCCTTAAAATGGGGGTACAAATCGCTCTTTCTTAGGCTTTCAAGGGCCCCCCAGAACTCATCCAGCGCATTAAAGCCGGCCCTTTCGTATTCACACGCCTGAACCAGCATCTCCAGCTTATCGGCGAATTTTACGAGTTTGCCCTCCAGCGTGCTCTCGGACTCGTACTCCTCAAACAGCTCCAGGTACTCCTCGGCCCGCTTGGTTGGTTTGAGAATGTCACGGAGGGCCTTTCTCTCTCCCGAAACTTTGTCGAAATAGCCCTGGGCGGGCATGGGTATGTCGGTTATTCTGGCCTCGCCAAGATCATGGAGGAGGGCCATCTTAACGGCCTTCTCCACGTCCACGTCGACTCCACGATTCCTAAGCTCATCCGCAAGAAAGAGAGTTATCAGAGCCGTTCTAAAGGAGTGGTCCGCTATGCTCTCCGGATTTGGGATTCCTCGCAGTACCCAGCCGCTCCTCCTGAGCTTCTTGAGGTTTCCAGCCTCAATGAAAAGATTGAGAAGCGACATCCTCAGTCCTCCGCGATGAACAGGGCCCTCTCTGTCTCGACGGCACTCGCTATCACGCAGTCTCCAAGGAACCTGCCATAGACCTTTACGTGATCCCCAGCGCCTATGCAGGGGCTTCCCGAGAACTCCACGCGTATACTGCCGAGTGAAAACGTCGTCCTGTAACTTGGCAGCTCCATTGGCAGGAACTCGATGGTGGGTTTGCCCTCAACTGCCCCCTCAAAAACAACGTTCTTTCCCCTAAAAGACCCGGATTTCAGCTCTTCCACGCCCACCACGTAGTAGTAGTGATGCCCGAGTTTTACCCGCCTCGGCATATAGCGTCCGCCCCATCAGTTTATATAACCCCATTTTGAGATGGTTGCCAATGGGAAGATAAACCTTGCGGGGGTGGGAGGTTGATAAAGGTTGCTATCATAGGTGCCGAAAACGTCGGGAAATCAACCCTTATGAACGCCCTAATCGGGGGAAACGTTAGCGAGGTGGAGAACCTGCCGGGAACTACCAAGGGAGTGATAAGAAGACGATTCGGCAAGCTCAAGATCCCGAAGAGCATGAAGAATCCTCTCGGAGGGGCGGACGAGTTCGTTCTCATAGACACAGCAGGACTCTTCGATCCAAGACACGAGCTCAGGGGAAAGGTTCTGAGCGAGGAGAAGTTCCGTGAGATAGTGCGCGAGATAGCCTCGGCCGATGTGGTCATCCACATGGTCGATGCGACCGTCGGCCTCCACAGGGGGATGGAGAAGCTCCACCACCTCCTCAAGTTCCGCTACGATAAGCCCATCATCGTGGTGATAAACAAGATCGACCTTGTCCCTTCCGAGAGGGTTGAGGAACTTAAGGGGACGATAAAGAAGAGGCTGGAGCAGGAGGCGATACCCCTCTCACTCGCCACCTTCGAGGGGTTCAACGACCTCCTCAAGGCGATAGCCTACTACGCGCAGTACTCAACCCAAAAGAGGTAACAGGCAGATGGGTGATTTAGTATTAATGGCATCTTCCATCCGTTAGGAGTACACATTTTCGCGCTTTCCTACTCTCAGGATTTTTACAATCCGTGCTTCTCTGTCGTATTCAAATATCACCCTGTATTCACCAACGCGAAGGCGGTAAAGATTACTGTACCCCCTCAGCTTTTGGACATCAAGCTTTGCCAGTGGAAATAGGGCGAGCTTTGAGATTCTGTCTTTTATTAAGTCCCTCCGGCCTGCGGGGATCTCCTGCAACTCTTTAAGGGCATTCTTGCTTACAAGAATCCTGTTCTCAAAGCTCATCTTTGATCACGTCCCATTCAAGGAACTCATCCTCCCTCCGTTTTGCAATGTCTTTGACTTCCCACTCTTCTGGCTCAGATTCTTCAATGAGCTGGAGGTTTACCTCTATGAGCTCTTGGAGGAACCGCTCTATTTCATTTATTTTCCGCTGTATTTCGGCAAGAGTAGCGCTCATTATTGACCCCCCATAAGGAATGATGAAAAGAGGTAAATTAATCTTTCCCTCAGCTCCACGTCTCGGCGATAACGTCGTGCTTGTGGATGCTCTCGTTGCTGACGACCTTCACATGGATCCTCCCACCAAAGCGCTCCTTAGCCTTGGCGAATATCTCCCTGGCGACATCCTCAACGAACTTGGGGTTGGAGAACATCCTCTGAACCACGGCGTTTTCGTCAGGGGTTTTCAGCAGGGTGTACGTAGGCGAACTGAAGGAGCTTTCAACGACGTCTATCATCTCTTCCAGGGGGATTTCCTCCTCAAAGGGCGCCCTTACCTCAAGCTCCCCAACGGCCCTCTGGATGTGGGTCTTGCCGTCGTTGTTGGCCATCGCGTGGGGGCAGACGGTGTTTCCTACCACCCTAACGCGAAGAACCTTCTCGAAGGAGCCGTCCTCGTTCTTGATGACGCCAACCTCAACGTCGTAGGGCTCGTAGCTCGTCTTTCCGCTGGCGGGCGTCTCGCGCGGGATGATCAGGTGTGTCTTTACCCAGACCTCTGCCCGTCTGTGTGGGTGCTTGCCCTCAAGGCGCTTTATTACGCACTTTCCGAGCTCCTCAAGGGAGCTGTGGGCTTTCATAACCTCCTCCTCGACGGCCTCGCTCATGGCATCAGTCACGCTCTCAATAAGCCTGCTCATGTGGATGCCCTTCTTCTCAGCCGGAAGGTCTATGGTTATCTCGAAGAGCGGGAGGAACGTGTAGACCTTCCCTTTCCAGTTTATCCTTGCAACGCTCCTGAGGTTTGTTATCCCCACCCTCCTCAGAGGTTCCATAATCCTGGGGGTTTCCTCCTGCGTCTCGAATATGGGCATTAGCATCACCTCTTCCGATACTGACTGGGCTTGGAGGAGGATCTTTTAACCTTTGGGTCTATCTCAGGTATCTCATCAGACGCTCATAGCTCTCCCTGGCAAGTTTGACGTCCTCTGGCTCCAGCCTGTCGGCGTACTTTGCCTTCTCGAACAGCCTAGTGAGAACGTCAAGATCTCCGAGATCCGGGAATATCTCCCTCAGCCTCTCCTCGTGCTCCCTGTGGGTCCAGCTCTTCTGATAGGGATAGCCCTTGAGTACCAGCCCGGCCACCACGTTCCTGTACATCCTAATGACCCGCTCCTTGGGAGGACCGCTGATGTCCTCGTACCTGAGGTCGGGTTCAAACCTAACCTTCGGACCGCCAATGGAAGGAGACCTTCCGAGCCTCCTCTTGATGATGAGGAAGATGGGCACGACAATAAGGAGGAGGTATGGAATCAGATAAGCGGAGCTGGGGAGCGCATTGTACAGGGCCTCTATACCGCCTTTTATCCGCTGGAAGCTTCCGGGATGGGGAATCCCCGTTTGGTTCGTTGGATGCTGAGGGCTGGGTCGGGGGTTGAAGAGGAGGTATACAGCTACCCCGAATGCTATTATCCAGAGGAGACCTGAAATTATTGCGTACCTGCTCTTTTTTCTCCTCCGCGGTCCTCCCCTGAGGCGTAGGTAGGAGAGGCCGTAGCCTATGAGGAAAAACGACAGCAGAAGACCGATGAAGTACAGGAGGTCAACGTTAACGGACGTCACGCCAAAAGAGACGGTCGAGCTCATCAGGAGGGCTATCGAGAAGAGAAGGGACAGGAAGAGAAGGGTTATCTTGAGGGGGGCTTTTTGGAGCATCCGCCCACCTCTGAGGCCCTCTCAATTAGGTAGTAGACCGTCCTCAGGGGTATTCCAAGGGTTCTGCTGATCTCCTTCGGCCCCTTCCCGGAGGAAAACATGTTAAGAACGGTCCTGACGGTCTCCTCCTTGTACTTCCTCGGCCTTCCCCTGGGATAACCCTCGGGAACGAGCTGAACGCCGATCTGGGCGAGGGCATTGATTATCTTTTTGGAGACCTTCGGGTAGAGACTGGGTGGACAGCTTATCCTCCTCACGTTGGGGGCGTTCTCCAAGATCCTCACAACTATCTCCTTCGTCGGGCGGAGGTTTATGTAGACTTCAGTGACGTCCGGACCGAGGCTCTCGCGGAGCTTCCTTATAAGTTCGCCGTTGTTCCTGGCCTTGACCTCCACCCTCATGGAATCACCCCTGGAGGAGGGCCAAGAACTGCCTCGCCCTGTCGCTCTTGGGCATGAACTTCTCGAATTTTCCGGTATCTGCAAAGAGGGTGTTGTGGAGACCCGAAATCACGAACTTCCTTATGCCGTCTTCCAGTTCATCGCGGGGAATTCCGAGGAGTTTGGACACCTTAGCCTCGTCCCAGGGGGTCATTCCGTACAGAAGAACCCCTCCAAGGATGTGGTTGGGGACGCCGCTTATATCGGTCCTCCTGCCGGACAGCATTCCCTCCATCTCACACTTTCTCATGACGAGCATGCTCCCGTAGCCGGTCTTGAAGTCGGGCTCGTCCTGGAATGGGATGTCGAATATCGAGTAGTGGCAGTCGATGCAGAGCCTTATGTCCGGGTAAAGGCCCAGTCCCATCCTTTCGGTCTCGGAGGTCAAGAAGTAGTAGCGGAAGAGGTCGAGACCGAGCTTTTTGGCACCGTTCTCTGGATCTAGGGTCGAGTAAGCCAGCGCAAGGTTGTCCACGGTGTAGTGGTTGTTTATGAGGACCCCCTTTGCCTTGACGAAGCTGAGGACCCTCCAGCGGAATCTCCTTCCGTAGCGCTTCCTCAGCTCTCCCTCTATGTCGGAGTCGGCCGGAAGGTCTATCCTGTCCTTCTTAAGCCTGTTTTCACTCCAGTACTCCACCTCTATCCTGAGCCCCCTCGTCTGAACGGTCCCCTTCTCCCTCAGCTTTCCCTTTATGAACTTGAAGGACTCCCTGACCTCCAGACCTTCCCTCGCGAGCAATCTCAGCACATCGCCGGAGTAGGCCAAATGGGGGAGGATTTCAATGCGGCCCAGTCTGATCTGTTTTGGAACCGCTTTAACCTCTCCAAGGTTTTCCTGCTTGATGTTGCCGGGGTTTATCTCCTTCTTTCCGATCCTGAGGGAGTAGTTGGCGGATATTAAAGCGAGGGCCATTTTATGTGCCGTTATAGAAGCCTTGAGCCTCTCGATGGCGAGGATACGATTCCTCTTCTTCCTGTAAACCCATTGGAGGTGGGGATCGCGGTTCTTCCTGTCGTAGGAGGTCGGGGAGGAAGGGAGCTCTCCAACCCTTCTCTCCAGCTCCTCCTCGAGATCGCTCAGTATCGAGAGGTTTCTGTTCAGGTAATACGAAAGGGTGGGAACGTCGAAATCCTCAAATAACCCTGCCATGTCTATCCCAATATCGTCCAGTATCTTGTTAACCTGCGCGACGAGTTCTTCCGTCGTCGTCATGGCAGGAGATCACCGCTGTTTATCTTTTCCGGCAGGTATTCCTTAGCGACGAACTCGAGGGACTTATTGGCTAAAGCCTGCTGCTCAATCCTGACCCCCATCTTAAGGGCCATCTTAAGCTGCCTCTGCCACTCCTTGTTCTGGAACCAGGGGTAGTTCATCTCCTCGATAATCCTCTTGTAGTCGCCCGTTGGGCCTCCCTTCTTGTTGGGCGGGATTCCCTTGAGCTTTTCAGTGACGTTCCTGAGTCCGTAGCGTTCTATGTCATCCATCGTCATCCCAACAAACTTGGCTTCAGGAGTCGCGAGCTTCTCGCTGAGGTAGGCGAGGTTTATCGAGCCCTGCTTTATGGTCGAGTAGATGTACCAACCGTAGGGGTCTCCATCGGTGAAGACTATTATTGGAAGCCCCTCCTCGTAGTGGAGCCTGTGGATGAGCCTCCTAACTCCACGTGAAGCCTGGCCCTGGGTAGCTATTATCAATGCGTTCTGCTTTTGGGCAAACTTTTCCTCGATTAGACGGTCGGCCATAGCAGCGGTCTCGACGACGAGCGCGTAATCGACGTTTATCTCTGGGAACTGAAGGTGCTCAACTGTTCCGGGGACGGCCCAGCCTCCCATACCGAGCTTGCCGGCGTTGAACTCGTCCTCCCCGTCCTTGATGACGATGTCGCCGTAGATGTAGCCGCGCCTGTCCGCGGTGAGGTGCATCTCCTCCCTCAAAACGCCCATCATCCTCTCGAGGTCCTCTATTATCGGGTCGCTCTCGCGCTGGTCCTCGAAGGTGTTCTCCTTCGTTCCCGGAATCGTGTGCTTGTTGGCGTAGTAGGCTTCACGAAGGCTCGCGTGCTTGTTTTCACTCACCAACCTCTTAACGTACGCCATGAGCAAAAGCGTTTGCATGAACTTCCTAGTGTGGGCAACGTTGAGGAAGTACCTCCTTGAGAGCTTGTCTCCCATCCTGATGACGCGCCTCTTCTCGTCGAAGTAGACGTTGCTAAGCCCGCGCATCGGGATGTCAAAGTAGGGATTCTTGCCCGCTTTGATGTCCTCGAGGATCCTCCTCCCGTACTCTTCCAGCTTTGTGAGCACCTTGGTCGGGTCGTAAGAAAACCTCTCCCTGGGCTTCTCGCGGTGGATTGCTCTGCGTTTAGGCATTCTCACCCACCTCCGCTGGGGCGGCCTCCTTCTCCTTGGCCGCGAAGTGGTTCTCTATGTATGATATGAAGTAGGCCTTAATGGCGTCCTCGGGCTCACCCGTGAGTATGCTCAAGGCCCTTGCTATCTCGGGCACGTACTTCTCGAAGGTCTTCCTCCTCTTCACCTGGGCCAGCTTTCTGTGCTTGCCGCTTAGGTAAGTTTGAAGCCTCCTCGCAGCGTCCATTATTGCCAGGCGGATCTCGCTGTAGATCTCGTCAACGTTGGCTATGCTCTGCTTTCCGGTTCCGGTGTAGGGAACGTGGACCGAAACGACGTTTATCATGACGACGAGAGGGGTTCTCTCGGGGTCGTCAACCTTGTAGCGCTTCCAGTCTATTGAGCGTGCCGCTATGGTCGTTACACAGGAACCAGCGTCAAAGAGAAGCGGAACGCGGTTGGCGTAGCGGAAGACGTCAAAGCCGCTCTGGATCTCGCCGCCGTAGGCTATCCCAACCTCGACCTGGAAGGGTATTCCACCGGAGTACACCTTGGGCGGTCTCGTCACGGCAGTCACGAACTCAGGCTTGAGAATCCCCTTCAGACCCTTCTCGATGTTCTCCTCCCCTATTGGCCTTAAGCCGTGGGTTGGCGGGGCAAGGAACTTCATGTACTTGAAGGCCTCAACTATCTCCTCAGCCTCGTGCCAGGTGAGCTTTTCCGGCGGCTTCTCCATAATCTTTGCCACCTGCTTGACGACCTTTGTGTAGCCCCTGAAGGAGCGGAGAACCTCCTTAACCTCACCCTTTGCGAGCCTCTCGTAGAGCTGTTCCTGAACCTTCTTGTCCTTCTCCGTTTTTATGAGCCTGAGCGCGGCGATGTACTCGACCAGCTCGTCGACCTTCTTGTCGCTTATCCTGGAGAACTCTCCTATGAGGAAGCGCTTTACGGTGTTTCTCCTCGTCTTCTTGGCCATCCTGTAGACGTCGTCCGTGAGAACTCCGCGTGGGTGGGGCTTCATTTCGACGGGCGGCTCCGGCACTTCATCGCTCGAACGCGGGAAGACTATGAGCTTTCCGTCGGGTTCAATCAACTCGATGTGGGCGTGGGGGTTGGCTATAGCAGTGAGCTTGAGGTACCAGTAAACCCCCTGCCTCGAGCGGATGTAGCGGACGTTCTTAACCTCAAGTTCAATTCTAGTTCCCCGCCAGCCGGTTGGATTGGGCTTTTTCTCCTTCTTGACGATTTTACCCTCGTTTTTGTCAACGTCGATTTTAACCCAGGCTTCGATTATAGTGTCGCCGCCAGTGGAAGTTATGACGCGCGTTGCCTTTCCGCTCGTTATCTGGGCGAACATGACGGCGCCGCTGATGCCTATACCCTGTTGCCCTCTGCTCTGTATGTTCCTGTGGGCCTTGGTTCCGGCGAGCATCTTTCCGAAGACGTGGGTTATGTACTTTTCCGGGATTCCGGGCCCGTTGTCTTCAACAACAACCTTGTAGTGCTCGCTTCCAAGCTCCTCTATCTCAACCCTGACGTAGGGCGGTATTCCTGCCTCTTCGCACGCATCAAGGGAGTTCGTTACAGCTTCATGGACTAAAGTTGTCAGCGAGCGGACCTTGCCCGTGTAGCCGAGCATTGCCGCGTTTCTTCTGAAGAACTCGCTGACACTCTGGATTTTGAATTCCTTAAAGAGCTGAGTTGCTTCGGCCATATTCACTCCTCTCCTTCCTCATTATCTTTGAGCTCAACGGGGGGCGCCCCTCCTTCGAGGGCCTCGTAGTAGGCGGTGCTCTCTAGCTCGAGATCCTTCTTCCTCCTTTCGAGGTACTTGTAAACGACGCCGTGAGGCGATCCCCTGGCGAGCTTCTCTATAGCGGTTTTTGCCACTTCCACCTGTATGGGGTTTCCTATTATGGCCACGGTCTTTCCGTAGACGCTCACGTCGGTGCCGCTCATCTCCTCGATTATTTCCCTGGTCCTCCCCTTTCTGCCTATTATGCGCCCCCTTACCCTTGGAAGGGCGTTTTTATCGTTTCCAACGATGACATCCGTTAGATTGATGACCTCAAGGGTCTCACCCTCGTTCAAGAGCCTGAACGCTCTCTCCGGGGAGAACCCCCTTCCTATGGCTAGAACTATGTCCCTCGCCTTCCAGACGGCGAGGGGGTCTTTGGCTTCCTTGGTCGCGGTTATGAAGACCTCACCTGTATCGCTGTCTATCTCGATCTTCGTCCCGGTTCTCCTCTCTATCTCCCTCTTCGTCTCCCCCTTCTTTCCGATAACTACGGCTATCCTCTCCTTGGGGATCCGGACGAACTCCTCCTGCTCGCCCTCGGCCGCGTAGGTTATGCCCTCCTCGGGTTCATCATCAACGGGCCTTCCGTCCTTGTCGACCCTCTCGTACTTCCTCAGCAGTCTCTCGAACTCGTCCATACTCTCACCCCTCAGATGCCAGCGAGCTGGCGAAACTTTTCTTCCGGATCTTCGGTGTCAACACCCCTCTTCCGGAAATAGCTGATTACATTCCTCAGATCCCTCTTTAGGAGTTCGAGGCTCATCCTGTTCCTTCTCACGGTCGCCTGGGACCAGTCTATAACAACGGGTCTGTTGTGGATCAGGATGTTGTACTCGCTCAAATCCCCGTGAACCATATCTCCCCTCTTCCAGAGGCGCTCTATAACACCGATTGTAAAGTTATAGAGCTCTTCAAAGTCTTCTTTTTCGAGCTCCCGCTCGACGTCCTTGAGCCTTGGGGCTGGAGCCTCGCCACCAATGAACTCCATCACCAGTACGTTGTTGCGGAAGGCTATCGGTTCGGGAACGCGAACGGCGTATTTTATGGCCCTCTGGAGGTTTTTAAACTCCCTCCGAGTCCACACAAAGACGAGCTTTCTCATATCCTTCGGGAGGTATCCCACCCTTGGATCAGCCGCCAGGTACTCCCATATCCTCCGGAACTCGGTGGTGTAGGTTCGGTATATTTTAACCGCTATTCTCTCGCCGTTGCCATCAATGCCCGCGAAGACATTGGCCTCCTTTCCGGTGCTGATGACGCCGTAGAGAGCCTCTATCTTTCCCCGCCTATGCAGGTAAGCCAGGGTCTCCTTCGTGGTCTTATCAAAGACCTCGTTGGCTATCTTGTACAGTTCGCTGTCCTTCTCCCTTCTTTCCCTGAGGCCCAGGATGCTCTCTATCTCGCGGTCAAGGTGCTCTTCCAGCATCGCCACCACTCTGATCAACAAAGCGGGCTCAGAAGAGGAGCTCGCCGCCGCTCAGGAAGTCCTGGCTTATCTTGCCCTTTCTGAGGAGCCAGTCGACCTGCGTCCTGGTGTAGCGGTAGACTATGTCCCCCCTCTCGTCGCTCTGAACGGGCCATGGCTGGACTATGACGACGTCGCCAACGCGCATCCACATTCTCCTCTTGAGCTTCCCCGGAATTCTGCATCTCCTTACCTTTCCATCCGAACAGCGAACGTCCATCCAGCCCGAGCCGAGGGCCTGCTCGATTATGCCGAAGAGCTGTCCCTCCTTCGGCAGGGGGACGCGGATTATCTCATCGCCGCCCTGATTGCTGTTTCCCCGGTGTCCACCCTTCTTTCCTTTTCCCTTATGGTAAGCCATAATCATCACCTCCCTTCAATCATCCGGCACCTTTATAAGCTTAAGCCTTGCAAAAATTCTCTACTGACCGTACAATTATGAGCTTTTAAAATTTTTGCACAGGAAAACCGTTATATTTCCCTCCCCGAACATCTTTCAGTGTTGCCTATGGCCGTGTACCTCTTTGATTTTGATGGAACCCTCGTGGACAGCCACCAAGCCGTGGAGAAGGCCCTCCGCCTGGCGATAGAGAGAACGATGCCAGCGGTGATAGAGAGCGACCTCTACGACGAGTACTACAGGGCGCTCTTCCTTTTCATCAAGGGGAAGCTGACCTACAGACATCTCGGCGTCATACACGAACTCGTTGCCCAGGGGACGATACACGAGTACTACCGCTTAATGCCCCAGTTTATACAGGATCTTCCCAATGCGAGGAGGGTCGTCAGAACCCTTAGAAAGCGCGGGAGGAGGGTTATCAGCTTCTCCGGCGAACACACGTATCCCGGAGGGAAGGTCATCTTCATGAAGAAAACGGACTGGTACGATGAGTTCGACTCGGTAGTAACGTTCAAGAGCACGCGAGATATGCTTCAGAAGTTTCAGGCCCTCAGGGATCTTTATCCAGAAGATCCTATAGTCTGGGTTGACGACAGCCCCGGCAGGTTCACTTACATAACCGACGGCAACACCCTGCTCGTCCAGAAAGCTTCACCGTACAAGCACGACGTTGCCCTGCTCTTCGAACGCTGGAACTTCATGAAAATCAGAAACCTGAGGAAGCTTCTCGAGATTGACAATGGTCTTTCCGAGTTCTTCGAATAGAGACAGTTTTATACCACCATCCCCAATCTAACCCGGTGAACGACATGAGGGTTCTGGTTCTTGGAGGAGGGAACATAGGAAGGGTTGTTGCGTGGGATCTCAGGGAGGACTTTGAGGTCTACGTTGGGGATGCCGATCCGGAAAAGCTGAAGTCCGTGGAGGAGTTTGCGGAGCCACTCAAAATCGACGCCTCAAACTTTGCCGAGCTCGTCAAAACCATGGAGAAATTTGACCTCGTAGTCGGCGCGCTCCCGGGGCGGTTCGGCTTCTCAACTGTGAAGGCGGCGATAGAGGCGGGAGTGGATCTCGTTGACGTTTCGTTCATGCCTGAAAATCCCCTTCAGCTCCACTCCAAAGCAGAGGAGGCGCAGGTAACTGTGGTTTTCGACGCGGGCTTCGCTCCAGGGCTCAGCAACGTCCTCATGGGGAGGATCTACCAGGAGCTCGACGAGCTGGACGAGGGGATCATCTACGTCGGAGGCCTCCCGAAGGATCCCAGACCACCACTTTATTACAGAATTACATGGTCCCCTAAAGACCTTATTGAAGAATACGTTAGAAAAGCAAGGGTTCTGAGGAACGGTGAGGTTGCTGCCCTGGATCCGCTCGGGGAGATAAGGCACATGAACATTAACGGAATGGAATTCGAGGCCTTCTTGAGCGACGGCCTCAGATCCCTGCTGGAGTCAATAAGGGCTAAAAAACTGGAGGAGTGGACGCTCCGCTGGCCGGGCCACCTTGAGAGGATGAAGGTTCTAAGGGAGCTCGGCTTCTTCAAACCGGAACACGTGGAAGCCACGCTCAGAGTCATTACCCCGCTCATGACCTACGAGAGCCCGGACTTTTCCATAATGGAAGTCGTTGGCAGGGGGACGCTGAATGAGGAAGAAAAGGAGATAAGGTACCTCCTCTACGACGAAGAGCGCGAGTTCACCTCGATGGCCAGAGTGACGGGATTCACAACCTCGATAGTGGCCAGGATGGTCGCTGAAAAGACGTGCACCTTTGGAGTAATACCGCCGGAGATCATTGGGATGAGGGAGGACACCTACGAAGTCCTCATAAACGGTCTAAAAGAGCGGGGAATTAATCTGAGGAGGTGGGAGGTTGCTTCACCTGATAATAGCTGAGGCGGAGCTTGAGCTCGTCCCGGAGCAGATAGCAGACCATCCCGCGGTAGTTAATCACGCGAGGCGAAGGGGCAAGAAGCCCAATGAGATCCTCCTCGACAGCACCTACCACCATGCGGCGCTGAGAGGGCTTAATGATGGCGAGAGGCGCGGGAGACCGGATATAGTCCACATCTGTCTTCTCAACGCGCTTGAGAGCATAGCGAACAAGGAGGGCGCGCTGAGAGTTTACGTCCACACTAGGAACGACGAGGTGATCTACATAAAACCGGAGACCAGGATCCCGAGGAACTACAACCGCTTCGTGGGCCTGATGGAGAGCCTCTTCAAGAATCGGGCTGTTCCAAAGGATCTGGAGCTTCTGAGAATGGAGAACAAAACGCTGAGCGAACTGCTGGATGGAATAAACCCAGACAGAACGTTCGTGGCCCATGAAAGCGGGAAGCTGATCAAGCCAGCTGAATTTGGAAGAACCCTGGCGTCACTTGAAAATCCGGCCGTTATTGTGGGGGGCTTTCCCCATGGGGATTTCAGGAAGCTGGGGGACATCAACGCGGAGAGGGTAAGCATATATGAAAAACCCCTTATGGCCTGGACCGCCGTGAACGAGATCCTGGTCAACTTCGAGGCATCCCTTTTCTGAAATTTCTTTCGAAAGCCTTTTAGGCCTCCAAGTCTTATTTTCGCCAGGTGAAAAAGGTGGAGAGGTTTAGGGAGCACCTCCGCCTTGGGAACTACCGGGGAGCGTTTGCAGAGGCCCTCCGCGAGAGGAACCCGTTCAGGAGGGCGGTGATGATAGCGGAGATCATAGCGAGATCTTATCGGGAGGAGTTCGTTCCCCAGCTCATCGAGGCACTGGAGGAGATAAAATCGCCGAAAGAGCTAGCGATAGCTGAATCCTACACGGCCAGGGCCTTTTACGCACTTGAAATGGAACGAGATGGGGAGAGGCACTTCCAGAGGGCCTTCGAGGAGCTCAGAAGAATGGCATCACCCATGGAAACGGCGGAAGTCCTGGGAATAATCGGGAAAAACCTCGTTCTCTCCGGGAGGTACAGCGACGGCCTTAAAGCCTTTAGAAAGGCCTTTGATACACTCCAGTCCGCCAGGGCTGTGTACTCCGAAGTGGTTTCTGGCCTTGTGAACCTCGCCAGAAGGGTGGAAATGAGTGCGGAGGAGATCCCCAACGAGATCGCGTTGAAGTTCTATGAACTGGCCTCGGACATCTACGAGAGCCTCGGCTTCAAGCTCCAGGCTAGGGAGATAAAGGAAAAGATGAAAACTGCAGAGGAAGTTTTCAAAAGGGGTTCCTTAGCAGTTACGGAGCTTCTTGAGAGGGGAGACGTTGACAGGGCTCTGCAGATGGCGAGGTTCCTTCCACCCGGGGAGAGGGCGGTGGCGATGCTGAACGTTTCTTACTGGCTCTTCATTCACGACTACAGCGATCTCGCAAGGGAAGTGTTCAACGACGCCACAGAGATGCTCCTCGTGGGAAAGTTCAAGGCCAGGGAAGGTGAGATCGAGGCTGTTGCCTACAAATTCCTCAGGGTGGGCAAGCTCAACGAGGCTATGGTTCTGGCGGGTCTTCTCAGGGACGAAAGGAGGTTCTCAGAGCTGATGGGGGAGATAGCACTAACCTACGCTCGCCGGGGAGAGGTTGAGCAGGCAAAGGAACTTGCCATGAGGATAGGCGATATCCTTATTAGGGATAAAGTCGCAAAGGCTATCAGGGAGGTTGAGGAAACTCGGGTGACCCCCGGACCTAGGACGCCCCCCGAACCGGATCTGGAATCAGATGATTCTAATCGTGAAGGGGGTGAGGGGGGCAGTTTGGATGCTGATAGAGAGAATTGAGGAGTATGTAAGGAGAGATAACGTCTGGGGGGCCCTGAGGCTGATCTCCGAGGAAAAGGACGGAGTCACCAGGGCCGAACTCCTAGCGGAGCTTCTCAAAAGAGTCACAAAATACGACGAGTACAGGGCGGTTAAGGACGAACTTCTGGAGTGCACTGCCGATGCACCCGACAGAAAAACAAAGGCGCTCATTCTCTCCATAATAGGTGAGGCGTTGCTCTCCTCAGGGGACTACGACGGCGTCAAGTTCTTTGAGGAAGCCATTTCAACCGCGAGACGCATTGGATTCCCGCTATGGAGGGCTGAGGCCTTTATCGGAGTGGCCCTCAACCTGATCAGAGCTGGCATCTACGAAGACGCATATTCCCTTCTCAACTCTGCCTTCGAAGGAGTTGTGGTGGCTAGAACCGAAGATCCCGACAGCGCCATAAGACTCCTCCGCAACCTCGCCGATTCTCTGCTCATTTCGATCGAGTGGATAGACGACGGTGAGTGGGCAAAGCTCTATCTCACTACCGCGGCCGAGGTTTACGAGTACATTGGAATCGATTTCCTAGCTAATTCGGCCAAGGCAAAGGCCTGGATAATAGACCGCGCCCTGGAGGGCAACACTACCTTCTTAAGGCGCCTCCTGGCAGAGAATCGGGTAGACGACGCCATACTAATGGCCCGCTACATCCCCAGAGAGCACAGGGGAATGGCGTTCCTTGAGATAGCGTTCTGGCTCTACGCCAACGACTATCCAGAACTTGGCAGGGACATATTCAACGATGCCACAGCTTTGCTCTCTGAAAACGCTGGGACAGAACACGAGATCGCCGAGATAGCCAGGGATTTCCTCAAACTCGGCTATCCAGATCTGGCGTTCAGGCTCACGCGCTTCGTGGAGAACGAGCGCCTTCTCTCGGAGCTCCTTACGAGGATAGCCGCGGAGTACCACAGGCAGGGCGACGAGCTCATGGCAAGAACCGTGGCAATGAGCATACCCAACGAAACCATTAAGAGCAGGGTAGTCCAGCAACTTGGCGGTGGAGAACATGTGGGATACGAGCAAGGACTACAGGTTGCTGGTGGCGGAAAAAAGCGTTGAGCTCTTCCTCAAGACGATCGAGGGCGCCAAGTTCAAGGGCAAGTGGGACAAGAAGAAGGCCATCCAGCTCGCGAAGGAAATGATCCCGGAGATTCAAGCCATGCGTTATTCCTACGTCGAGCCAAAGGAGTTAGTTGAGACGCCGCAAATGGAAGCCCTCAAGGAGAATGCCACGGGGATAATCGAAGCCCTCGGTGGGGAAGACTGGCACCACAAGTTCCTCAGCTTAGCCGACAAGAACGAGCGCGAGAAGGTCGAAGAGGCGGTAGCCAAGATCAAGTTCTTCCTGAACACCATCCTCAACCTTGACAAACGCCTCTCCCTGGGCAAGATCAACGATCCTGTAATAGCGGTCGATATTAGGGTCGGCGAAGTCATGAGCGTCGCCAAGCATCCGAACGCCGACAGACTGCTGGTCACAAACGTCAACCTCGGAGACAGGGCGATAACCGTCGTCACCAACGACCTGGGCGTTAAGGAAGGTAACCGCGTTGCAGTGGCCCTCCTGCCCCCCGCCAACTTCCGCGGTATAGTGAGCGAGGGCATGTTCCTAGGTGCGGGGGAGGGCGTCCTCAAGGACGTCAAGGGGGAAATAGGCGGTCTTCCAAAGGGAGTTCCACTGGAGGCCTTTGTTGAAACGAGAAACCTCGTGGAGGCTTTTCTTAAGTCCTGATTTTTCAATTCCCTATTTTGTTGAAAAAGAAAAATCAGCACTCAAGATCCTCATCATCCTTCCGTCAGCAACTGCCGAGGTCATCACCTAGAGGGGATCTGGGTTGGGGTTTATATCCCTCTTTTTGAGAATCATCGAAACGTTAAACTTTTAAACTGAACTATCCCTACCGTAACCATGAGTCAGATGGTTCTAGGCGTAGCGGCGGCCCTAACATCCGCCCTGTGCTGGGCTACTGCAACGATCTTGATAAAAGTCGGCATGCGCTCCAAAAGCCCCGTGGCGGCCAACATACTCCGGCTTTACATTGTCTCGGTCATGTATCTCATCGTCATAATCCCCACCGACGGAATCCGAGAGATCCTGAACTCGGATCCCCGCTACCTCCTCCTCGCCTTTGTTTCCGCCCAGTTTGGGTTCGTTATCGGGGACTACTTCTACTTCCACGCGCTCCATCGGATGGGCGTCTCTCGAACCGTCCCGATAACCTCAACCTACCCCCTCTGGACCGTCCTATGGGCTTCTCTCTTCCTAGGGAGGAAGGTAAGCCCCAGGGTCTACCTCGGCGCCCTGCTCATAGTTCTGGCGATAGTCATCGTCCGCAGGGCGGAGGTTGAGGAGCACGCCGATCCAAAGGGCTTCGCCTTTGCCCTCATAGCTCCCGTCTCCTGGAGCGTGGCGATAACCGTAATGGACTGGCTCACCGGGCACTTCACCTCCCTCACGCTGGCCGCGCTCAGGATGTTCTCCGGAGCGGTGGGAGTTTCGGTTTTCCTGCCTGCTTACGGAGAAGAGATTCGGAGCACCACAAGAAAGGAACTGCTGATACTGTCGGGGGCGGCTTTCAGCGGCCTTTTCCTGGGCCAGTTCCTCTTCGTATACTCCACCCAGGCCGTTGGTTCCCAGGTCTCGGCGCCGGTGTCTGCCATAAACCCCCTCCTGACCTCGTTGATGGCTGTTGCCCTGCTTAAGGAGAAGCCAAGCAGACGGATATTCGAGGGACTCGTCCTGGCAATCGTGGGCATAATCCTCGTTTCGATGAAGTAGTTCCGTTTCCACAATCCTTTTAACCCTTCGAGCGTTCCTTTCAACGGTGATCGAAATGGTCGCTATAATAGTTCATGGAGGGGCCGGCACCATAAGGAAGGAGGAGCGCATCCCAAAGGTCATCGAAGGTGTTAGGGAAGCAGTTCTGGCCGGCTGGCGCGAGCTGAAGCGTGGTTCCGCTCTCGATGCGGTTGAAGAGGCTGTGAAGGCCCTTGAAGACAACCCGATTTTCAACGCCGGAACGGGAAGCGTCCTGACCCTCGACGGGAAGGTCGAGATGGACGCGGCGATAATGCGCGGCAAAACGCTCGAAGCCGGTGCCGTCGCTGGAATCTGGGGTGTTAAGAATCCCATAAGCGTGGCAAGAAAGGTTATGGAAAAAACCGATCACGTCCTCCTCGCTGGGGAAGGGGCAGTTAAGTTCGCCCGTCTGCTCGGGTTTGAGGAGTACAGCCCGATAACCGACGGGAGACTCAAGCAGTGGGAGGAGCTCAGGAAGAAGCTGGTCGAAAAGGGGGAGACGAGGCACTGGAAGAAGCTGAACGAACTGATAAAAGAGTATCCCGAGGTTCTAAGGAGCACCGTTGGGGCGGTGGCCTTCGACGGTGAGGAGGTCGTCGCCGGAACCTCGACGGGAGGAGTCTTCCTCAAGATGTTCGGCAGGGTTGGTGATACACCGATAATCGGAGGGGGAACGTACGCAAACGAAGTTGCCGGAGCTTCCTGCACTGGTCTTGGGGAGGTGGCGATAAAGCTGGCATTAGCTAAAAGCGCCACCGACTTCGTCAGGCTCGGTATGGACGCTCAAGCGGCAAGTGAGGCCGCGATAAGTCTGGCCACCAAATACTTTGGCCCGGACACGATGGGCATCATAATGGTTGACTCTAAAGGCAACGTCGGCTTTGCAAAGAACACCAAACATATGAGCCACGCCTTCATGAGGGAAGGCATGAAGGAGCCGGAGGCTGGTGTTTAGTGGACAGGACTCTGAGAAACATCTGGCTCCTCAACCTGTCAACGTTTTTCTTCTTCCTTGGGATAAGTTCGGTCAACCCAATAATCTCGCCCTTTGCCATGACCCTTGGGGCCACGCCCTTCGTCGTCGGAATACTTGCGGGCGTTACCTCCGTGCTCTCGCTCATCTCGAAACCGATAGGCGGCCTGGTGGGGGACAGGGGCTACCGGCTTGAGGCCATGATAGCGGGAAACCTCATGGCCCTGGTCTCCGGGGTTCTGTACGTTGGTTCCGCGCTGACCGGAAGCGTGTGGCTGTTCGCCTTTACCCGAGCCCTCCACGGGTTTTCTATGGGAATTTTCTTTCCCTCCAGCCTTTCGACGGCGGTTGATCTTGCCCCCATCGGCAGGGTGGGGGAGACCCTCGGCTGGAGGGGCATGATGTTCTCACTGGGAAACATCGTCGGCCCTGCCCTGGGCGGCTACGTATCGGACTACCTCGGGTTCACGGCGGCCTTCGCCCTAACTGCGTTGTTTTCCGCGGTAGGAGCCGTCCTAGTTGTCCCAGTCTTAAAGGACGTCGGTGGAGGTATTGTTTCGAAGGGGAGTCGGGAAGAGGCCGATTACTCAGAACTGCTCCGCCCCGGCTTTATCGCCGCCTCCCTCTCCCTGCTCTTCTTCGCGGCGTCTTACTCGGGAATAACGACGTTTCTTCCCGCCCTCTACAAGGAGCTCTCTTACCCACAGAAAGTCTTTGGGACGTACATGATGCTCGTTGGAGCGGCGAGCTTCTTAACCAGGGTTTTCGGGGGGAGGAGTGCAGATAGAATGGGGCCGATACCGATAATAAGGGCGGGTATGATAACGGTGATAACTGGGTACGTACTTCTCCTTTACATAACCCTTCCCCCCGGCTCCTACCTGAGCGCCCTTGCCGTGGGAGCGGGCTTCGGGCTGGCGGTTCCCGCGATGCAACTAATGGCCCTTGGAAACCTTCCCCAGAGGATAAGGGCTATGGGATCGAGCGTTTACACAATGTTCTTCGACCTCGGGACGATGGCGGGGCAGTTCGGCCTGGGCTACGTTGCCAACGATGTAGGTTACAATGGGATACTGAAGTTCCTGCCGGTTCTGGCCGGGGTAGCACTTTTAATCATCCACCTCCCCCATCTCTGGAGGGATAGAAATGGTTGAGATGATAAGGGTATCCTACGGAACTGCCATAGCTATGGGCCTGATAAAAGCGAAGGCTTTGGTTAAACCAACGACGGCATACATGATGACGTACTGGCCCGGCCACTGCAGGAACAACTGTGCCTTCTGTGCCCAGGCTAGGGGAAGCAGGGCGAATCTGGAGAAGCTGTCTAGGATAACCTGGCCAGCCTTCGACCTTGAGGAGGTCATTGATGCCCTCCCAGCCGGGAAATTTGCGAGGATCTGCCTCCAGACCGTAGACTATCCGGGCATGGTGGACGAGGTTTTAGAACTGCTAGAATATTTCCGTCCCCTGGGCCTTCCAATTTCAGTTTCTATAACCCCCGTTGATAGGGGGACACTTGAAGAGCTCAAATCCCTGGGAGTGGACTACATCGGCGTTGGCCTCGATGCGGCGAGTGAGAGGGTTTATGAATCAGTCAAGGACTCCCTTTATTCCTGGAGCGATATGTGGGAGTTCACCGGGAACGTCGTAGACGTTTTTGGTAAGGGAAAAGCGCTCGTTCACCTCATAATCGGCCTTGGAGAGAGTGATAGAGAAGCCGTTGAAACAATGGAGAAGGCGTATTCAATGGGCGCTGATGTGTCGCTCTTCGCTTTTACCCCGATAAAAGGAACGGCGATGGAAAACCACAAAACCCCCAGCCTGGCGCGCTACAGGCGGATCCAGATAGCGCGCTACCTCCTGGAGAAAGGCCTCTCAAGCTTAGAAGACTTCCAGTTTGACAGCGACGGCAACCTTCAGGGGTTTGGGGTGAGTATGGATGAACTGAAGGAAATTCTGCCCCCCAGTGTCTTCTCAACCCACGGCTGTCCCGGTTGCAACAGACCGTACTACAACGAGAGACCTAGAGAAGAACCCTACAACTTCCCCGTCGTCCCTGAAAGAGGTTATGTCGAGAGGATACTCAAGGCCCTTCTTTAAGGACCGAGAGGGCCTCGTTCATCTCCCTTATGGGAAACTCCACTTCTATTTCCTCCCCCTTTGCGGCCCTCACCATGGCGTCTACAAAAGCCCTTAGGGTCTCGTCCTCACCGACGTGGGAGAAAAAGCTTCCCGTATCCCTGGTCAGATCATCCACCTTTCCGGAGTCCCGGATTATGTTAAACACGTCCCTGAGACGCTTGAAGCCCAGACGGTAGAGGTTCTCGTTGGGGGCCCTGGCTATTCCGCGGAGGGCGCACTTTACCGCACCGCGGTAGTTGTCCTCCTGGAGAAAGATCTCCGCGAGGCGGAAGCAGGCCTCGAAGTAGAACTCGGGCTCCTCATCTATACTCTCGTGGAGTATCTCATCGAGCTTCCTTTTGGCGGTCTCAAGGTCGTTGGCGTTTTCAGCTTCTATTGCCTCGCGAAAGAGCCTCACGATCCTCTCGCGCCGGTTTAGGGGTTCGTACTTAATCACCATAATCCTCCCCCCTGCTTTCTCTCCACGCCCTCTCAAACTCAGGCCAGACATCCTCAAACTTTCTCTCCACCTTCCACCTTCTCCTGAATGCATTGAGGAGCACAGTTAGATCTCTCTTGAGGAGTTCATAGCTCTCGGGATCGGCGGTTGGGATATATTGGGCCCAATCGATTATAAGGATGTCGCCGTCTTCAGTGAGGACTATGTTGAACTCGCTCATGTCAGAGTGGACTATACCAAAACGCACTATCTTCAGGTACTCTTCCAGAACCCGTTCCAGAACCTCGGAAGCCATCTCCCTGCTGATGTCAGTATCACGGATTTCAGCGAGTTCCCTTCCCTCAACGAACTCCATGACAACCACGTGCCGGTTCCACGCCACCGGCCTCGGAACCCTGGCTATCGGACTCAGAAGAACCAGGGCCTCGTGCTCCTTCTTTGCGATCAGCCGTGAGATGTAGAGCCAACTCGTGTGGTGTTTGTCGTGGAAAACATGCCTGTGATACGCTGCTTTCCTTGATGCCGTCCTTCCGCCGATCCTGTTGAACTTCACCGCAACCTTCTCGCCGTTTGGGGTTATTCCAACGTAGACGTCGGCGTCCTTTCCGACCCCGATGTGCACGGGGCTTATACCCTCGATCACTCCCTTCTTCGCCAGTGCCCTTATTGCCAGAGCGTCGTAGCCATGTATCGTAAGCTGGTAGCCAATGTAGCCGATGTCGCTCCTTCTAAAGACCAAGCCCCAGTCGTCCAGCTTTCCGAGGCGGAAGCTGGCCGTTTCGACATCGATCCTAGCGAAGCGGGCTATATCCTCCAGCGGAACCCAGCGGTGGTGGCGCATGTTGAGCTCGACACCCCGGAGTATCCTGAAATCGAGGTCTTTGAGGTTTGGGTAAGCCTCAAGCGCGAGTAATTTGCTGACCATCTTCCTCTCCGATTCTCCCGTTGGAGGCGGGATTTATAAATCACTCGGAGGGGTTTGGAACCGTAAAGTCCCACTCCCCCCTGTAACGCCTGAATCCTTTCTTCGCCACCACCTCAACGCGGAGGGAGATCAGCTTCTCCAGATTTTTTGGGGTTCTGTCCATGAAGATGAGCTCCACGCTTCCCTTGCCAAGATCCTTCTGAGGAGTGGCCTCAACAACCTGAGCCCAGCCGTTCCTCGTTTTCTCGCGGTACACTTTGAGGCTTCCTGCTCCAAATCCGGTATCCACGTAGAGGTCGTTGCCGTACTGCCTGTAAATCAGCACCTTCAAGCTCTCGATGGTATAGTCCTCTTTCGGTTCTGCCCGGACTATTATCCTTCCGGATTTCCTTAGAACGCTTATCACGAACGCGTTGCTGAAGTTGGCCCATGCTTCTCCGTGGATCGGAACCGGAGTGGGGTACACGTGCTCACCGCTGGAGGAGTAGTATCCAGTGGGGCGGAGGTTTAGGGTGCTCTCGGAGTAGACCAGGGCGGAGAGGCCAACGAGGCCGATAATTATGAGAGAGCCCCAGAGAAGGTACTTTCTCTTCATATTACCCCCCTGGATTAAAAACTCCGTCATCCTATAAAAAGGTTGTGATAGAAATGCAAAATCCGTACAGTTGAAGAACCATCACCGAAAATAAAAGATGGATCAGCCGTACATAACCTCGTGCATTGCTATCGCCTGGGCGAGCCTCTTCTCGGCCCCAAGGACTTTATCCACTGCTTTGAGGAAGTCTTCCTGGGTGATGTAAGTTCTCCTGTCCCTGATTGCGAACATTCCGGCCTCGGTAGCGATGGCCTTAAGATCCGCGCCGCTGGCCCCCTCGGTTATGTCAGCTATCACCGAGAGGTCGACTCCCCTGAGGTTCATCTTCCTCGTGTGAACCTTCAGTATCTCAAGCCTGCCCTTGAAGTCCGGAAGAGGGACCTCAATAAGCCTGTCGAACCTTCCGGGCCTGAGGAGGGCTGGATCGAGTATGTCGGGTCTGTTGGTTGCCGCTATTATCTTAACGTTTCCGCGCGGGTCGAAGCCGTCCATCTCGGCGAGGAGCTGCATGAGGGTCCTGTTCACTTCCCTCTCCCCGCCGGTCGTCTCGTCCATTCTCTTTGCACCGATGGCATCTATCTCATCGATGAACACGATGGTTGGTGCCTTTTCCTTGGCCAGCTCAAAGAGTTCGTGGACAAGCCTAGCTCCCTCGCCTATGAACTTCCTCACAAGCTCGCTTCCGACGACCCTGATGAAGGTGGCGTTGACGTGGTTTGCAACGGCCTTTGCCATCAGGGTCTTTCCACAGCCGGGCGGACCGTAGAGGAGGACTCCCTTAGGGGGCTCTATTCCGACCTTTTCAAAGAGATCCGGGTGCTTGAGCGGAAGCTCAACGGCCTCCCTGAGCTCGTGCAGCTGTCTGTCAAGACCCCCAATGTCGCTGTAAGTGACCCTGGGCTTCTCGATGACCTCGAAGCCGAGAACACTCGGATCCTTCTCGCTCGGGAGGAGCTCGACCACCGCCATCGTCCTCTGGTCGAGGGCAACCCTCGAGCCGGGCTTGAGCTTGTCGCGCTCTATCCATGGGGCTATCCTGACCACGAAGCGCGGCCCGTTGAAGTTCTGGACTATCGCCCTGTCGTCGTCGAGTATCTCCAGGAGAGTCCCCGCAAATGCCGGAGGCTGCCTCAGCCTGGACATCTCCATTCTAAGGCGCGAAAGCTCCCTTTCAAGCCGCTCCTTGTCCGCTTCAAGCGTTCTGACCTGGAGCTCTAACTGCCTGATCCTCCTCTTGAGGAACGTGATGTAATCATCGTAATTGGCATCCGAACCCTTAACCTCATCAAAACTGCTCATCGTTCTCACCTGATCATTAATCCGCTCGGGGCCTTTTTAACTCTATCTCTCATCCTGCGTAAAAAGAGCCCCAGTTTCAAAACAGAGGAACGCGCAGTAATACGGCCTTTCCCCGAAAGGTGAGCTCACAGGGGGATGTCAAAAGGGATGCGATCACCCTCCCATTTCTCCGGACTTTGCCCTGTCCTCATCGATTACCTTAACCATCCCAAAACCGTAGCGCGTCTTTTCGCCGAAGCCCAGGTCGTATCCAAAGCTCGCGATCTCCTGGGAGCCGAAGTATCTGAATATCATCAGGGAGCCCCTGTAGTAAGTGTCAGCCACGAGTATTCTGACGGGCTTGAACTTCACGACCTCGATCTTGAACAGAGAATCCTCGGGTGTGCGTCCATAGAGTTCGGAGTATCTGAGGAGCATGACCTTTCTGAGCTTGTCAAAGAAAGTAGGCTCGCTCGGATAGAGATCCCATATCTTCATCCTGTTGTTTTCGAACTTCACTGTGCGCACTATTATGGGGCTTAGCGTGGAGAAGAGAACTCCGTTGTGGATCCTCGGTTCCTTCAGGGGTTTAACATCATCGGCAACGAAGTCAGTCTCTCCAATCTTCATCGACGGGCTCGTCATGAAGCCCTCCACTATGGCCTGTATTACCTCTGGAGAATGGGACGAGACGTACAGGGAAACCGTGTCCGAAAGAATCCGTATTCCCCTCTCGGGAAGAAGTTCACGCTTCCTAACGAGAATCCTAGAGAAAGTGAAGTGATCAACGTGGCTGAGCTCCACTTCTTTTGCAATATCCGGTGATATCAGGGTTATTTTGTCAACTATCTGACGGTAAACCTCGTAGTTATAATTGAAAGGAAGTATGGGATCCTCGCCTATTGGTCTGAGCTTTATTTCTATCCTCATTTTAGCCCCTCCGGTGTGAGTTCTTGACATGGGCCTGGCGTATTAGACGTATTAATATTAAACCATCAATATTTAATAAGGCTTTCGCAATTATCTGACCATCGCCCAAAGAAATGAAAAAAGAAACTACCTCCCCTTTAAGGGCGCCCCAAAGGCCCTGTCACCGGCGTCGCCGAGCCCGGGAAGGATGTAGCCATTATCGTTGAGCTCGCGGTCAATCTTTGTCACGAATATCTCCACGTCTGGGAACTCTTCCTTTATCCTTGATATTCCCTCAGGAGCCGCCAGAACGCCGAGGACAATGAGTCTCTTTGGCTTTCCGTACTTCCCAACTTCTTTAAGGACTTTGATAAGGGTGGAGCCGGTTGCTATCATGGGATCCGCAACCACAACGGTGTCTTCGGGCGTTATGTTGGGTATCTTAATGTAGTTCATCTCTATCTCAAAGTTGGGGGCCTTTCCGCGCGAGGCCGAGACTATGCCCACCCTAGCGTGTTCGAGAACCTTTATCAGCCCCTCCATGAGGGGTATCGCAGCACGGAGAACCGTTATGATGACCACGTTTCTCCTG
Source organism: Thermococcus profundus (assembly GCF_002214585.1). NCBI lineage: Archaea > Methanobacteriati > Methanobacteriota > Thermococci > Thermococcales > Thermococcaceae > Thermococcus > Thermococcus profundus. The sequence goes on from NZ_CP014862.1 coordinate 1,257,572, forward strand.
TCCTTGACCACCGTCCCCAGGGTTTTCTCAAGCGGCGTCTCGATCTCGACCTCCTCTGTATCCATCGTCTTTGTAAGCTCGTAGCCCATGTACCTTCCGAGCTTGACGAGCCCCTTCCTGAAGGATATGCTGTCCGTGTTCTTATCCCTCAGCTCGGTCAGTATCTCCATTATGAACGGGGAGTCCTCAAAGGAGTAAACCCCCTCCCACCTTCCGTCGGCCTTCATGGAATCACCTCAATAAACCTCATCCCAGTAGAGCATACGCGCCATCCTCTCTTTAACGTATTGGCCGTAGATGTAGCCGAAGGCTATGCCCACTATCAGACCGCCGAGGTGGGCTATTGCATTCACGTGGGGCATCCAGCTGTTTATCAGAAAGAGGAAGACCGCATTAGCCAGTGCGTTTTGGATGTTCCTCTTTAGAACTCCCTCGATCATTATGAGCGCCCCGGCTACCCCAAAGAGCGCCCCGCTGGCGCCGCCGCTTAAAACGAACGGATCCATGAGGGCAACGCTGAGCACGTTCCCAAATATCCCAGCCGTCAGGTAAAGCACGAGATACCTCAGCCTTCCCACGAAGACCTCAAGCTGGCTGCCGAGGTAGATCAAGAAGAATGTGTTCATAGCGAGGTGGATCCAGCTCAGGTGGACGAAGATGGCACTCACGAGGCGCCAGTACTCGTGGCATTCTGTAACGCAGAAGTTCAGGAGGCCCAGTCTGAGGAGGGCAGGGTCCTTAACGGTGAGGGAGCCGCTCAAGTAGAGCTCGTAGCCAAAGACCGCGAAGTTTATCAGGGCTATCGTGTAGGTCATCCAAGCATGCTTCACGGCCTTAACGAGTTCCCCGGTTCCCATCACTCACCCACCTCTTCGAGGATTATATCCAATGTCCTTTGATCGCTGGCAGCCACGAGGTTCATCTTCTCCTCCGCGCTCAGCCGTATTTTGAGATCTTTTCCGGTATCATCCACAACGATCGCCCCTGCTTCCCTCGCTATCATCGTTCCAGCGGCTATGTCCGTCGGCCTGACGTAGTTCCTCACATCGACGACTCCCTGGAGTGCTCCTTTGGCAAGGTACGCGAGTTCAACGGCGATCGCACCCAGGACCCTAACCCGTTTGACCCTCCGGATTATCCCGATGCCCCTTCCGCGGGTGTAGAAGCTCAGTGCGGCCTTCTCCGGCGGTTTCGGCTGAACTCGTATTGGTTCGCCGTTCATGTAGGCCCCTTTGCCTGGAACAGCCTCGTAGTAGTTCCCGGTTGAGAACTCGTATAGGGCCCCATAAACGGGCTTCTCCCCTTTGAATAGGGCGAAGCTGAAGGCGAATATTGGTATCCCAGCAGTGAAGTTGTACGAGCCGTCTATGGGATCAACAACGGCCGTGTAGTCGCTCCCGTTATCAATGAACCCTATCTCTTCGCTCACCACGTTGATTCCCAGCGGCCTGAGTCTCTCAAGGACTATGTCCTCTGAAACCCTATCCACGTAGTCCGTTACATCACCGCTCACGTTCGTCCCAACAACTTCTCCGGCCTTGGGCTTTCCAAAGAGGGGCATAACTGCCCTCTCGACGTCTTTAGCAAGCGAGAAAACTACCTCATTCCATCTGACCTCCATTCTCACACCCCCATGAGAGTTATCAGCAGGTTCCTCGTCCCGGGCCCGAAGCCGAGAATGAACATGGCCAGCTTAACGAAGTTTATCAGGTCCGGATCTTCATCTTCCATCATCCTGTCCAGTATCCATACCACCGGGAGGAGAATAACGAATTTTTCGAGGTACATAACAGCTGGCGTCCCCGTCATGTCTATCAGGGTTCTCGCTAGAACGTGCTGCTCCCAGTAGCCGAAGAACTGGATCCCCACGAAGGTCGTCGTTGCATCGTAGAAGTGAGTGTAAAAAAGAATCCTGTTGTTTCTGATGATTTCAAACTTCTTTGATAGGGCCCATATAAAAGCCTCGGCTGCCAAAAGGGCGGGAAGGAAGTAGTAAAAGTACGACCACCTGAAATCGACCTTGTCAAGGTTTATGATCAGAATGAACAGCAGTCCGCCCACCAGGAGTAGTCCCACGTCCCTATAAAGGGGGTAGAACTTTTCACCAGGTCCTACATGCCTCCAGACAACGAAGAGGGCGGCAATGGCAAAAGCGGCTATCACAAAGTATCCACCTGGGCTCACGGTGAGGTACGTCCTGGGGAGCATGCCCACGTCCGTCATCGCCCTCATCAGGGGGCCCAGGAAAATATAGGGCATCAGGGAGACGAAGAAGGTTTCGTTCACCCTTATTCCAAGCTTCTTGAGGAGCCTGTAGAGGAGAAGGACCGCTATTCCAAGGATTATCGCGTAGACGGTCGTGTTTACCGGATTGTAGCCCTGATTGTACTTTATCGGATCGACGAAGTACCTCTGGAAGAACTCTCCCGCCCCCATTGAACCACCGATGTGGGTAAGGGGAAGGGGTTAAAGCTTTTCCTATCCAATCATTTTTTAAGCGGGGGCGCCTTAGTTAAGTGAGGTGAAGAAAGTGCACCTGATGGAGCTGCCCAGGGAAGTGCTCCTCGGCGAGGGCCTCGCAGAAGAGAGCGTCAGCGTTGCCAGACGGCTTAAACTTGGAAGGAATGCCCTCGTTCTGTACGGCCCCAGGACAAGGGAGATAGCTGGTGAGGAGGTTGAGGAAAACCTCTCGCGCGAGTTCGACGTTTCTGGGATGGTGGTTAAAGGGGCCACTATGGAAGAGGTTAGTAGGGCCATGGAACTGGCGAAGGAGCTGAAAGCTGACTGGATGATCGCCGTTGGAGGGGGGAGCATAATAGACGTGGCGAAGCTCGCATCCTACCGGCTCGAAATCCCCTTCATAAGCTTTCCCACGACCGCTTCACACGACGGCATAGCCAGCGCAAACGCGTCGATAAAGGATCTGGGCTCCAAAACATCGGTGAAGGCGAGGCCTCCAATAGCCGTCATAGCGGATGTGAAGGTTATCAAAACCGCCCCATACCGCTACCTAGCTGCAGGCGTTGGGGACATAATAAGCAACCTCACTGCGGTTAAAGACTGGCAGCTGGCCCATCGCATCAGGGGAGAATACTACAGCGAGTACGCGGCTTCTCTGAGTTTGATGAGCGCCAAGATGGTGATGAAGAACGCCGACATAATCCGCATAGGCAACGAGGAGTCCGTTAGGAAGGTCGTAAAGGGTCTCATATCAAGCGGCGTTGCCATGAGCATAGCTGGATCATCCAGACCAGCCAGCGGAGCTGAGCATCTCTTCAGCCACGCCCTCGACGCCATAGCCCCAAAACCGGCCCTCCACGGTGAACAGGTTGGAGTTGGGACTATAATAACTGCCTACCTCCACGGCCTAAAATGGGAGAGGGTTAGGGAAACCTTAAAGAAGGTTGGCGCACCTACAAACGCATACGAGCTTGAAATCGAGCCTGAGATAATAATAAAAGCCCTAACGATAGCCCACACGATAAGGCCGGAGCGCTACACCATACTCGGGCGCGACGGCTTAACCTGGGAGGCGGCCGAGAAGGCCGCGAAGATAACCGGCGTCATCTAAAGATCACGTCTCATGGAGGTGTTTGGAATGGTCATCACACTGGTCGGTGAAAAGCTGGCGAAACCCGGAATGGAGTTTATCTACTACGGTCCAGCTGAGCCCTGCAAGACCTGCAGGCTGGCAAGGGTATGCGTTGGAAACCTCGAACCCGGTAGGAGGTACAAGGTCGTCAAGGTCAGGAACATAGAGCACTCATGCCCGCTCCACGAGGGGAAGGTCCGCGTCGTTGAGGTCGTGGAACCGTCGATCGAGATACTGCTCGACCCAAGAACGGCCATAGTGGGTTCAAAGATGACGCTGAAGTTCGTGGACTGCGAGGACCCCGAAAAAGAGAGCCTCGCCAAGCCCGAGGGGCTCTTTGAGGGCGACACCGTCAAGATCCTTGAGATACTAGATGACGTCGAATGCGGTGGCAAGCACTACAAGCTGGTCAAGGTGATCCGGGAAAAGGAGTAATCTTTTCTTCCTTTTTTATTTGGAGGGGCCGTAATGAAGCTGATCCACGATCCCATCCACGGATCGATAGAGATTGACGACTTCGTTCGCAGACTCATCGACACCCCCGAGTTCCAGCGCCTCAGGAGGATAACCCAGCTCGGATTAGTTTTTCTGGCGTATCCCTCCGCGAGGCACACCCGCTTTGAGCACTCCCTCGGAACCTTCTATCTGGCCTCCAAGATGGCGGAACGAAATCCAGAAGTGGAGGAGGGAACAGTCTACGCGGCCCTGCTATACGACCTCGGACACTACCCCTTCTCCCACACCCTAGAGGCCACCTACCCCAAACACGAGGAGAACACCCTTTGGTTCCTGAAGCGTGGGGAGGTGGGGGAGGTCATACAAGAAAGGTACTCCCTCAAGGAGTTCTCAAGGCTCCTCAAGCATCCCTTGGTGAGCGGCGACATCGATGCAGACAGAATGGACTACCTCGTCCGCGATGCTTACTACAGCGGAGTTGCCTACGGACTCGTTGACCTTGAAAGGCTCGTGAGGAACCTGATATGGGACGGTGAAAAACTGGTGGTTCTTGAAAAAGGTCTTATGGCCGCACAAAACCTTCTGCTGGCCAGGAGCATGATGTACTCGACGGTCTACCAGCACCACGTATCCAAGATAGCGGGAGCGATGCTCGTTGAGGCTGTGAAGCTTGAGGGGATACCCTTCGAGGAAATACGAGTTATGGACGAGATCGACCTGGTCTCCACCCTCCGGACGAGCGAAAGGGATGAAGTGCGCGAGCTGGTCAGGGCCATCGACGAAAGGAATCTCTACAAGAGGGCAGTCTACTCCGGGAATGAGCTCCCGCCGGAGAAGGTCAGGGAACTCGAAGAGGCGTTAAAGGAAGAGTTCGGACACCTGACCATCGTTGATTACCCACCCAAACCCAAGTTCGAAGAGCGGAACGCCTTCGTTAAAACCTCTACCGGACTCAAGCGGCTGAGCGAAGTTTCACCCCTCGTTCGCTCTCTGGTTGAACTCAAGGATACCCAATGGCGGTGGGGAGTCTACGCTAGGAGTGACGTTGTGGAAGAGGTTAAGGAAACCGTCGAAGAAATTCTTGACCAAACTTAAAGGACAGCTTTTGACACTGATGATCTTTAAAGCCCTTTGAAGTACCCTTTTTTCGCCAGGTAACGTTATAAACATTCCATCCAAAGGATTTCCGGTGATCACAATGGCGCTGAGCGATAGGCTGGAACTCGTTAACCCTTCTGAGATCAGGAAGCTCTTTGACCTCGCCGCGGGAATGGAGGATGTCATCTCACTCGGCATCGGTGAACCGGATTTTGACACACCGGAGCATATCAAAGAGTACGCGAAGGAGGGCCTCGACAAAGGGTATACCCACTACGGCCCAAACGCTGGTTTGCCTATGCTTAGGGAGGTCGTTGCAAAGAAGCTCAGGGAACAGAACGGCATCGAGGCCGACCCCAAGACCGAGGTTATGATCCTCACCGGAGCCAATCAGGCGTTTCTCATGGGTCTCTCTACCTTCCTGAAGGACAACGAGGAAGTCCTCATCCCCTCGCCGATGTTCGTGAGCTACGCTCCCGCGGTTATCCTCGCCGGGGGAAAGCCCGTTGAAGTCCCAACCTATGAGGAGAACGAGTTCAGGCTTTCAGTTGACGACCTTGAGAAGCACGTCACCGAGAGGACGAGGGCCCTCATCATAAACACCCCAAACAACCCGACGGGCTCCGTTCTGACGAAGAAGGACATCGAGGAGATAGCGGACTTCGCCGTTGAGCACGACCTCATTCTGTTCTCCGACGAGGTCTACGAGCACTTCGTCTACGACGGCGTTAAGAACCACAGCATAGCTTCACTCGACGGCATGTTCGAGAGAACCATCACCGTAAACGGCTTCTCCAAGACCTTCGCAATGACCGGCTGGAGACTCGGCTTCGTCGCAGCTCCAGCCTGGATAATCGAGAAGATGACGCGCTTCCAGATGTACAACTCCACCTGTCCAGTTACCTTCGTTCAGTACGCCGCCGCTAAGGCCCTTGAGGATGAGCGGAGCTGGAAGGCAGTTGAGGAGATGAGGAAAGAGTACGACAGGAGGAGGAACCTCGTCTGGGAGCGCTTAAATGAAATGGGCCTCCCAACGGTAAAGCCAAAGGGCGCCTTCTACATCTTCCCGAGGATAAGGGACACTGGCTTGACCGACCACCAGTTCAGCGAGCTCATGCTCAAGGAGGCAAAGGTTGCCGTGGTTCCGGGTTCTGCCTTCGGAAAAGCTGGGGAGGGCTACATCAGGATAAGCTACGCCACAGCATACGAGAAGCTTGAAGAGGCAATGGACAGGATGGAAAAAGTCCTAAAGGGGGAGAAGCTCGTCTGACTTTTCATTTTTCAAGGACGTGCTTTTCGAGGACGTAGCAGTGGAAGGTCCCCTCAAACACTTTCTCCCCCCTTTCGTTGAAGACCTCGGCTTTAACTACCTTTTTCCTCCCGAGGTCGTCCACAACATTTGCCTCGGCCCTCAGCTTCTCCCCGACTTTGACAGGTTTCAGAAAGCGCACCTCGGCCTTTCCAAGGACCACAGTGGGCTCGTTCACGGCCAGCATGGCAGCGTAGTCAGCTAGCCCAAAGGTGAAGCCGCCGTGAACGAGGCCGTATTCGTCAACCTTCATCTCATCGATCGTTTCAAGCTCCACAACAGCCCGTCCTTCCCCTATCAGCACCGGCCTTCCCACAAGCCTCTCGGAGGTGAGCGTGTGAGTCCTCTGCTCCATAGGGGTCACCGATCAGACTTTGATGAGATCCTTTAAAGCCTCTTGGAAGGAAGGATCAACAAGCTCAAGGAACTCCTCCTTCCGGGAGAACGGCCTTTTAGCCAGTATCCTGATGGATCTCTTCTTCCCTATTCCAGGGAGATACTGGAGAACCTTTGGACTCTCCCTGTTCACGTTGATCGGCACCGGAATCCCTGTTATGCTCCTGAAGCCGTGATCGACGATAAGAACGTCGTAGAACCTATTGAGAGGAACCTCCTTCGGCATGCCCACTATCAGCGGATAGCTCCCGATCTGCCTGCCGTAGGTGAGGCCGTCCTCAAAAACTTCGGCCCTAACATCGCGGAGGATCGTTCCAACGGGAACCACCCGCTTCAGCATCGGCAGGTCTATCTCGTGCCTTATCTTGTACTTGTAGTGCTGGATGAGCTTCTTGTGCTTTTCCGTCTTCACCTTATCCCTCATGTGCCAGAGCGGCGTCCCCGGGAATACAACCACCTGGCGGATGTTTATCCTCCTCACCATCAGCCCGTCGTCGAGGAGCCTTTTGAGGAACTGAAAGGTTATTTCGTAGCTCTTCTTAGTCTCTCCTGGAAGGCCGAAGATTATGTTTATTCCTGGTAGGAGCCAGGGCATCCCGTTGTAACCTCTCTCCCCACCGATCTCATTGAGGATCTTAACGGCCTCATAGGTCTCCTCCGCGGTAGCGTTCAGGTTGTTGAGCTTTGCCACCTTAGGGTCTGCACTCTCAAGGCCAAATGCCACTACGTTCCCGGGGGTGCCGTACTCTATGAGCGCCTTCGCTATCCTCCTGCTCTCCTCGGGATAGTTCGCTATAACGGCTGGATTGGCGTTGTCCACGTGGAGGGTTTTAACATCTGGAGCAACTGAGCGGATTCCACGGAAAAGCCGTTCTATAGCTTCTGGATTCGGAATTGGAACCCTTCCGTTGGGCTTCGCCATGTAGGAGAAGATGCAGCTCTGCCTTCCAACCCTGAAGTGTCTGACGCCGAGATTGTAGAGGGCCTCAACTTCAGCAACGACGTCCTCAACCGGCCTGTCTTCAACTTTCCTATAGCGAACCGGCTCCGTGCAAAAGGAACAGCCGCCTATTCCCATCGCCTTCGGACAGCCGCGCTGGGTTTCTATCTCAACAATAACAAAGTCAGGGTAATCCGGAAACTGTCTAACTACTTCTGCCCCGATAATTGCATAATCCCTTAGTTCAGCATAAGTCCTGAAGCGGAAGGGGTCGGCATCCTTCGGGTTGCTCAGATAATCGAAGAGAAAAGCCTCCAGATCACCGTAAACTATGTGGTCGAAAACGCTCTGGGCCAGCAGAAGCTCGCGGGAGGTAATCTTTGTCCCCCCGGCGTGGGCTGAACCCATAAAAGCAGGCCCGCCGAGGATTTTTACACCCTTGAACGGCCGTATAAACTCGGCTATCTCCTCCACCTGAGACGGAACCGCGGAGAGGTATTTGCCGGGGGTGTGGAGGCCGCCTATGTAGACAATGACGTCGGCTTTTTCCAGTATCTTCTTCGTGTTGGGGAAGTTTGGGGTCTTGTTTTTTGTTCTTATCCCATCTTCGCCCTTGAAGGCTGCCCGGAGGTCGTCTATGGTGAGGTAAAAGACCGAGGCGTCTTTTCTGGCCTTCTTTACCGCACCGTAGGCGTAGCGCGGGTAGATGCCGAGGTAAGGCGGCACGCCCAAGCCGGCCGGCTCATCCGTGTAGCCGTCGATGATAGCGACTATCATACCTTGAGCTTTGGGAAGGGATTTAAAAGAATAGCGGGCTCAGTAGAGATGTAAAGGCATCGGGGATCAAGAAACCCGCTACGGATCACGCCCCCGGGCGATTACCGCGCTCAGGGCCGCCAAGGGAACGCTCCCCGTTTCGATCAACAGCCCTTGACGACTCCATTTTTATAACGTAGTCGGCCGCGTTCTGGAGTGCAACTGAGAAGCCCGGATCAACGCCTATCACGACGGTCTCCTTCCCCCGTCTTTTGGCCTCGATGATGATCGGAAGGAAGTCGGCATCCCTCGAAGCTAGGGCTATAACGTCAACGTCCGCGTTGTAGATCATCTCCATGGCCTCTATGGCAACGCGAACGTCCGTGTCGCCGGCAACGATGACCGGTTCGAGGCCCTGGTTGACAACCGCCTCTATTAGCCCCTGGGGCGCGTACTGGTTGAGGATGACCTTGGCTATCCTAACGCTTCCGATCCTGGTTAGGGCCTCCATGATATCCTCGAGCTTGATCCCGAACTCCTTCCTCAGAATGTTGGGCCCGTCGATTATCAGGCCTATGGTTTTCTTTGGTACCTCCTGTCTCTCCTCCTTCTCGCCCCGTTTGAGTATCCGGAAGAGGGTCTCCTTCATTCCTCTTCACCGCCGAGGAGTATTGCGTAATCTGCCGCGTGCTTCAGTGCGGCTGAGAACCCGGGTTCAACGCCGATCACGACGGTCTCTTTTCCCTTCTCCTTGGCCTTGAGTATAACCGGCAGAAACTCCGCGTTCCTCGTTGCCAGTGCTATGACGTCGATGTGGGGGTTGTAGATCTCTTTCATGGCCTCAACGGCCAGCTTTACCCCGGTTTCACCCGAGACTATCAGGGGCTCAAAGCCCTGGTTGGAAACGGCCTCTATGAGGCCCTGGGGCGCGTACTGGTTGAGAACGACCTTGGCCACTCTTATATCCCCTATCTCCGAGAGAACCTCAACGAGATCCTCGAGCTTGATCCCGAACTCCTTCCTCAAGAATATTGGGTCCGTCTATGAGAAGGGCTATCTTCTTACCCCGTGAGACCTTCCGTTTCATCTGACCGATGATCCTGATCCCGCTCTTCGTCATCGAGACTATCTTTTCCCACTTGCCGGCCATGGGGAACACCGCTGATTATCGATGCCATTACAGGGGCAGTTAGAGAAGGAAGTTAAAAAATTATTCATCCCCTAAGCAGCCTCTTGTAGTAGTACCAAAGCCCCCGGATTATGTCGCGCACCTCTATCATGGTAAATGTCTCGGTCCTGTCTATGAGCTTCGCCGTTTCTTCCCAGCTGTGCGCCTGGAGAACGCGGTATATGAGGAGCTTTATCTGCCTCTCGTCGAGGTAGGGCTTCATCCAGCCGTCTAGGAAGTAGAGCTTCACTATCGGCTTGACCGCGTCTACAACGGTGTCGTAGGTGAGAACCTTGCCGGTGAAGGCGTCTAAGCGCTTCTTCTGTATCTCCGTCAGGTGAATCGGGTAATCCACCGCCTCACCGAAGGGCGTCTCGAAGAGCCAGCGCGCTATCTCGGGCTCAAGCTCCCTATGGGTGTCACTTAGCCACTCCGTCAACCTAACGCGGAACTCGTCGCTGGCCTTCTTAATCAGCTCCTTCGCTCTCTCGCTTATCGGCTTGAGGACTATCGCAGTGAACTCGCCGCTGACCGGGTTTCTTGCCGGGCTGAGGTGGACAACAGCGAAGCCGTTCTTCACCCAGAAGCGGGCCAGCTCTTCGCTCGCCCCGAACCCGGAACCTATCCAGTCGAGGCCCTTTTCGCGGGCTTCCTTCTCCAGCAATTCGAGCGCCTTGCTCCCCAGCCCCATGTCCATCGCGTCCGGGTGGGTGGCTATCCTGACTATGCGGTATCCCTTCAGCTTGGCGAACTCCTTGAGAATGTGGTGCTTGACCATCATGTCAGGGATTATGTTTCCGCGCGGCTTGTAGCCCTTGGCCATCTTCTCTATGACCTTCTTTGGAATGTTGCCCTCCTTCGCTATCTGCACCGCCGTCACTATCTTGCCGTTCTTGAGGCGGAGAACTCTCGCCTCGTGGTGGGGGGCATCGGCTAAAAGAGCCACGTCGCTCGGCCTGTTGCGGTAGTGAGCTAAAATATAGATGCCCACGAAATTTCTAAGATCTTCCCTGTCGTGCTCGAACCAGTCGTCGAGGTTGGGCTCCTCGAAGTAGACCTCCTTCTTCTTGATGAGCTCGTAGTCCTCCTCCGTCAGCTCAACAGGTTCAGCATCGAGGAGGAGAACGTCGAAGAGCCACTTCTCAATCGGATCGTGGTCGGCATAGCGAATCGGCTCGTCCATGTGGAGCTCCTTGAACTCCCTCTTTTCCCTCGCCTTCTTGAGGAACTTGACCGAGAATCCCCTTCCAGCCCCTTCGTAGCCATGGATCGTCGAGGAGTAGACGACGCGCGGCTTGTTCAGGTACTTGTGGAGTATCGGCACGTGGATTCCAGCCGCTTCATCGAGGATGTAGAGGTCGGCGCTCTTGCGGTAGCCCTCGGTGGGCGGGTAGTAGCGCAGCCCTATCTTCCTCGCGTAGAGCTCCTTTATGAGGCCCTTCTCCTCGACGACGTGCGGCTTGAAGCCGAGCCTTTCGAGGGCGCGCTTGGCGAAGCGGAATAAGGATTGAACGTTCTCGGGTTCAGGGGCAGTAACCACGATGCGCGTCCTCTTTCCGAGCGCGAGGGCAAGGCCGATGGATGCAATTCCAACGGAGACGCTCTTTCCGCGTCCCCTGTCCGCGGTGAGGACGAGCATGCCCTCTTTCTCCACCAGCCCCTCGAAGGCCTTTAGAACCTCAACCTGCCCCTCGGTGAGGGCCATCTCGTAGAGCTCGCGCGAGAAGGTGGTTTCCTCCGGAATCTCGACGCCCTTCCTTCCCTTTATCTTCGCCTGGGTCTTGTTCCTCTTCGGCTTCTTCCTAAGCTTCCCGTTCTCGGTGACGATGTATATCTCGCCGTATTCGGTGAGCTTTCTGATGAGCCTCCTGTTGAAGCGCTTCTTAACGTCGTCAATCGTGTAAGGAGGAGTAACGAGGCTCTTGTGGAAGCCCGTCCACATGTCCTTCCACTTGTTGAAGGGATGAGCCAGGATGAATATCAGCCCGCCGCCGCGGACGGTCTCTATGATCCTGCCGAGGTCGTTTGGCGAATAATCGTAGCTCATGTCCAGAACGAGCAAATCGTAAGTTCTTCCAAGGATGTCGCGGGTGTGCTTGAACGTAACCGCCTTGACCTCGGCGTTCCCTCCGGCCAAAACGTCGAAGTGCTTTCTAAAGGCCTCGTAGCGCTTTCTCCCAAAGGTGTCCTCTCCTAGGGCATCCGTGGCGTAGAGAACCTCTATGGTGTTCTCACTCTCATCGCGGAGGCGCTTCTTCATGAGCTCCTCAAGGACCGAATCCAAGACTCTCGCCGAAGCTCCGGCCAGAATTCCCGCAAGTTCGGCCTTCTTTACGGTATCTCCCTCGATTACTATCATTCTCCGGTGGAACTTCTCCAAAGCCTGAGCTAAAGCCGTCTCGGTGAGCCTGAGAACATCGTCCTTAACCTTCTCGCCTTTAGCGTAGTCTCTCACTTCCTTATCAAAGCGGACCTTGACGGTCATAGCGACCCCTCCCGGATAGAAGGGGGAAGGGGGATTTAAAAAGGTAGCTAAGAACACGAAACGTTGAGGGTTTTCTGGAGGGTGCTGAACTCTCCGCTGGTTAAGGCAGAGTGAAGGTAGTGAAGCACCTCGCAGGAAGCAGAGGTTTCGTTCTCCCAGACATAATCATCGGCCATGTTATAGAAGTCCGAATAGTGAGGATGAAGGGTGTCGGGGAATTTACTGCAGGACGGGGAGGAACCGGCGCCGTTATCCTCATCTGGCATAAGATAACCCAAAACGTAAACTAGGCCCTCCACTGCCGCGGACAGAATGAGGATGGCCAGGATCGATGCCAATAGGAACCTCAGCAGGCGGTTAGTCCTCTGGAGCTTCGCCAGGAGGACAAGCCAAAGGAAAATCGCTCCCACAAGGACGAGGCCAATGAAGGGTCCGAAAATCACGCCTTGGATGTAAGGGTCGGTTTTATCGCTGAAGGCAAAATCTCTTATGGCAAGCATCCAGGCCAAGGGGGGAGAAGGCCTGAAAACGACCTCTGTGATGTTCCTCTCGCCGTACTCCCGCGCAAACTTTAAAGCAGAGTAGCTCTTCTCTACCATCCTAAAGTCCACCAACACGTAGTCAGGGTTTTCCTCTTTGATGCCCTCTTCAAGCCATTCAACACTTTGATTCAAATCGGAGGAGATCATCCAAGTCAAGATCTCATAATCGCCTGAGTACCCTCCGAGTTTTCCTGAGACTACCGCCTCCACTTCTCCACGATATCCTATCCTGTGTCCGACGGCATTTCTAAGGATTCCAGATGGCGGCAGAAAAGACGTAACCTCCAGCCTGTAAGGAGCAAGCCGGGTGTCGCAGGGTAGGGATTCTACCCTCTCCTCAGCCCGATGGAACGCCAGCCACTGCACTGCCGAAAGTATGAGCATTCCCACAACCAGGACAAGGACAACTTTCAGTATGCGACGCATGAACTAAACTAGAGAATTGCCCTTATTACTTTTTCGCATTGTCATCTATTAAAACCGGTATCGAAACGCTAAGCTTTTATACGAAAAAGACTCAATAGTTTTGGTGATTCTAAATGGCGAAAGGTCTGACCGAGAAAGACCTCGGAAAGTTCAAGCTTGTGGGGAACATAGACGCCTTCAGGCGAAAGCTCGTTTTCCAGGTTACGGAGATAAGCGTCGAGAAGGACGACTACTTCTCCAGGCTGTACTTCTACGACGGGAGAAGGGTTAAGCCCTTCACCTCGGGGAAGAAGGACACCAACCCGCGCTTTTCTCCAGATGGAAAGCTGGTTGCTTTCACATCCAAGCGCGACAAAGAAAGCAAGGAGGCCGAGCTTTACGTCATTCCCACCGACGGGGGCGAGGCAAGGCTTTTAGCGAAGTTCAAGTACGGAATTAAAAACCTCCGCTTTACAGAGGACGGGAAGGGCATAGTGGTCGTTACTCCGATAGACGTCGAGAAGAAGCCTAAGGACGACGTCCACATCATCAAGGAACTCCCCTTCTGGTTCAACGGTGTCGGCTGGGTCTATGGGAAGAGGAGTGTCGTTTATCTTGTTGACATTGAAACCGGCAAAAAGAAGCGCCTCACCCCGAAGAACCTCGACACTGGCCAGATCCGCTTCCATGGGGGTAAGTTATACTTCATCGCCCAAGAAGACCGCGAAAGGAAGCCGATGATCAGCGACCTTTACGTCCTTGAGGGCAGGAAAGCCAAGAGGCTGACGCCGGGCAAGTGGGACATCTCGGACTTCATACCGCTGGATAACGGAACGTTCATCCTCAAAGCCAGCACACTCGAGCGCGGTATTCCAACGAACACACACATCTACCACTATAACCCTGAAACCGGTGAGATGAGGAAGCTGACGAGGGATCTTGACAGGGCAGCCTACAACTCCCTCAACAGCGACGTTCGCGGTGCTCAGAGGGCTGAGCTCGTCTTTAAAGATGGATGGGTTTACTACGTAGCCACCGACGGCCCGAGGGTGAACCTTTTTAGGGTAAACCTCAACGGAAATGTAGAGCGCATTATCGGTGGGGACAGGAGCGTCGAGAGCTTTGCTATTGGTGACTACATAGCATTCACCGCCCAGGACGCGGTTACACCGCTTGAACTCTACGTTCTCCGCGACGGGAAGGAGAGGAAAGTTACCGACTTCAACGGCTGGATTAATGAGTACAGCCTCTCAAAGCCGGAGCACTTTAAGGTAAAAGCCAGTGACGGCGTTGAGATTGACGCCTGGGTAATGAAGCCAGTCAACTTCGAACCGGGCAGGAAGTACCCAGCTGTCCTTGAAATCCACGGCGGGCCGAAGACAGCCTACGGCTACGCGTTCATGCACGAGTTCCACGTTTTGACTGCCAAGGGCTTCGCGGTGATATTCTCCAACCCGAGGGGAAGCGACGGCTACGGGGAGGAGTTCGCCGACATAAGGGAGCACTACGGCAAGCGTGATTATCAGGACATAATGGAGGTCGTGGACGAGGCAGTAAAGAGGTTCGACTTCATAGACCCTGAGAGAATAGGAGTAACCGGCGGCTCCTATGGCGGCTTCATGACGAACTGGATAGTCGGCCACACCAACCGCTTCAAGGCCGCGGTGACCCAGCGTTCAATCTCGAACTGGACGAGCTTCTTCGGAACGACTGACATAGGCTACTTCTTCGCCCCTGATCAGGTTGGCGGCGACCCGTGGAGCAACACCGAGGGTTACTGGGAGAAGAGTCCATTGAAGTACGCTCCCAACGTCGAGACGCCGCTCCTCATAATCCACAGCATGGAGGACTACCGCTGCTGGTTAGCTGAGGGACTGCAGTTTTTCACGGCACTCAAATACCTCGGCAAAACCGTTGAGCTGGCCCTCTTCCCCGGCGAGAACCACGACCTCAGCAGGGGCGGAAAGCCGAAGCACAGGGTTAAGAGGCTTGAGCTTATCGCTGGGTGGATGGAGAGGTGGTTGAAGGAGTGAACCCCTTAATTTTTTGAACTCCTAATCTCTCTTTTCTCCCTTCCATGCTGCATATCTACCACCCATTTCCTCGATGTGCCCGGGATAGACGTTCCTCATTCCCGGATGAAGGCCTTGATACCCCTTTCAACGAGCACGAAGAGTGTTCCGGTCATAATAGGAAGCCCTTTCACGACGTCCCCCGTGAGTGATATGCGCGCGAGCACAAATTTCTCCCAAAGGTTCTCAGGAGAAAAAACTTAAGTGGCCAGGGCCTATAAAAGGCGGTGGTTGGGATGAAAAGGAGATCCCTCACTCGGCTTATCACGCTCCTGATCATATGGAGCATCCTACCTTATTCCATAGCGGTTGCGTCCCAGAGCTATTGGGTCAGGTTCTACGGAGGGGATGGGGCGGACAGTATAAGCGGCGCCTCCCCCATGCCGAACGGCGACCTTGTTGCAGTCGGCAGCACGGGGATAAACGGAAAACCCCAGCCGTGGGTTCTGCGCGTTGACCGGTATGGGAGCGTCCTGTGGTCAAAGTACTACACCCTGGAGGTGGACGCGGAAATTCGCCTCAACGAAGCGGCCATCGACGAGGATGGGAACGTAGTCGTGGTTGGAACGTTGAAAAAGGAGATCCAGGGCATATCTGATTCCGACCTCTTTGTTATGAAGATAGATGAAAAAGGTAATTCCGTGTGGGCAAAGACCTATGGCCTGAGCGGACTGGATGGCGGAACCTCGATCGCCATAGAAGGCAACGCTATCTTCGTTGGGGGCTACACTGACGTCGACGGAACACCGGGCCTCTGGATACTCCGCCTCAACCCCTACGGCAACGTGGTCTGGCAGAGGGAATACTCGAGTGTTTACCCCTCGTTCAAATATTCTATGGCCACTGGAAAAGGCGAGCTGATAGCCGCGGGCTCCTCCGAGAGCGGCAACCTAATAATACTGCGCGTTAACCCGATAAGCGGCACGGTTGATGATGCCCTGGAGTACGTGAACTTTTCAGTCAGCGATCCCCTGCTCGAATCCTCCGGTGGAGGGATCACCGTTGCCGCGGGAAGCAACGGCTGTCTGGCACTGCTGAACCTGAACGAAGGCGGGGAGTGCTACAAAGTCGGCTCCGCAGGCCCAGTCCCGGGCGGTATCTTCAGTGCCGAAAACGGGGAACTCTTTGTGGCCGCCTCTGTATCCAAAAAAATATGGCTCCTTGGCCTTAAAGATGACGGCTCCGTTGCATTCAGCAAGATCTACAATCTGAGTGCCTCTGACGTCTTAAACGGACTTACTGGAGGGGACGGCTCACTGATACTCTCTGGGGATACCGACCGCTTTTCATCGATAAGAAACACCGACGGCTTCATAGTCAGATTGCCGTACAACGGAGCGCTTCCTGGATATGAATCAGAGGACGTGGAGCCGGAAGTCTTTGGAGTTGGAGGATACGAACCGACAAAAGTGAGCGTGAGGACGACGGTCACCAACGCAGTGGTCGAGAACCTCAACGTCCACCCCAAAGACTTCCCCCAGAGCGGGATCCTGGGGGTCACGATAAGCCCGAATCCGGAATCCCTGGGGAAGAAGGTGGAGATCTACCTGGACGGCAACCTCACGTCAGTGAAAGGAGGAGAGATCCTCCTGCCGCTGACCCCTGGTTCTCACAGCGTTAAAGTGGCTATGAACGGCTACCATCTCTACGAAACATCCGTGAGCATAAAGGCGGGCGAAGAAATTGACATTAAAGCCACCCTCATCCCCATGACGCCGACGGGAACCCTGAGGATAACTTCAACACCCTCAGGTGCGGCCGTGTTCCTGAACGGAACGTTCATAGGGCTCACCCCACTCAGCCTGAATCTGAGCGCCGGCCTCTACACTATCAGAGTTTCCAAGGACGGCTACGAAGACTACTCGAAGAGCGTCGAGATCAAGGGCGGGGAGGAGGTAGCCATCACCGCGGGACTTAACCCCATAACCCGGACCACTGCAACAACTACACCGTCCATCACGACCACAACCACCCCCGTCGGGACAACGACTACAACAACCACTGTGAGGACGACCACGACGACTCAGGAAACTACCTCGAGCACGGCCGCAACAACCACGACTACGTCAAAAAAAGGCGGGGGAATCTGCGGACCGGGGGTCATTCTCCTACTGGTTCCACTTTCAAGGCTCATGAGGAGGGGCCGCTAGGTCCCTTCAGAAACTCTTTTAACGAGGGGCCGTTATGTACTTCAGGCGTAAGAGTGCAAGGTGGTAGCATGTGCGGAATAATTGGATACATCGGGGATAGAAAAGCCTGCGATGTGATTGTCAAGGGCCTTAAAAGGCTCGAATACCGGGGTTACGACTCCGTGGGTATCGTCACGGCCGACGGAGACAAGATAGAAATCAGAAAGGGGGCCGGAAGGATAGACGAGCTCACTGAGAAACTCAACTTTCAAGAGATGAGGGGGAACAGGGGAATCGGCCATACCCGGTGGGCAACCCACGGCGTTCCAAACGACACCAACGCCCACCCTCATACGGACTGCACGGGCAGAATCGCGGTCGTTCACAACGGCATAATAGAGAACTTCGCTGAGCTGAGGGAGGAGCTCCTCAGAAAGGGACACACCCTCAGGAGCGACACTGACACCGAGGTCATAGCTCATCTCATAGAGGAGGAGCTCAAGAACGCCAAAAACTTTGAGGAGGCCGTTAGGAAGGCCTTACTCCGCCTGAAGGGTTCCTTTGCCCTCGGGATAGTCTATGCGGACGAACCAGATAAGATATACGTCGTCAGGAACGAGAGTCCACTGGTTCTTGGAATTGGGAAGGGAGAGACCTTCGCGGCGAGTGACGTTCCAGCTTTCCTTGAGTACACCAACAAGGTGGTCTTCTTAGACGACAGGGAATACGCGGTTTTAACCAAGGACTCGTGGATCGTTAAAAACCTTGATACAGGCGAAGTAGTTGAAAAACAGGTTCAGGAAATAGAGTGGACCCTTGAGATGGCCGAGAAGGCAGGTTATCCCCATTTCATGCTCAAGGAGATCCACGAGCAGCCGAAAGCCATCAGGGACGCGATACACGGCAACAGAGGCATCATAAGCAAGGTGGCTGAGGAAATAGCCGGCTACGACAGAGTCATCTTCGTCGCCATGGGCACCTCGTACCACGCCGCCCTCGTCGGCAAGTACCTCTTCCAGAGGCTCGCGAAGAGAATCCCAATAGTCGAGGAGGCCAGCGAGTTCCGCTACGAGTTCGAGGACCTTGTTGATGACGGAACTCTAGTGATAGCCATAACCCAGAGCGGCGAGACAGCAGACACTCTCGCGGCTATGAAGCTCGCCAAGAGGAAGGGCGCAAAGGTTCTCGCCATAGTCAACGTCGTCGGGAGTATGGCGACGAGGATCGCGGATTTAACCCTCTACACTCACGCGGGGCCGGAGATAGGGGTCGCCGCTACCAAGACCTACACCACCCAGCTTACCGTTCTCACGATGCTCGCAATAGAGCTCGCCAGAAAACTCGGCACGGTGGATCCGGAATACCTGGGGGAGCTTGAAAGGGGCCTTGAACTCGTCCCCGACCTGGTGGAGGATGTTTTGACTCACGAAGAAAGCCTCAGAGAGCTGGCAGAGGAGCTCAAGGACAAGAGGGATTTCTTCTACATCGGCAGGGGCGCGGGCTTCCCAACGGCCCTTGAGGGCGCCCTAAAGCTCAAGGAGATAAGCTACATTCACGCCGAAGGGCTCTCCGCGGGGGAGCTGAAGCACGGGCCGCTCGCACTGCTTGAGGATGGCGTCCCGGTTGTCGCGATAAACCCGAGCGGGAAGGTCTTCGACAAGATGGTGAGCAACATCGAAGAGGCCAGGGCGAGGGGGGCAATGATAATCTCACTCTCGGACAGGGAAGAGCTCAGCAGGGTTTCGGATGTGCTCATAAAGATGCCCGAGGTCGATGAGCTGTTGAGTTCGATAGTTTATGTAGTTCCCCTCCAGATTCTCGCATATCATCTTGCAGTGTTGAGGGGCAACGACCCCGACAAGCCGAGGAATTTGGCCAAATCGGTCACAGTTGAATGAAGGGGGTATCTAAAATGGTTAAAACGGACGTTAAAAAGAAGAGGAAAAAGGAGAAAGAAAAAACTAAACACCCCAAACAAACCAAAAAGGAATCAGAAGAGCTCAAAAAACTCGCCGGAATGTATCCTAGGCTGAAAACCTACGGACTGGCCCTGATCGTCCTCCTCGTTGCATACTACGGGTACTTGATAAGGATGAAAACGGCAAAGCTCAAGTATCTCGTTGATCCGGATACGTTCTACCACTTCGAGATGTTCAGGCAGGCCGTAAAGCACGGCATCCCGAGCTACTTCCCGATGGCGGAGCCCCCGACGGGAATAAAAGTCAGCGGCTCCCTCGGTCTCTACGTTATCCCCGCGAAGGCCTACAGCCTGATCTTCAGTCACCTTGGATACTCAGAGCTGGAGTTCTTCAAGATGTGGACACCCCTAATGGGTGCACTGACGATCATAGGGATCTACCTCCTAGGGAAGAAGCTTCACTCAGACTGGACTGGCTTCTGGGCGGCGGTGTTCCTGGCGTTCTCCTACGCCAACTACACCAAGACCTACGCGGGAAACGCGAGGGGTGAGGCACCCTTCCTGATGTTCTTCGTCTTCGCCCTGCTCGCGATGACCTACTACCTCGACGACGATGCCAACCTCCTCGACTTCAAGAGGTCTTGGAAGAAGCTCACCTGGGGTGCGCTGTTCGTCCTCCTCAGCTGGCTCTTCATGATGAGCTGGCAGGGAAGCGAGTTCGGTCTCGGCGTACTGCTGGCATTCATGGCAGTTCACCCGATAGTCCTCTTTACGTTCGGAAGGATAAGGGAGCTCAAGAAGTTCACGTACGAGTTCTATCCACTGATGCTTGTCATCCTCCTGGGAGCCCTTCCGCTGACCGGCATCTCGCTCATCGGCTACAAACCGTTCCTAATATTCTCCATTGAAGTTTACTTTGCAGTGGTTGCACTCACCGCAGTAATGCTCTTCGGTGAAAATGTCGGCCTCAACTACTCGGACAAGAAGCACAGGTTCGGAACGGTTCTCGGCGTCGGCCTTCTCGGCTTCATAGGGGCTTACGCTTACTTCGGAAGGAGTCTCTGGAAGTTCTTCGGAAGCGCGTACCAGTCCAACCCGCTTTACCAGACGGTTGCAGAGCTCGCCAGGCCCAACTGGGGCTATGTAAAGAACGTCTTCAGCATTCACTACAGCGGAGGCGCCGGTCAGGACGGTATGCTCTACATATTCTCCCTGCTGGGCTTCCTCGTGCTCATAATCAGGATGGGCTGGAAGCTCCGCAAAGGGGACATCACTAGCTACAAGGAGATATTCCTCGCCACGTACTACACCGCGGCAACTTACCTCCTCTGGACGGCGGTTAGATTCAGCTTCCAGGCCTCTGGAGCAGTCATACTTCTAGCCGGCCTTCTCTTCGGTGAGATGATAGTGGCAGTTGAAACCATGAAAGACACCCTAGGTACGAAGGCGATGTACGCCATCGTCCTCATCCTGCTTCTCCTGCCGCTCCCGGTGATCGGTGCGAGGGACATGGGCAAGATGGCAGATGCACAGGCTTCGAGTGAGGCAGTCCCGAAGAGCTGGCAGGACACCCTCCTCTGGCTCAGGAACAACAGCAACCCGCTCGACAGCGCTACGAGCTGGTGGGACTACGGCTACTGGATAGAGTCCAGCCTGCTGAGCGACAGGAGGGCCTCAACGGACGGTGGCCATGCCTACGACAGGAGGTACATCCTGGCGGACTTCTTCTCCCACAGCGGAAACGAGGCGGAGCAGGACTTTGAGGCATGGGGACTCAACTACCTGATAGCCTGGCAGAGCGATATCTACAAGTTCAACGCCATAAGCTACCTGGGTGGTGCGATAACCTACGGCGAGTACAAGCACAACCCGATGTTCATGCCGGTCGGACCCCAGTACGGCTCCTCGATAGTGTTCGACAACCAGAGCAAGACCTACTACGTCAGGGTCGCCTACAGGAACGGTCAGGTTCTGCAGTACGTACCGGACACGATCATAGACATGAGCACGGGCTCGGTGTACCAGAACAAACAGTCCAACGTGCCCTACGTCCTCTACAAGTTCTCGCCGGGTTTTGGAGTGCTAGCCTACGATAAGATCGCCTACAGCAACTTCGTTCAGCTGGCCTTCATCTACCTGAACCCGAGGAACATCACCGAGTCCATGAAGCTCAGGGCCAACTTCAAGCTCGTGAAGGCCGAAGGAGGCGTCAACACCTACAAGTTCCAGCCCTTTGCCGTTTACAGGATAGACATGCTCACCAACGGGACGATCGAGAACGGAACTTGGCAGCAGGTTTACTCCACGTTCATGCCCACAAAGCTTCCGATAGGCGACCACACCTTCAGGATTTACATATCGGCCTTTGGAAGGGACGTCAAGGACGGAACCCTGATATTCGAGGCCTACAAGAACGGAACCCTGATACAGAAAGAGGTGCTCGCCCGGAACCTCCACATCGACCACCTAAACGAGACCCCCATAACCGTGACCCTCAGCGTTCCCAACGCCACCAGCTACCGCATGGTTCTCCTCCAGGACGGTCCTATTGGAGTCCTCGATGGACCAGTCAAGGTTAACGGGAAGGAGGTCAACCCGAGCTTCCCGATAGCTCCGGGGCAGAGCGGCGATATGAGCCTCACCGCAGCCTTCAGGAAAGACTACGAGAACGTCAACCTAACCCTGAGGGCGAGCGTGGTCTACTACGTCACACCTAACGGAGGGGACATCTACAGCGACAAATTCTACCTCGAACCCCACCAGGACATTATAGCGTACGTCCCAGTGAAGAGCCTGAGCGTCAAGGCGGGGGACAACGAAGTAACCGCCCACGTCAGCGTTCCGAAAGATGTGTTCGATGCGTACATCGAAAAGCTCAAAGAGAAGTACGGGGACAACGTTGTCATCTACAAGAAGAGACTAGAGACCGTATTCATAACCCAGAAGGAGTACGTTGTGTGGGAGGGGTGATCATCCCCTCCGGATTTTCATATCTTCGAGCCTTCTAAGTCCGCTCTTCTCGGCGGTCTTCACAATTCCTGGGATGAACTTCCCCCTTGGGACGAGCACCAGGGCCTCTACTTCCATAACGCCGAGCTTCTTGAGGGCAAAGGCCCTGTGATGGCCGTCAAGAATGTAGTACCTCCCTGCGTGGGGGAGAACGATGATGGGGGCATCGTAGCCGTGTTTTATCTCCTGAAGAACCACTAGAAGCTTTTTCTCGCTCAGCTCGGACTGAGTCGGCACCACTTCTTCCAGGGAGATGAACTTCCGCTCCACTTCGAACTCAATCCCCGAGATAGTCCTATACTCGTCCCTTATGCGCTCGGCCCGCTTTACGGCTTCTTCCCGTGTTATGAGTCGTATTCCGCTCACTTCTTCACTCCCCCACACCTATGATTTCCCGCACCACCTCCCGTCCATCCCCAGATCAGCCCGATGAATGATCTGAAGGAGGAAAGAAAGTGTGCGTACTTTTCTGGGTGTTTCCACCCCTGACTTAAGCCACAGGATTAGGGTACTCTCCCGCACTGAGCCCCCTGTTCTTGGGAGGAACAGACAAATTTCGGCAACCGCCGCATCATCCTCACTCGTGCTCCTTCCTCTTCTCCTCGCGGGCGTGGATGTAGTCAAGGAGGGGCTGGATCCTCTTCCAGACCTCGGATATGGGACCGTCCCCATCGACCCGGACGTAGATGCCCTTGGCCCTGTAGAACTTTATTATGGGCTCCATGTTTCTGACGTAGATGTGATAGCGCTTCCTAACGACTTCCTCTCTATCGTCGGCCCTCTGAATTAGCTTTGAGCCGCAGACGTCGCAGATTCCTGGAACCTTCGGGGGGTTGTACTTAACGTGGTAAACCGCCCCACAGTTCGGGCATATCCTCCTGCCCGATATCCTCTCGACGCTTGTCTCCTCATCGATGAATATCTCCACTGCAAGATCCAGCCTTATTCCGTGATCGTAGAGGTAGTTCTCAAGGGCTATAACCTGCTCCGGAGTTCTCGGGTAGCCATCTAGTATGAAGCCCTCCCTCCTTCTGCGGAGTTTTGAGATTATCAGGGTGTTGACTATCGTGTCAGGTATGAGGTCTCCCCTGCTGAGATAAGCTTCCATCTCAACCCCAAGGGAACTCTTTCGCTCGATCTCCCTCCTTATCAGATCTCCGGAGGAAATGTAGGCAAGGCCGTATTCCTCGACTATCCTCCGCGAGTGAGTGCTCTTCCCGGAACCCGGGGGACCGAATATCAGTATGTTCATGGGGGATCACCAATAATCATTTATGCTCAAAAGCTGAATAACTTTTTGGTGATCCTCATGAAGCTGAGTACAGGCTATGTGAGGGCAAGTGGCTACGCGCATAAAGTACGGAGGGTGCTCTTCGCCCTGGTCCGGAGGAGGGTGGAGCCCAAAGAGGTAGTCAGGGCCGCAGGAGAGCTTAACCAGCGCATCTTCGACAGACTGGTTGAAATGAAGGTCGACAAGGCAGACGTCATCAGGGTGACGGTTCCGTTCTCAATAAGGGATGGACAAATAGTGTGGGACTACGAAAACCTTGAGATCGAGGTCTACAGGAGGGAGGAAGAGGAAAACCTGGCCAGGGCCATGGAAGAGGTCGAGGCACGCGAGAGGGAGCTCGAGGAGAGAATAAAGGAAGTCGAAGAAGTGGCTTTAAGGCTGAAAGAGCTCTCAGAAGAGCTTCTTGAAAGGATCGAGCGCCTTAAGGAGGAGCACACCTCACTAAAAATCAAGGCAGAGGAATGACGTTAATTGGAGGATGCCACTTTCAAAGAATGAAAAGGCAAAATGTCCCCACAGGGGTGTTATAACAAAAACACGGAACCACGTAGCTGGCTCTTCAACTTCCAGTTAAAAGCCGAAAGATTTTCAGTTTTTCGCCGAAAAGCATTTATATTTAAAAAGTGTACATTGAAGCGCAAAACTTAAATGGAGGTGCAAATATGAACTCTGCTGTAGTTATTCTGCTGGCCGCGACCATCTACGTGGCCATGTACTTCACCTACGGAAAGAGCCTTCAGAACAAAGTGGTACGTGCAGACCCCAACAGGCCCACACCGGCACACAGGCTCTACGATGGAGTGGACTACGTTCCAGCGCACCCGCTTGTCCTCTACGGACACCACTTCGCATCGATAGCAGGAGCAGGCCCAATCGTCGGCCCAGCAGTTGCAATGGCCTGGGGATGGCTCCCGGGACTGATCTGGGTCTGGTTCGGAAACGTCTTCATTGGTGCCGTCCATGACTATCTCGCACTGATGTCATCTGTCCGCTACGATGGTAAGTCCATCCAGTGGATTGCAGGAAAGCTCATGAGCAAGAGAACCGGTATAGCCTTCGAGCTCTACATCTGGTTCGCACTGCTCCTAGTTGTGGCGGCGTTCACAGCCGTTATCGCGGGTATCTTCACGAAGACCCCCGAGGCGGCGACCGCAGCACTGCTCTTCCTAGTCTCGGCCATGATAGTCGGTTGGCTCATGTACAAGACGAGCCTGCACTTCGCTGGAGCAACGGTTATAGGCCTAATCCTCGTGGCCATCTCAGTATGGCTAGGCTTCATGTTCCCGATACACGCGAGCTTCCACGCATGGGCAACGTTCCTGCTGTTCTACATCATAATTGCGGCATCGCTACCAGTGTGGATACTACTACAGCCCAGGGACTACCTCAACGCCTACATCCTGTGGTTCGGCCTCATACTCGGTGGACTGGCGTTCATCCTCGTCGGCAGTAAGGGAACCTTCACAGCCCCTGCATACACAACCTGGAGCGCTCACGTCGTCGGAGGCAAGCCCTCGCCGTTCTGGCCCACGATACCGCTCGTTATTGCCTGTGGTGCCCTCAGTGGATTCCACTCGATAGTCGGCTCTGGAACCTCGTCGAAGCAGCTCGACAACGAGATACACGGCCTCATGGTCGGCTACGGCGGAATGTTCACCGAGGGCTTCCTTTCAACAATTGTCATAGCCTCAATATCAGTCTATGGAATTAAGGTCTTCGCTGACGCTGGAATAACCATAAACGCCTCCAACTGGGCCGTCATCTACGCCCCCAAGGTGGCCAAGGTAGTCGGTAAGGTCGGCATCTTCGCCAAGAGTTACGCATATGGACTGCAGGACGCCTTTGGAATACCGTACAAGACAGGTGCAGTCTTTGCCAGCCTCTGGGTCTCGGCCTTCGCCTTGACGTCACTCGACACCGCCACCAGGCTTGGAAGGTTCGCCTGGCAGGAAGTCTTTGGAATGGTCGTTGACACCAGCCAGGGCTTCTGGAAGACCGTTACCAACAAGTGGGTCGCTTCAACTGTCATTGCAATACTCGGTGTCGCCCTTGCCTGGGGCAACCAGTGGCTCATCCTCTGGCCGGCATTCAGCGGTATGAACCAGATGCTCGCGAGCATTGCAATGATGACCGCCGCCCTCTGGGTTGCCAAAGTACAGAGAGCTGGTAAGTGGAGCTGGGCCGTTCTCATTCCAGCGCTCTTCCTGTGGATCACGGTAACGTTGGCGCTTGGATGGTTCCTCGTGGAAGTCGTACCGGGAATAAGCACACCGCTCACGAAGTACTCAGTGGGCCTGATAACCATCGTCGGCCTGCTCCTGAACTTCCTCCTGGCCTGGGACTTCTGGATCGCTTGGAAGAGGCCAGCAGAGGAGTACGAGGCCGCAAAGGCCTGAAGGCCCTTTCTCTTTTTACCACCTTTAGGGGCGATGGTATGAGAGAAGAAGTGAAGAAGGTTCTTTCAAAGCTCAAACTTCCGCTGACCTTCCTGTGGGAGTTCCACAGGGGCTTTGAACTTTACTACACGCAGGGGATCAAATGGGAGGAGGAAGAACTTGAGAACGTGTTCGCGCTCATCCTGTTTGGTGACTATATCGGCCTCCCCCATCCGCCAACGGAGCTTACCTACAGGCTGCTTCCCTACGTGATAAGGGAGCTGTACGTGATGGAGGAGAAGAGCACGAAGGAAGTCTCGATCAAAACCGGGTGGATAGGAGTGTGAGGGGATCGATATGCCGAAGAGGATACTTGAAGATATAAGGGCCTTCCTCAAGGGGTTTGGAAGCTCCTTCAAAGATCAGTCGACGGAGTACATAGAGTTCGAGGAGAGGGAGCTTGAGAACGTCTTTGCACTCGTGCTTATGGGCTCTTTCGTCGGCATTCCCAGCCCTCCAACGACCCTAGTTGTCAGGCTGATGCCCCACATGGTTAAGGAGATGCACGTTATGCAGCAGAGGGCCGTTAATATGGACGATATATTCGGCGAGATAGCCGGAATGTTCGACATAGATTGAGGTGATCGTATGAGGGAATTCCTGCTTCCGAAGGAAGGATTCAGGACGGTGTTCGTGATAGGGAAGGGGGGCGTTGGAAAAACGACGACCAGCGCCGCACTCTCGGTCGCCCTCGCGAAGAGGGGCTACAAAACACTGATAGTATCCCTCGATCCAGCGCACAACCTAGGCGACGTTTTTATGACAAAGCTCACTGACGAGCCCAAGAAGCTCGCAGAGAACCTCTACGCCAGCGAGCTGGACATGGAGAAGCTCATCAAGGGCTACCTCAAGCACCTTGAGGACAACCTCAAACATATGTACCGCTACCTGACCGTTATAAACCTGGAGAAGTACTTTGAGGTTCTCAGCTTCTCACCGGGAATAGAGGAGTATGCGACGCTTGAGGCGATAAGGAACATCCTGCTCAAAGGAGACGAATGGGACGTGATAATCTTTGACACCCCGCCGACTGGACTGACTCTGCGCGTTCTGGCACTTCCGCGCATTTCCCTCATATGGGCCGATAAGCTCATCGAAATCAGGAGAAAGATCCTCGAAAGGAGAAGAATGATAGCAAAGGTTCACGGCGATCAGAAGTTCGTGCTTGAGGGACAGGAGTTCACCCTCCCCAAGGACGAGGAGGAAGACCCCGTAATGAAGGAGCTGAGGAAGTACAGAAAAGAGGTAGAGTTCGTCGAGGACGTCCTAACCGATCCCGGAAGGACGAGCGTGATCGCGGTGATGAACCCGGAGATGCTGCCGCTGTACGAGACTAGAAGGGCTCACGAGAGCCTGAGGAAGTTCAAAGTGCCCTTCAACATGATAGTGATCAACAAGGTAATATCAGTTGAGCGGGAGATACCTGAGATAAAGGTCAAGCTCGAAGCCCAGGAGAGGGTTCTAAGGGAGATAATGGCAGAGTTCAAAGACGTTGAAATAGTAAAGGTGCCGATGTTCCCGGAGGAGCCCAGGGGCTTGGAGAGGCTGGAAAAGCTCGGAGGTATGGTGGTTGAGGGCTGAAGATATTTTGGAGCTCCTGAAGGGCGTGAAAAATCCTTTCACGAACATGGATATAGTAAGTGAAGGACTCGTCACGAAGATCGAAGTCGAGGAGGAGGAAGGGAAAGTCACCATATACGTTGCCTTTGCCAGGAACACGCCCCTTCACCCCTTTGCCATGGCCGTCAACTGGCCGATCCAGGCCAGGATAGTCCGGGACATGGTAAACGTTTTAGAGGATAGGCTGGGATACTTTGAGATAGTTGACGACACAACCCTGCAGAGGTATTACCCACTCGATGAAACGGAGGTATGATGATGGAACTGACGTCTACTCTAATTTGGGCTATAATGATTCTCGCGGCTGTGACATCGATACAGTTCTACAAAGGAAGAAAGTGGAACCTCCAGCTAATGCAGCACTACCTCCGCTCCGTGGAGGATGTAGTAAAACCCGAGGACAAAGACTACGTCTGGCTTGGTGGATACATCGGCTTTAGGGCAAACTACAAGATCAACAGGGACAACATAAGGAGGTTTGAGTACACCCTCACACTCCTCCCCAGGCACAGCATCCTCTACTTCCCGATCTCACTGGTTACTAGCAGACACGACAAGCTCTACGTTGTGGTGAGGCCATTCGCCCAGATAAAGCGCGAGGCACACCTCATACAGAAGGGTTACTACAGGCTCAAGCCGAACATTGAGAACGAGCCCCTGTTGCAGAGTGAGGAGATCGAGATAGCCGGCAGAAAGTACGAAGCTTTGTTCGAGAAGAGAAGGGACCTGGAGAACCTGAAGGCCCTCGTGGAGAGCATGCCTAGACCGCACAACATCAAGCACGTCGCGCTTACTCCAAAAACCAACGTCTTCTACGTCCAGATGAAGCCCGAACCTGACACCATAAAAGAAGACATCGAGAAAATCGTCCGCTTTGCCAACGAAAAGCTCAAGGAAAGCCCGTTCTCTTCTTAAGTTCTTAGCCCAAGAAAAACGTTAAATCTAATTTTCCCATTTTTACGGATGGTGAGTTTATGGAAATCTACAAGGCCAAATTTGGAACTCCCGAAAGGGGATGGGTCGTCCTCGTCCACGGCCTCGGGGAGCACAGCGGCAGGTATGGAAAGCTGATCTCAATGCTCAACGAAGCCGGCTTTGGGGTTTATACCTTCGACTGGCCAGGACACGGCAAAAGTCCGGGGAAAAGGGGCCACACAAGCGTCGAAGAAGCTATGGAAATAATTGATTCAATAATTGAAGAATTGAGTGAAAAGCCCTTCCTCTTTGGTCACAGTCTCGGAGGTCTAACCGTCATCCGCTACGCCGAGACGAGGCCGGACAAGATACGGGGCGTCGTTGCTTCATCTCCTGCACTCGCAAAAAGCCCCAAGACTCCGGGCTTCATGGTGGCCCTCGCTAAAGTCCTGGGGAGAATAACCCCCGGCCTCATCCTCTCCAACGGCATCGATCCCAATCTCCTCTCCAGAAACCCGGATGCAGTGAAGCACTACATCGAGGATCCCCTGGTCCACGACAGAATCTCTGCAAAGCTCGGCATGAGCATATTCAAAAACATGGAGAAGGCCCACAGAGAAGCAGGCAGGATTAGGGTTCCGGTGCTCCTCCTGGTGGGTACTGGCGACATCATAACGCCCCCAGAGGGCTCAAGGAAGCTCTTCGAAAAGCTCACTGTGAAGAATAAAGAGATCAGGGAGTTCAAGGGTGCCTATCACGAGGTATTCGAAGACCCTGAGTGGGGTGAGGAGTTCCACAGGACGATAGTGGAGTGGCTCGTGGGGCATTCGGAGAGGGCCTGAGATGAAAGTTAATAAGGAACGCCTTTTTCATGTTTCCACTTTTCTCCCCCTCCTGATGGTGCCGTGGCTTGGAACGACGTGGCTAATCTTCACGGTTTTGGGTACAGTTCACAAATTCAGGGAAAGAATATGGGCCCTCTATGAACGCCATGGAGGCAATTTCAAGACTTATCTGCTCGTTGGCATGGTATCCGCCTACCTGGTGGAAGTGCTCGCCGTAATCGACAACCTCACGCTTCCCCCGGAGGAGAGGATACTCCTCAACCCGGACCCGCTGGCCGACCTTTACCTCGCTTTTGCTTATTACCTGCCTTTTGTTCTGTACTGGGGATTAGCCGTGAGGGAATACGACTATTCCTGGAAGGATGTGTTCTGGATAGGAGGCGCCACAAGGATACTAATGGAGCAGACGGGAGCGGTCTTCCTCTCCTTCAACCCAGTGGCATGGCTCTACGTTCTCCTCGTTTACGGCTCTTACAAGGCCATTCCAGTACTCGCGGCAGGGGATTGTCTCAGAAAAAGGAGGAGAAAGCAGATTGGGACGGGGAAAAAGCTTGCCCTCGGTGCACTGATAGAGGCTCTGGCCTTCGTCTCAGCCGGAGGGCTGCTGTGGATCTTTCGGCGGATAGGAGGGCTGGGGTAAGCACCCCCATTAAAATCGAAACTTTAAGGCAAGGAGCGTCATTCAAAGCCCCAACCATCCCCACCACCTTTTTCCCTCTCCTCCTCTTTTTCCTCCTCCAGAACGACCTCGAAGGAGCCCTCCTCAGCGACGTCGGGGCGGAATGGGATGTCCAGGATCAGTCTAACCCCGTAGACCCCATGTCCCATGATGTACTGCCCCTCCCTCATAAGCCTCCTGAAGTCCTGGGGGGAGAAGCCGTCGTAGGCAACTATTAGGGTGTCCCCCTCCGGTAAAAGCTCCTTCGAGAAGTCGAAGGTTATTCCCTCTCCGATTTTGAAGCGGTTCCCCTGCCAAGCGGTGTGGAATATCTCAACCTTCGCTTTCCTCGCCTTTTGGAGGGTGGCGTATACGGTTCCGGACAGGGATTTGCCAGCTCCCCTGAGGGAGAGCTGGGCGGAGTCGTTTTCCGTGGCAACCTCTACTGTGCCGGAGGCGTTGACCGCCCCCTTTGAGGACATTTTGAGAAGCAGGATGTTCTTATACGGCTCACTCAGTATCCTCACAGCTGGAAACTCTATCAGGCCGCTGTCGTCCTGCTTCACTGTGGCGATGAAAGGACCTTCGGGGAGAGTTATTGTCGGTCCTTCCCCGATCTCGGCTCTCCTGAACGTGTGGGACGTGTAGTAGTGCCTGTTCTTCCCGCTACCTCTCCACTCCCCGGTGCAGGTGTAGGTTCCGACCTCGTAGCGAACGGGCTGGGGCAGGGTTACGGTCTCTCCTATGCTCGAGTCCCGCATGAAGGAAGAGACCCTGCTCCTGGCGTTCTTAAACCTGATCAGAAGAAGAACCGGAACTGCAAAGAATATCGCCATGAAAGTCAGAAATATCAGCTGGAAGTCCGCTCCTGCCATTTCTGTCAGCGGGAAGGCAAAAACGAAGAAGACAACGGCAATGGCTGTGAAAACGACCACTCCTCCGATCACGGTACTGGGGGGTTTGTACTCCAGAACCTTCATCCCAATCACCTCACGGCCGGTACCTGCTCTCCACCTGGGCCAGGCGGATCTTTGATGTTATTCCCCTCGGCACGAAGTCGTGTGAGATGACCTCCCCCGTGTGAGTGTTGAATTTGGCGAAGTAGGTTCCCCTCTCTCCGTAGCCTTTCACGCCGGCGATCCCTTCTTCAAGGTTGTGGAGAACCCACTCCACCTCGACTTCGTCCCCGTATTCTTCCTCCACAAGCTCCTTGAAGAGCTTGGCCAAAAAGCTCTCAAGATACTGGTTCTCAAAGGCCAGAACCTCGCCCGTGGTTCTGTGGACGACCATCCTGCCGAACCTCTTTGCCCCGCTGAACTCGACCTCCCAGTTCTCGCGGAGGGAGAGGCTCTCGACAACGGGGCCCTCATCGATTTCCGAGACTTTCCGGAGGGCGATCTCCTCAACGGCCTCCTTCTTCAAAAAGCGGTCGATCTCTTCTATCCTGCCGTCGGAAAAGACCCTGAGCTTAACGAGGTGCTTTTCCCCCTCCAGTGTGAGGTAGAAAGTTCCATCGCTCTCCTCGTCCAGTATGAGCTTAAAGCCATCATATCTGCTGAGGGCAATCCGTATAGCGGCTTCCCTGGTTATTTCGATCTCCTTCTCACCTATCTCACCGGTTTCCCCGTTGTACTCGGCCCTCACCGTAACACCTTTGCCTTCGAACACTGCCCGAACGTTTCTGTGCCAGAGCACTCCCTCCACCTTCAGGGAAAACTCCTCCGGTTTGAACGGCAGGTTATCGCCTTTCAGAATGCTTCCCAGTACTTGGAACGGGTGGATCAACCTCTTTACCTCACCGCTCTCCCCCGTCTCCGGGTCGATCCTCAGAACTACCAGGGCTTTTTCCGTGAGCACGTCCGCGATGACCGAGTCCCCCCGCTTCTCCACACCCACTATTCCCCCATCTGGATAGCGCTCGAGTATTATTGAGAGCATCGCCCCCTCGTTGAGCGCCTTTCTAAAGTGGCCTATCTCCCCGCTGTAGCGGTTTATCTCCCCCTCAAAGACGTACCTCTCCGTCCTCCCCCTCACCAAGAGAACCTTGCCCTTCCGGACTTTGCCGGTCAGGAATGGCTCCTCGCCTGTTTCTCTTTCCGCAACTGTGAGGACCTTTCTGATGAGCTCATCCTCCCTCAGGGGGCTCGCCCTGGCCTGGCCCATTCCGTTTTCAAGGTTGAACTTCACGGTCGCCCTGTTATCTCCAATTGAAAGCTCAAGAACCGCCTCCACCGGTAGGTACGCCCTCCTCCCTTCAACCGTCTTCAGGTCCAGAATCCCCGCTTTGGTGGCCTCCCTCACTAGCATCTCCTCTGGACTATCGATTCTATCAAACGAGAGCTCCGATGCCTGAACAGTCGCCACGTCCTCGAGGAGAACCCTCATCGCCAAACCCTTTAGTTTCCCTGAATCCGCATCAAGAACAACCCCCTCCTTCCGGATTAGGGCCCTTTTCGTGTTTCCCCCAGAGGCCCAGGTGAAGACATGGACTTCCCTGAGTTTCAATTTCAACTTTTCAGGCCGGATAAGCTCTGGATTAACCCCGTACCTATAGGAGAGCAGTTTTTTGGCCTCTTCAATGAGCTTCAACGGGGAAACAGGGTTGAGGAGCGGACCGTCGAGGACGAACTCCCTCAGGAAGTCCACCTCACCCTCCTGGGGAAGGAACTTCTCGAGAATGGTTCTGGGAGGCTTTATCTCGTACCGAGTGAAGGCATCGGCCAGCCACTCCAATGTCAGGATCTTCACCCCGTCCACAGTTCCCTCAATTCCGTCAAAGGGTATGATGACGGCGCTCTCCCCGCGATCCCCGAGGAGTTTTTTGAGTTTCTCTCCCTCGATAGTCCCCCTGCTGACGGCTATGATCATAGTCTCCTTCCGGGTGAATATGTTCTCCCTCTCCCCTATGACGATGGCAACCCTGGCTTCCCCAATCCTCTTGTACTCCCTTCCAACCTCTCGAAATCCAGCTTTTCTCAGGAGCTCTGACAGCCCCTCGACTATGAACTCCTCCGGGGCAACCCTGAGAACCGATGCGTCCCACTTCATTACAATCCCCCATAGCTCATGTGTCGCCGAGGGATAAATATCTTTCCACATTCGGAGGTATCAATTTGGAACGGAATGCTTTGATAAGAAGGTGCAATGAAACGAAAAGATGGAAATAAAGTGCGGATGTGACGTTCCCCCCTTTAGAGCCAGTCACGTGGAGTCCTCAAAGCAGAAATGAAAATGATGAGGTCTCCGGCTTCGGGGTCAGATGTTCTCCCTCAGGTCTATTATGTGCCCCATTTCCGGGCCGGTCTTTATGAGGCCAACGGGAACTCCAACTTTCTCTTCTATCTCCTCGATGAACTCCCTGGCCCTCTTCGGAAGTTTGTCGTAGTCGGTGACGCCAAAGGCCTCCCGATCGTACTTATCGAGCATGGTCACCGCGAGCATCGTGGCGCCGTTTAGTCTGGCAGAATAGCGGGCGAATTCAAAGTCGAACCAGCCAACTCTCCTCCTTCTTCCAGTGACGGTTCCGTACTCAACGAGGCCAAGCTTTTCAGCTTCTTCCTGGCTCATCTCCGTCGGGAACGGGCCGGCCCCGACCCTCGTTGGAAAGCTCTTGAACACAACGATAACGTCATCGACCCTCGTCGGCCCGATGCCAACGTCGCTTGCTATGGCCGAGGCGGTGGTGTCCTTGGAAGTCACGTAGGGGTAGGTTCCGTAGTAGAGGCTCAATCCAAAGCCCTGGGTTCCCTCAACGAGGACGAGCTTACCCTCGTCGAGGGCGTCGTTCACCTCGGCAGCGACGTCTGTTAGGTAGGGCTCAAGCTCCTTGACGTCCTTTGCGAGCTTCGCAGTCCTCATGACCCTGTCCGCGTTTGCAGGCCCGCAGCCGCTTCCCGTGGTTCCGATCTCCTCATGAAGGTGGTGGTTGCTCCTGTCAATCTGTTTGTGCTTTTCCTCAATTATCGCGCAGCGGTAATCTATCCCAACCCTCTCGGCAACGTTGAAGTCCTTCAGATGCTCAAGCTCATGGAAGAAGACCTCCGGGTCAACGAGGACGCCCGCACCAACGAGAAGCCGGGCTTTGGTCTGCATAAAGCCAGTCGGGAGCTGTCTCACTGCGTACTTCTTCCCGTTTATAAAAACACTGTGGCCGGCGTTCGTTCCAACGCCACCGCGCGCTATCACCTCAGGCCCGTCCTTCAGGGTAAGGTAGGCTATTATGGAACCCTTGCCCTCGTCTCCCCATTGACCACCAACAACGATGTAGCTCGGCATGGCTCCTTACCGGATTTTATGTTAATATGTTCCTTATAATCGTTTCGAAATTGACATCAAAATGTTCAATTCAAAACCTCACCTAGAGGTGCAACAACATCAAGATGAACGCGAAAAAGATAAAACTTTTCACGCCCAAATAACTTGGGGAAGGCCATGGTAGAAGTTGAACCTGTACTATCTGATAAGAGCATAGTCTTTAGAGACAAATCGAACGGAAATATAGTGCTCGAGCTGTCCCTTGAGGATCTGGCAGACATACTCGAGTTCAGGTACGCAATGCCATGGAACAAGAGCAAGGAGACGATGGAGAGGGCAGCGATTGTAATAGCCGACGTCCTGTACATGGTGGGGAACGTCGAAGGGGAGGTCGACAAGGATCTCCTGATAGACATGGTCAAAAAGAGGAAGTATTTTTAAGTAATCAGGAGCTATCTCGTTCATGCTGAGGGATAAACTCGTCGTTGTAACCGGGGGAGCCGGCTTCATAGGCTCTCACATAGCTTGGGAGCTCGTTAAGGACAACGAAGTGATAATCATAGACAACCTCTACACCGGAAAGGAGGAGAACGTCCCGCCCGGAGCGAAGCTCGTCAAAGCGGATATAAGGGATTACGAAACGATAGCTGAGCTTATAAGCAACGCGGACTACGTCTTCCACGAGGCGGCTCAGGTGAGCGTCGTCGAGAGCGTTAGAGACCCGGTTTTCACTGAGGAAGTCAACGTTCTGGGAACCCTCAACATTCTGAAGGCCCTTCTTGAGGGGCACGGAAAGCTGATATTCGCCTCTTCCGCCGCAGTCTACGGCGACAACCCGAACCTTCCGCTGAAGGAGACTGAGAGGCCGAGACCGCTCTCACCCTACGGAGTTACCAAGTGGGGGGCTGAAGAATACCTCCGCGTTTTCCACGAGCTCTACGGCCTTCCTGTCGTTGCGCTCCGCTACTTCAACGTCTTCGGGCCGAGGCAGGGTTTCAACCAGTACGCGGGGGTTATAAGCATCTTCATAAACCGCGCGCTGAAAGGGGAATCATTAGTCATCTTCGGCGACGGGAAGCAGACTAGGGACTTCATCTACGTCAAGGACGTGGTCAAGGCAAACCTACTCGTTGCCGAGAGCAGAAGAGCCAACGGAAAAGTCTTCAACGTTGCCACTGGAAAGCAGACGAGCATTCTTGAGCTGGCGACCAAGATAATCGAGATAACCGGCTCCAACGGATCAATAATCTTCGACAAGCCGAGGCCCGGCGACATAAAGCACAGCCTTGCAGACATTTCCGAGATTAAAAAGCTTGGGTTTGAGCCCGAGTGGGGTCTTGAGGAAGGCCTTAAAAGAACTGTAGAGTGGTATGCCAGCAACGCCGCTAGCGGATGATTCCCGGGGATTATTTTCCTCTCCTCTCCCCGTTTTCTGTTTGGGGTGTGGATTCGTGAAGTACCGCCCGAGGGGTTCCGGAAAGGGGCACCGCTAGAAGCCCCATTCCGTCCTCCTGAAGGGCATTGCTTGATCTCAGCGGAAGTGCTCGAGAGGCGGTTGAGAAGTCTGTGGCCGCGGCGGCAGGAGGTTGCGGGTAGAAAACGAGTTTGTAGTACCAATACCCCACGGATACAGAAGGCTCCGGATCGGCATAGTTCCGAACCACGACCCATCCGTAATAACTGGGCCCTCCGCTCCACTGGCCAAAACCTATCCTTCCATCCCCATCTACGTTCACAGTATAGGTTGAAATCTGCGTGTACGTGCTGATGTTACCCCAGTCTAAGCCGGATGTCTTTTGATAAAAACTAAGCCTGCCGTTGTACAGTGTCATGGAGATATAGCTTCCCGCCTGTAGTTGATAACTGTTGCTTGCAACAGAGGCACTCCAGTATCCGCTGGAATCTGGATCAGCAGGGATGACAAACCTAAGTGAGCCTTTGGCGTCTAGGCGTAAGCTTCCGAATATGTACGCGCCTCCAGCACCGTCCGCGTATGCAGTGTTGTCCGGGGCAATATACCCCATGAGGAAAGGTCCGAGGGAGTAATAGACGATGTTCCCATTATTGGGGGCATTATCAAACCTCCTCCCATCATCCGATCCCATGTAAGCAGCTATGTGGACCGCGTAATGCTGCCCGAAGCTTCTCCGTGTCCACAACCACTGTCCAGCGGAGAGCTGCAAAACCCCGCCGTTAACCGTTATCGGCGAGTTGCTCTCCCATGTTGAGGCGTTGAAAGCGTAGAAATCATCCACGAAGAGGAACGTTTTATATAAGTCGTGATAGCCCGCATACGGGTTAGGCCACACACCGTAGTTGAGGCAAACGACCTCCTTAGAATCTGCAGGGAGTTTCGGGAGCTTAACCCAGAGATAAGCGATCCTGGCGTTTGCATCAAGATACTGGACCCAGAAATAGAGGGGGCTGCCGTTTTCATCGGTGAAGTACAGATTGCTCGCGTTTATAACGTTCCAGTCAACTTTCCACAGCTCGGAATCGGTGTTGCCCGAGTCGTCCAGCGCAATCAGAACGCTGTAGTTGTAGAGGTCGTTCCCACTTCTCTCTGCTATGGTTATCGGGGTGCAGAACTTCGTAGTGTTGGCTATTCCCACCCCAATCTCCCTTACATTCACGGTTATGGTCCCGGAAGTCAGCGTCGTCTGATAATTTGGAGTTACGATCGTAACAACGGCCCTGACAACATCCGTCCTGGCGGCGTTGCTGGGGTTTTCAAGTGAATATCCAAGGACGCTTCCGGCCGGGAGATCACTTGAAAGTGTTATGGAATAGTTGTACGCAACGGTGTTATTGTTCGAGTCCTCGAGCGAAACATAGATCCGAGTCCCGGAGGGGAGATCCCGCGGAAAGACGAGTTCGCCCCCGCTGAGCCCCAGATTGAACCATATAGAACCGTCCAGGACCGGCGAAACCAGCCGCTGGGAACCCTCCCCAATCTCCTCTACACTGACGTTTATGGTGGGGACTGCTAACCCGACGACGGTAATGGATAGAACCAGCATTAGGAGGCCGGCTGATTTTAACGCCCTCATCTTCCACTGGTTCACCGCAGGACCTTAAAACCCTTCCCCAGCCTAAGCTTTATTAACCTTCAGCGGCCAGATATAACCGGTGGGCATTATGGTGCACATCCCACGTCCAATAGATCCAGCGATCATCAAGAGGATACGCAAGGAGCTTGGAATAACGCAGGAAGAGCTCGCTAGGAAGGCGGGGGTCACCCAGGCCTACGTGGCAAAGCTGGAGAGCGGAAAAGTGGATCCGAGGCTCTCAACCTTCAACAGGATCCTCCAGGCCCTTCTGGAGTGCAAGAAAGCCATTCCAAAAGCAAAGAACGTTATGTCGTCCCCGGTGATCTCCGTCAAGCCGTACGAGAAGGTCGAGAACGTCATCAGGCTCATGAACTCCCACAACATCTCTCAAATCCCCGTTATAAGCGGCACGAAAGTAGTCGGTTCTGTTACTGAGAAATCCCTCGTGAGGCGGAGCCTCGAGTACGAAGACATCTACGACAGAAAGGTTCTGGAGGTTATGGACGAACCCTTCCCTATAGTTACTGAGGAAGAGGACATTGAAGCCGTGAAATACCTTCTCGAGGAGCATCCCGCCGTTCTCGTCCAGGACAAGACCGGAAAAATAGTGGGCATCATAACGCGTGTGGACATATTCAAACAGAAGAGGGACAGGGAAAGCCTTTAAAGC
The DNA here is from genome assembly GCF_002214585.1 of Thermococcus profundus. Taxonomy (NCBI): domain Archaea; kingdom Methanobacteriati; phylum Methanobacteriota; class Thermococci; order Thermococcales; family Thermococcaceae; genus Thermococcus; species Thermococcus profundus. The sequence goes on from NZ_CP014862.1 coordinate 1,295,585, forward strand.
CGCCCTTCCAATTCCCCCCGGTGATGAAAATGGCCGAAAACGTCGGAAAGAACGAGAAGCTTGAAAGACTAGCTTACGAGTACCAGCTCCTTCAGGCGCAGGCACAGCTCCTTAGCCAGAACTTGGAACTCCTCACACTGGCAAGAAACGAACTCACGGCCGTTAAGGAAACCCTTGAAGGTCTGAAGAACATGGAAGGCGAGAAGCTGGAGATCCTGGTGCCGATAGGCGGCGGCTCTTTCCTCAAGGGAATTATAGAGGACAAGGATAACGCCATCATCAGCATGGGAGCGGGCTACTCCGCTGAGAGGCCGCTTGATGAAGCCGTTGAACTCATAGAGAAGAGGATCAAGGAATACGATGACGCCATAGTTAAGACCCAAGAGGGACTCAAGAAGCTTGAAGCCCAGCTCCAGTCCCTAGCCAAGAAGGCGCAGGAACTCCAGGGATAACCACCCTTAAGATTTAATTTCTATCCTTTCGATCCCATCTCCGACTTCTCTTCTTCCTGCTTTAGGAGTATGAAGCCCCATGAATGGGGATTTATCCTAAAAATCCGAAAATGAATCAGAGGGCAGAGATGTGGAATAGGTTCTCCATCAGCCTGCCGAAGAGATAGCTCAGGAAGGCCGCCCCAAGGCCGGTCGTGACCATTTCCAAGACCTTCGTCCTTATTGAGATCCCAGAGAGCACCGATATAAGCGTCGCCACGATGGCCAGAGCCGTTCCCGCCAGGAGTACAGAGAAGGGAAGTGCCGCTAGGGATGATGACGCCAGGAAGTAGGGTAGCACGGGGAACGAAACGCCGAAGATGTACGCGAGGCCCGTGTAGAGGGCAGAGCGGACTTCGTTTTCCCCTTCCTCCTCCCCCACGAGGAGCTTCATGAGTGCCTCGTGGTTGGAGGCGAGCTTCTGGGCGACCTCCTCGGCTATCTCCTCAGGCATGCCGCTGTCCCTGAGCCTGTCTAGAAGTTCCTCCCTGGCCCTGTCGGGGGAAACCCTAAAGAGGACCTCCATACGTTTCCTAACGCTCTCGTTGACCTGCCTCTGGGAGCGCACAGAGATGAACGCCCCTATTGCCATCGAAAGGGCCCCCGCTACACCCACTATGAGGCCGCTTATCCCCACTATCCTGGGGGCGTTGACGTAAACCGCCGAGAGGCCGGTAACCGCTCCCAAAAGCTCAACTAGACCGTCGTTCATGCCGAGAACGAAGTCCCTTATGTTTTCAGTGTGGAACCGCTTCTTGGTCTCGGCAAAGAAGTGTTCGTGCTCTAGTTCATCAAGTATCACCGCGGAGAGGGCTTTTCGCTCCCCTTCCTCCAGCTCGAAGCTTGTGAGGAACTCAAAGTACTTCTCAACCGCTGAGTTCTCTCCCATTTCAAGGAGCGAGGCAACCGCCCCCGGCCCAAGGAGCTTTCTGAGGATCCTAACCGAGAGGAGCTTCAGCCTTCCAACTTTAACGCGGGGAACCTCAACACCCCGTTTGACCAAGAAATCGTGCCAGAACTTCGCGTGCTTTGATTCTATGTTTGAAAGCCTCAAAAACTCCCTCTTGAGGGTTTCATCCTTTTCTTCTCTGGCGAGCCTAGCGTAGAGAACAGAATCCTGATATTCGTCAGTATAGAACTTTCTGGCTAGTTTCGTTGCCTCCATGTTCTCACCCCATCATAATTGAACCGCCCTCAGAAAAAGTTTACCAACACCTTATACTGCCGACCGGAAGAAACGTTAAATACTGAAAGTTGCAACGAATTTCAGGTGGTACAATGGGACACAGAAAGAACGCACTCCTCGCTGGGGAGAGGGAATTTCTCCTGATCGGTGCGGGACTGGTGGCTCTAAGCGCGTATTTTGGGCCCGCTGGGCTTCTCGCTTTTGGAATCGGCATTATCCTCTACACCTGGGGCCTCTACCTCTGGAGCGTCGACATTGACTCCCGGCCGCTGATCCTCTTCATCGCAGAGGCCGGACTAATGACCGCTGGAATTCTCGCCATAAATTGGTGGATTCATCGTACAGCCCTCTCACCCACGTGGGGATTTGGCAGAATGGTTTTCACGCTCCTAGCGGGTTATCCGTTCTTCGTTGCCGCCGCGGTTCTCTACAGGATCAGAATGGGTATTTTTGCTGGGGAAACGGAAGAGCTTGGTTTTAACCTCGCGGGGAACGTCGTTCTCATCGGCGCACTTTTATTTCCCCTGCTCATCGGAGTACCGCTCTTCACCCTCGGCAGATTCATCGAGATGTTCTACCTCTGGAAGATGCCCCTCATCGGGAGCAGGGTCGACTACCTACCTTTCGCAGCAATCAAGAAGATCGGCGGGATAGCGCTTTCAGCACTGCTGATAGGGGGACTCGCCTATTATGCGGTCACACCAGATTACGATTTCTCCATTGTAAATGAGGCAGAGAAAATAGCGCTGTATGGGAAAGCCAAGGGCTCCCTCCTCGATCTAACTCTCCTCTATGCTCCAAGAACCTGCGGGAGTAACTACAAGGTGACTAAAGAGGGCATTGTAATGACATACTCCGCCCATACATGCGAGGTCGAAGTTTATGTTGATGGAAATAAATTGAATACCGGGACATATGAGGCCATGGAAGCCAGCGGTGCCCTTGAGAATCTGTTTGGAACACCAGGGGTGGGTATTGTAAGAATAACGTTTCAGGCTCCGGGAAACGCCAGCACCGTCGTCGTTTCGTTTGAAGGAGAGGAAAACGTGACTTTCCAGCTCCCACTAAAGCGCTAGTTCTGTCGTGTATAACTGAAAGCTCAGGAACTCTCTCCTTTAACACTCATCACGTTTTCCACTATCGTCAATATCAGGAGGACGAGCGTTCCTGTGTACAGGAAAGCAGAGAGCATCCTGAAGCCCAGAAAGAGTGAGAGTGCTGATACGAAGGCCATCACCCCCGCGGTGAGGAGTGGGAACCTGATCTCCGTCCCAAAGATCATCTCCATTGAGCTGAACCTCATCGCCGCTGTCCCAAGGATTATCAAAAGACCAGCTTCAAAGTAGAGGGAGCTTCCGGTAACTGCTACTGTTAGGAGGACGAGAAGGGTAATCAACCCGAAGAGCCAGTACATTGCTTTCTTGCCCGTATTTGTTGAGACAAAGCGCTCTATCTGAATTCCTGCCATCAGAATGATAGTAAACTCCAGAAGGGATATCCAGGAATAGTCAACTCCCCCCACCTCCAGAAGTGAAGTGATGAGAAGAAGGGCACCTACACCCAGCGCCCATGGGGAGCGGTACATGATCGGGTTCCTCCTTGAAAGGAATCCCACAATGGCGAAAACCGCGAGTATGAAATCCGGTATCCCCATGATCACGCACTCCATCACAACCACCTTGAGGCCCTTTCATAGACAACCATGGCCGAGTACAGGAGGAGCACTGAGGAAGTGAACATGACCATGAGTGCAGTATAGAATAGGCAAATACCGTTCCGGGTTAGCTGGTATGACCTCAACCACGCAAACAAGACCACGAGCCACGATGCTATGCGCAGGTTTCTTTTTTCAAAGTGCGTGAGCATCTCCACCGAGAGAAACCACCATAGTGCCAGCAGCATTATTGACTCAAAAAATGCTATGAACACTAATAATCCCAATTCCGAGGTCTGTCCTGCGTACAGTGAGACAACAAGGACCGGAAGGAACACTGCCGCGATCTGGAGGAGGAGCTCTTTTTTGATTCGGAATGCCCTGAACGTCACTATAGAAAGAACGTAGAGGAGCACCCCCACCAGAGCGCCGGCCTGAAAAACGTACCCCGGGACGGGGGGAGAGAAAATGACTCTCCAGAGAACCAGCGAGGCTCCGGTAATAAAAATTCCCAGGATATTGATTTTAAATGCCCCTTTACATCCTTCCACACAGTTTCCCAGCTTCCTTAGAGTGAGGGAGAGGTAACCGAACGCCACCAGCGTCGTTAGTATCACCAGCAGGTAAACGAGGGGCTCCTCATCCAAGGGCCTCACCCACGATAACCTTTCCGTCCCTGAATTCAATCCTGTAGAACCCGCTTACCCCTGAGGGGGACTTCTTCACCCGTATTCCCCAGACTATCGTAAACCCGGAGATTGTCTCCGATATTTCGAGGACGTGGGTGGCGCTGGCCTCAAAGCCCGCTATCTCCCTCTCCTTGAGGAACCTCTTGTCTAAGATTGCCAGGAGTATGAAACGACGTTCGAGTGCTATCTTCGTGAGTTGGGCGAAGAACTTCTGAACTACTTCGACTGGATGGAAAAGGAAGAGAGGCTGGAAGAAGAACACGCCTATGTAACTCTCCTTTGCCAAGTTTCTTATCAGGTCCGTTGTCTCAAAGAGGTTTTGCGGGCTTACCTCCTCCCCGAGGGTAATGAACCTTGCCTTCGTTATTCTTCTCTTCTCAAGCAGAAAGTGCTTGATCTGGGATGTTGCGAATATTATCGCCCTCTCCTCGTTGCCCTTGAGGAAGTTAAAAAAGATGTCCACTCCAAGGTCTCCCACCGTAAGCATAAGCAGTGTGCTCCCTGGTTCAATATCCCCAAGGAGCTCATCGAGCTTTGGAACCCCAAGCTTCATCTCCCTACCGTCCAGAAACTTTAAAATATAGACTCACGGGAGTAAACTACTATGCCCCTGTCGGTTATCTTGTACGGTCTTGTCTCCTCGTCAAAGGAGCTTCCCCTGAACTTCCTGATCTTAATGCCCCTGAGGGGCTTTCCACGTCCTTCGATTACATTCATCTCTATAACGCCGCTCACCAGGTACTCCTCAACGTCGCTTTCGGCAAGCTCCGAGGTGAAGATGACCGTCGCTCCGTGGCTGGCCACCACCTTTAAAAACGACATGAAGGTTCTTCTATACTCAAGTTCGTCCTTAATCGTGAGCTTGAGCATTGTTATGGGGTCTATGACCACTCTTGAGTATTTCTCTGCCTTGAGCTCTTGGATTATTGCTCTCGTGAGCTTCTCAAAGCTGACCGCAAAGTCTTCGTAGAAAACGTCTGCAAAAATGCTCCTCTTTTCCCCAACCGGTGTCGCATCTACGAGCTTTATATTCGGATTCTCAAGGTCAAAGCCAAAGTTTCTCATGTCCTCTTTGAGAGAAGAGACCGGCTCTTCAAGGCTGACATACAAGCATTTCTCCCCCTTTTTAACGCCATCCATAAGAAAGTGCATAGCAAGGGTCGTCTTTCCTGCTCCAGGTCCACCTTTCACGAGATACGCCCTACCGGGGATGAGGCCGCCGTTGAGCATTTCGTCGAGGCCTTCAATCCCCGTGGAAATTCTTGACATACTCCATCACCAGGAGTAACTTCTTGTCAAATCCTAATAAATCTTGCTGTATATGATCAAGAATCTAACCCCCCTGCAAAAACATTGAAATACAGCAGAAAAGGAAATGGATACAAGGTAGATTACTCGAGCGCAACCTCGTTCTCCCAGAGGCCGTGAATGTTGCAGTAGCTGAGTGCGTAGAGCTTACCCTTCTTCTGAGTCCTGAAGAAGAAGACCGCCCTCGGCTCGGTGAGCGGGTCGCTGTGGTTGCTGAACTCGACCTTCCCAACGAGTATCGGGAAGGCCCCATCCTCGGGCTGGAACCAGAGCTGTATCCAGGCTATGTGGTGCTCCGGGGTGTTCGGGTGCGGTATCTCCTTTCCAACGGAGACCTCGACCTTGACGAGGTCGCCCTCCTTCTCGTACTCTATAACGGGGACGTGCTTCTCCCCCTTCCAGTCTCCACTCTTTATGGTTTCGCTAAGCATTTTCCACCACCTCACTCAATTTTTTCAAACATGTCCTTGGGAGCGCCGCAGAGCGGGCAGACCCAGTCGTCCGGAAGGTCTTCGAACTTGGTTCCGGGGGCGATTCCGCTGTCCTCGTCCCCCTCATCCTCATCATAGATGTATCCACAAACTAAGCACTTCCACTTCGCCATTTCTTTCACCATCCTAATGTTGTTAGGTCGTCCTTATAAGGTTTGCGCCTCAAACCTGAGAAGTAGAAGAAAGAAAGGATCACTCAAACACCACGAACTTGTCCCTCGGTGCCCCGCAGACCGGGCAGTACTCGGGCGCCTCATCCACAGCCGTGTAGCCGCAGACGGGGCAGATGTACACCCTCTCTATCTCTATGTCCTTTCCGCCCTCCGCGGTTTCCTTGGCTTTCTTGTAGAGCTCGGCGTGTATCTTCTCAGCTTCGAGGGCATAGCGGGTTGTCCTAACCGCGTCCTTCTCACCCTGGAAGTCGGCGGCGTTGTTGTAAACCGGGTACATTTCCTCGACCTCGAATGTCTCACCGTCTATCCCCGCCTGCAGATTCTCAGGAGTCTTTCCAAGCTTGCCGAGGGCTATGAAGTGATTCTTGGCGTGAACGAACTCGGCATGGGCTATAGCCCTAAAGAGCTTGGCTATGTTTGGATAGCCCTCCTTCTCAGCCTTCTCGGCGAAGATGAGGTACTTCATGTGAGCCATACTCTCCCCGGCAAAGGCCTCCTCCAGAAACTTCCTTGTCATTGCCCTTTTGACTGTCATCTACACCACCTTGAAAATCATCAACCTTATTTGTCCGTTGATGTATAAAAATGTTTCCTGAACCTAAGGTTTGCCTTTATCCCTGCCGAGAAGTTTGTACTTCACAACGTAGCGGCCGTGTTCGAACTCATCCTCCTCCGCTTCAAGAACTTCGACGGGCTCAATCCTAAGTCCAAAGTCCATCGCATCCCACTTGATATCCTCAAAGTAATCGTAGAGGCCGCAGGTGGCACAGAAGGATCCCTCAAATTCCAGGATGATCTCGTCACCGGTTATTTCTCGTATCCTTGCAACGGCCTCACTGCCGTGAAGTTTATTGAATTCATTAATTACACGATTGAGTTCTTCCATAATTTAATCACCACCGATGTAGTCGATGGCCTCTTCGAGGAAGTCTTCAAAGGCCTCTTTATCGATCTCCTCCAGTCTAAGCCCGAACCCATCCCAGAGAGTCCAGCGGACTGCGATGTTTTCCCTGTCAGTTTCCGCGATCACGAGTCCAAAGGGCATATCCCAATCCCAATGGTGCTTGGAGAACGTCACATGGAATCCCCCCTCCAGCTCATTCAGTATGGGCCCGCACGTCTTAAGCGGTCCAACAGAGGTCCTGGCGAATCCAGCGTATGGCATCCTCTCACCTCGAGTTTTATATTCCACACATTAAGTTTGGCTTTCAAACTTTAAAGGTTTTCTCTTTGACAGACAGTCCCTCTTCAGTGGATCCCTCCACAAGGCCGGCGTTGCACGAAGGCACTCGGTCTGCAAGTCTGGGTCTAAAATTGGATTTTCCCTGCAGGCTTTTGAATTAACGGGGTCTGGTCTCTTATCCACCTGTTAGGACGAAACTTTCAAAAGAAGTGTAAAATAAACGGGTGGATCACCCTCCAGACCCCTTCACCTTTTCGACGACGTGAATGCCCTCTATCCTCGTGAACGGGTATTGGCCGTTCTCGTCCTTCTCCACTGCCTTTACCATGTCCCATATCGTCAGAAGGGCAACGCTGACGCCCGTGAGGGCTTCCATCTCGACGCCCGTCTTGTAGTAGGCCCTTACCTCGCAGGTGGCCTCTATGTAATCCTCCCCGAACTCAAACGAAATGTCGACGCCGGTGAGCGGTATCGGGTGGCAGAGGGGGATGAGCTCCGGCGTTTTCTTCACGGCCAGAATGCCAGCTATCTGCGCCGCCGCTATGACGTTCCCTTTCTTTGCCTTCCCGGCTTTGATAAGCTCTATCGTCTTCGGCTTCAGCCTTATCCTGCCCTTTGCAACGGCCTTCCTGAAGACCACGTCCTTGTGGCCCACCTCAACCATCTTGACGCCCTTCTCATCGACGTGGGTGAGTTCCCTGCCCATTCTATCACCGGAGAACTTTGGAGCCAGAGAATAAAACGTTTCCGCGGTGGTCAGCTCTGGGCTTCGAAAGAAAAATAAGTCCATTCCCAAATCAGTGACGGTGATAACATGAAACCCGGTATAGCGAGGCTCTTAGCCATCATAGTATCAGTTTTAATCGTTGCGTCGAGCGGATGCATGGGCGGGGGCGAGAAGACAGCATCGTCTTCTCCCAGCCGAACGTCAACCACCGCAACCCCGGCCTCCGGAAGTCCTACCACTCAAACAACATCAACAGCTCCCATCACGAGCACGGCCTCCGAGACAAGGACCTCTCCAAGCTCCACTGTAACTGCAAGCCCGAGCACGACCACCGCTATCTCCCACACCCACACCACAACGACGACAACCACGACCACTACAACCACCAGTACCGCTGAGACATCAGGGACGGTCAAAGTTACGTTCATTGTCTCGGTCCCTGACTACACCCCCAAGAACGACTCGATTTACATAGCGGGAGACTTTAATGGGTGGAACCCGGGAGATGAGGCGTACAAACTCCAGAAGCGCGATGATGGGAAGTGGGCGATAACGCTCGAATTCCCCCGTGGAAAGGTCATAGAGTTCAAGTTCACGCGCGGCTCTTGGGAGACCGTCGAGAAGGGCAAGAACGGCGAGGAGATTCCAAACCGGAGGTTTGTCTTCAGAAGCAGCGGGACCTACGAGTTCACCGTCTACAACTGGCGCGACTACGTGGAGGAAGTAGGGGTTGGCGAACACACGGTAACCGGAAACGTCAAGACGTTCAAGATGTTCATCCCCCAGCTCAACAGGACGAGGAGGATATGGGTGTACCTCCCACCAGACTACGAGACAAAAGAAAAGAAGCGCTACCCTGTCCTGTACATGTTCGACGGCCAGAACCTCTTCGACAGCGCAACTTCATTCGCAGGTGAATGGGGCGTCGACGAGGCCCTCGAAAGGCTCTACAACGAGAGCGGCTTCTCATTGATAGTTGTCGGTATCGACAACGGCGGAGATAAGAGGATCGATGAATACGCCCCATGGGTGAACGGGGAGTACGGAAGGGGCGGCGAGGGCGACGCAATGGTTCGCTTCATAGTCGAGACCCTCAAACCGTACATCGACGCCCAGTACCGCACCGTTCCCAACGAGACCGGGATAATGGGCTCCTCGCTCGGTGGGCTGATGGCGGTCTACGCTGGCTTTGCCTACCCCGAGACGTTCAAATACGTAGGAGCGATGAGCTCGGCCTTCTGGTTCAACCCCCAAATTTACGACTTCGTGAAGAACTCTACCTCCGGCCCAGTTAGGATTTACCTTGACTGGGGGACGGATGAGGGGGACAACCCAACCGCCTTCGCCGAGAGCAACGAGAAAATGGTCCAAATTCTGAAGGAGAAGGGCTACGTGGAAGGGAAGAACCTCAAGGTCGTGGTCGATGAAGGAGGAGAGCACAACGAGTACTACTGGGGCAAACGCTTCCCGAATGCTGTGCTATGGCTCTTCGGCGGTTGATTTTTAAACCCCCTCCACTTTTCTTCAAACATGCTCCTCCACATCGGAATCGACGACACCGATTCACCAAACGGCATGTGCACGACTTATCTCGGCGCACTCCTCTACCGCGAGCTTTCCCGGATAGCGGAGCCCACCGATCTCCCTAGGCTCATCCGACTCAACCCGAACATTCCCTACAAAACGAGGGGTAACGGGGCAGTTGTCATGACCTTCGAGGCGGACGAGAAGATCATTCCTGAAATCAAGGACACGGTTCTCTTCTACGTGAGCCAGCTCGCTGACTTTGAACACGAAAACACGAACCCTGGCGTGGTTTTCCTTGAGGGTGAAGTCCCGGATGAGCTGAGGGAGTTCTCACAGAAAGCGTTGAGGGAGCACGTGACCATCGAGGAAGCTGAAGAAGTCGCGCGGGAGGCTGGAGCGGAGTACTTCAAGTTCAAGCTCGGGAGGGGCGTAATCGGCTCGCTCGCTGCGATAGGCTACCCCCTGGAGAGGTTCACCTATGAGCTTCTCGTTTACAGGGAACCGGAGAACTTTGGAACTCCCCGGCGGGTGAACGCGGAGAGCGTCTTTCTGGCGGATAAGTGGGCCTATCCCTTCAGCTACGACAACATTGACCCATACAAGAGAACCGTCCTGATAACGCCCCACGGAAAAGATCCTGTTTTGGCTGGAATCAGGGGGATTAACAAAGCTAAAGTCCTCCAGGTCTTCGAGATGGTCGAGTTCGAGGAGCCGGTTGCCTTCTACCAGCTCTACAAGACGAACCAGAACACCGACGATCACCTAACGCCGAAGAAAATAGGTGAACTCAAGCTCTATGACAGCGCGGTGGTGAGGGGAAAAGTAGCTGGCCCTTACTGGGAGCGTGGAAGGCACGTCTTCTTCGAGCTTGAGGATGAAACTGGGAAGATTCGTGTGGCAGCGTTCGAGCCGACCAAGAAGTTCCGCAACTGGGTGAGAAAGCTCCTGCCGGGGGATGAGATAATCGCTGCCGGAGGAGTTAAGGAGCATGAGGGGATTCTAACGCTCAACCTCGAGAAGTTCTATCCCGTTAAGCTCGTTCCCAAAATCGAGTACAGAAAGCCGAAGTGCCCAAAGTGCGGCGGGACGATGAAGAGCAAGGGCGACTACCTTAAATGCAAGCGCTGTGGCTACAAGATGCCGAAGAAGCTTATTCCCGTTGAAGTGCCGCGCGATCTGGAGAGGAAGATCTATGAAGTCCCGCCCGATGCGAGGAAGCACCTCTCGAGGCCGCTCGTGCTGCCGGGTGGGGAGGATAAGATTCTGAAGCTCGTAGAAGAATATGAAGAGCTCGAGGGTTAGCCCTTCATAACCTTCCACACCAACACCGGGAAGACTAGCGTTGCATCGGCCCATATCTCGACGTAATCAGCTTTTGCCCTTATCTTGCCCCAGCTGACGCCTTCGCTAGGCGGCGCGCCGCTCAGTGAGCCGTCCCAGGGGATAGCTGTTGTGATGTAGATAGCGTAGTCAGTCCCGCCCCTGAAGAGGTTGGCGTTGATTATGGCGTGCTTCGGAAGTGAGCCACCGAGGATTATCGAGGCCGTTTCCTTCGCGGTAACCGCGAGGTTGTTGAGCTTCACTATGTCGTTGGCGATGTCTATGATGAGCTCTCTATCACCGCGCTCCTCCTTGAAGAAGTAGAGCATATCCCCTATCGAGCCGTCGGTTATTGCCGGGCAGAAGATCGGCACGTTCCTCTTGTAGGCCCAGTAGATAACGCTTTTCTCCTTCTCCTTTCCGAGCTTCTCATCCATGTAGCGGCCCATCTCGTAGATGAACTCGCTGGCAGTGAGAGGTTTCCCGCGCTCCTTCTCCATCTCAAGAACCCTCTCGAAGAAGGGTATCATGTACTTCTCGAACTCTATGTAGCGGTCGTTGGGCACGAAGATGTTCCCAATCCTGTTTATTCCCTTCTCGCGCATCAGGGCGTCGTTGACGTTCCAGTCGCCGAGGATGAAGGGCTTGAGCGTCTTTATGAAGTCCTCCTCGATTCCCCCTGCGGTGGTTACAATAACATCTACCTTTCCTTCCTTAACGAGCCACGCAACCAGCTCGCGGAGGCCGGAGGAGATGATGTTTGAGGTGTATCCGAGGAAGACTCTAACCTCTTTCCCCTCGGCGCGCCTCTTCTCGACCTTCTTCCAGATTTCGATGGCCTTCCCGAGGTGGGTCGCCTGGAAACCTATTCTTTCATAGTAGTCGAGGACCTCTTCAATGCTGGAAACATCATCAAGCCATGGCCCCTCTATCGGGGTTCCCTCAACCTCTTCGCTCTCCTTGAGGACGATATCTTTCGGCTCGGTCATGGATGGGGGTTGGGATGTGAGATTATAAATCTTTAGTGTTTGTCATTTCATCAATCAGGGGACTTAAATACCGAAAATATCTATTGAAATTTGCTTGAATGTACTATCATCTGTCTCTCACAGTATGTTCATCATCCAAAATTAATTAAAGTACAGACAGCAAAACTTATAATTTTATATGTTTTTACTCAGTTATCTTATATTTGGGAGGTCAAAAAATGAGAGGTAGAGCATATAAAACTGTCGCACTGCTGTTGATAATCTTCGGCATCCTGGTCAATTTTGTTCCGGCGGCCTCTTATTATTTCGGAACCTACTCTCACGTTCCCCACAAGGGAGTTATCACCAATGGCAGTTCTCTTGATTATTACATGTTAATCGGCCCATTCCCAGATAATAAGAGCGGTCAGTTATTTAATCTTGGCCTCGTGATTAACCCCACCTACCGCGGTAATGACGAGTACGAGGTCGGATATGATGTATACAATCTTAGTGGGAGAAAAGGAGGCCTCAATCCCAACCTTTTGCCAAAGTTTCCATTCTACGCCTCGGGAGGAGTACATGAGGTTGGAGAGTATCACAAGGCGGTCCAGGCTAACGATGACCTGATAGAACACCTCATATCCCCAAAGCCCCTCCCGGGCTGCTGGCTGAACGACACGTTCAACACATTTCCCAGCAAGTTCTACGGTATGCCGAGGGCATTCATGTGCGTTGGCAACGATACGAGGGGGATGTACGTGATCTTTGGAGACGGCCATTTCGTTCCAATCAACATACATCCGACCAATGCCACTTTCCTGCGGACGATCGTTCCGGAGGAGTACATCAACCCCGAATCAAAACCAGTGGTTGCAATCTTCCTCGGCTGGGGGAACACCGTTCCCAAACAGGACTGGAACGGCTGGTTAAAGTATGGCTTTGGTATTTCCTTCCCGCTCAACGTGGGCTTCGTGATAATCGGCATCCTCATGCTGATAGTGGCGTCAAGGAGGGCCTGACGTGACGATTGAGATAAACGTCGAAGGCCTGAGCTTCAGCTACGATTCGCGGAACAGGGCGCTTGACAATGTTTCCTTTCACGTTGAGGGGGAGAGGATAGGGATAGTCGGCCAGAACGGGAGCGGAAAGACGACCCTCCTCTCCATCCTCATGGGCTTCCTGAAACCAGACGAGGGGAATGTCACGATCAACGGTATCATCCCTTCGAGGGAGCGGGGAAGGATCCTCAAGGTCTTCGCCCCTTCCTTTGAAAAGGGCCGCCTTCCCTACAGGATGAAGGTGAAGGAGCTCGTGGAACTCCTTGGAAAGGTCACGGGCGATCCCTCAGGGGTAAGAGAACTGGCGGAGGACATAGGGATAAGCACCTTCATGGACAAGAGGGTTTACGGCCTCTCCTCCGGTCAGGAGCAACTGGTGTGGATTTTCAATGCCCTGGCCGATCAGAACCGCATTCCTGCCCTTGATGAACCCTTCGTTCACCTCGACATCCATGCTTACAGGAGGGTCGTTAAGGCGCTTAAGGAACGCTTTGACAGCTACATACTCATCTCCCACGTCCCGGAGGATGTGGAACTCCTGACGGAGTCACTGGTGGTTCTTGAGATGGGGAAGGTCCGCTGGTACGGGCAGCTCTCCGGCCTTGAGCCTGCGTACGAGGTGTTTGTGCCATCGGGAGCGAACGTGGATCTTCCCGGAGTTCTAGTGGACTTTGGGAACGTCCTCGTGTGCAAATGCAGCCCGGAGCTGCTCGATTCCATGATGAAGGATGGTAAAATCCTCGGATACAAACGTGCGGGGGTGCGGTTGCTCTATGCTCAAGTACTCGACTGAGATGTACCTTAAGGAGATACTGGCTAGCTCCACCTACTGGCTCGTGCTGGCCCTTCTTTTAGGAACCGAGTACTTTGCCATTACCCAATATAAGGAAGACCTCGCCTTCGTGGAGGTTCTCCAGTTCATAGCGATACCGGTGTACATATTCCTCGTCGCCGTCCCCTTCTTCACGGAGGACAGGGTTCTAACGTTCGAGCTCGTCATGTTCAGGGACTGGCTGACGGTTCCCCTTGCCAGGATGCTCTCCCTTCTGATTGCTCTGCTCCCTTTCCTCTTGACAACGATTGGGATAGCATGGGGAATGAATGAACAACCCTTCGCACTCCCCATCTTGGCATCCACACTCTTTTATGCCTCTCTGGTGCTCCTGATAACGGTCTTTGGTGGCGGGGGCAAAGTCTACATCCTCTCGATGGGGGCTCTCTTCATGCTCCCTTTCTCCTCGCTGGTTCTCATTCAGAACCAGGCGAGCATGGGTAACACCGTTGGAGGGCTCATCGGTTATCTCACCTACATAATGTCCCCCGTGTACGGTCTCCACGTCCATAACTCGGGCGTGCTAACGATCAGCGCCTCCGCGGGAAACGATGTCACGTTCCTTCTTTCAGCAGTATGGATGATTTTATACCTTCTAATCTCTCAGGTGAGGAACGTGAAGCCCTCTGGCTGATCAGCACTTTCCATTTATCACCTGGTTAACGAGCCTCGCCGCCATAGAAACTGGAAACACCCTCTTTGGAGCTTTCTTGAGGAGCCACTCTTCTATCTCCTTTGCCCTCGCTTTTCCTTCTCTCATCGCAGTCCCAATGTTCCTGGGTGCGACCACGTCACCCGCGAAGAAGATGCCGGCGTCCTTCAGTATCTCCTCGCTGGCGCAGACGACTTCCCTTATAGGGCTAGTGGGGAGCTGGCCGATAGCGTAAGCGACGATGTCGGCGTCGAGAAGGAAGTGCTCGTCCGTCGTGATGACGTTTCCCTCCTCTATCCTCGTCTTAGCAAACTCGACTCCTTGAACCCCTCCTTCTCCGATTATCCTCACTGGAGTGGCGAACTCTATGAACTCCACACCCTCGCTGATAAGCTTCCTGATCTCGGCCTTTGCGTAGCTGTGCTCCAGACCCCTCCTGTAAACCATTGTTATCTTTTCTGCTCCAAGGAGCCTGCCCTCGATGGCAACGTCAACCGCCGTGTAGCCGGCTCCGATAACAACAACGTGCTTGCCCTTGAAGTCGGGTATCCTATCCCAGGAGTAGTAACCTATTCTTGCCATTTTTATGTGGTGGAGCAGGGTGAGGGCGTCGTAAACACCCGAAAGCTCCACCCCCGGAATTTTCAGCTTCCTCGGCCTCCATGCTCCAGTGGCTATGAGAAGTGCATCGAACTCACTGAGGAGCCTCTCCAGCGAGATGAAGCGCTCTGCCCACTCGTCGCCCAGCTCTCTGGGAGAGTCGTAGACTACCTTCGTCCTGAAGTGGAAGTTCGCCCCAAGTTTCTCGAGGTCTTTTACCCCTTCTCTAACGGCCTTTATTGGTATTCTTACCTCAGGGATTCCAAAGGCGACCATTCCCCCACCTTCGGGCATTTTCTCATAGACATGCACCTCGTAGCCCCTGCATGCGAGGTAGCCGGCCGCCGTTAACCCCGCGGGTCCAGCACCAATGATGGCTATTCTGAAAGGCTTCGGCTCTCCTTTTTCCCTACAGATGTAGAACTTCACGTTATCACCCCAAAATTTTTCAGAATTCACAATTTTAACAAAAAGTTTTCAACTTTAAGGCACTTTTTATGAAAATTTTGCACATATGGCAAAAATCTCCCAAATTCAGGAAGCCTAATTCGTCGAAGAGACAAGGTTATTAACCTTTTTGTCCGAGGGAATGACATGAGCGTGAAAATCGACCTCAACGGGCTTAGGGTCATCGTCACTGCATCATCGAGGGGCATCGGCTTTAACGTCGCACGTGAGCTTCTGAAAAGGGGAGCGCGTGTTGTCATAAGCTCCAGAAACGAAGAGCACCTCTCGGAAGCAAAGAAAGAACTTGAGGAGTTAGGGGAGGTTTACACCGTAAGGGCCAACCTATACGACCAGAGGGATCTGGAAGACCTTGTAAAGACTTCCTGGGAGCTTCTCAGTGGGGTTGACGCCCTCGTCTGGAACGCAGGGAACGTCAGATGTGAGCCCTGCCTTCTCCACGGGGCTACCTATATGGACTGGCTCGAAGCGGCCGCACTCCACTCCGTTGCGCCCGGCTATCTCACGACACTTTTAGTTCAGACATGGCTTGAGAAAAAGATGACGGGAACGCTAGTTTATCTCAACTCGGTCTCCGTAAAAGAGCCCATGCCCCCACTGGTTCTAGCTGACGTGACGAGAGCTGGATTAATCCAGCTGGCCAAGAGCGTTTCGAGGACTTATGGGAAGAAAGGCATCAGGGCATATTCCGTGCTCCTAGGGAGTTTTGACACCCCCGGCGCGAGGGAGAACCTCCTACAGCTAGCCGAAGAAAGAGGTGAACCCTTTGAGAAAACGTGGGAGCGGGAGGTTTTAGCTAGAACACCACTCCACAGAACCGGCAGATGGGAGGAGCTTGGGTCACTCATCGCTTTCCTCCTGAGCGAGGAATCCGAATACATGCTCGGCTCGACGATCGTTATAGACGGTGCAATGACTAGGGCAGTGGATATCTGACAAAGAGGGGTTTCTATTTTTCTTCAAAGAGAATTCCTGAAAAGATGAAATGAACGAGGAACAAACTCAGAAGTAGATCCCCATCTCTTCCGCTATCTTCCTGAGCCTCTCTATCCTCGCCTCCGTTGGCGGGTGGCTGGCGAAGAGGTTCGCTATGCTCATGCCCCTGAAGGGGTTCACGATGAACATGTGGGCTGTTGCAACGTTACCTCCTCTCATTGGGCGGTACCTGACCGCCTGCTCTATCTTCATCAGCGCACTTGCTAAAGCGTGGGGCTTGCCGCTTATCCTCGCTCCCCCTTCGTCAGCAAGGAACTCCCTTGAGCGGCTTATGGCGGCCTGAATTAGCATGGCAGCTATTGGAGCGAGAATCGCAACGAGTATCGCCCCTATTACCTCACCACCGTCGTCTCTATCCCTGCTGAAACCTCCAAAGATCGCTATCCAGCGGGCCCAGTAGGCAAGCTGCATTATTGCACCCGCCATTGCCGCGGCTACGGTTCCTATGAGTATGTCCCTGTTCTTCACGTGTGTTAGCTCGTGGCCAATAACCCCTTCCAGCTCATCCCGGTTGAGGATTCTGAGGAGGCCCTGGGTCACGGCCACTACAGCGTGCTTTGGGTCCCTTCCCGTTGCGAAGGCATTGGGGGTTTCCGTTGGAACTATCGCCACCCTCGGAGTTGGCAGGCCGGCCCTTTCAGCCAGGTCTCTGACTATAGCATACAGTTCCGGAGCCTCGCTCTCGTCAACTATCCTCGCGTTGTACCAGCTCAGCACGATTCTGTCGCTGTACCAATAGGTGAAGAAGTTGAATATCAGAGAGAAGATGAACATCATCAGTGCCCAGCTCGGCCCGCCGAAGAGATAGCCTATGCCCATGAGAAGGCCGGTAAGCACCGCCATGAGGAAGCCAGTTCTCAACCACATTATGAGTCCCATCCTTCTCACCTCCGAATTCAATTAAAATAACGGTAGGGTACTAAAATCTTTTGGTCGCTCATCCCAAGAGTTTGCCCCTGCACTCATCTATCTTGGCCAGGAACTCATCCATCGGGAGACAGCTTTCACCGCGCTTGAGCTTAACGGCCGCTATCTTGTAGTTGCCTTTACCAAAGAACCTGCAGACCTTATCGGGCTCATCAACGAGTCGCGCAACGGCGAGCGTTTCTCCACCGCACTCCACGTAGTCTATGACTGTGTCTTGGAAGCCAGTGAGGGAAACGACGCACTTCCTCCCCGGGTTTAGGGGGGCAAGGTCTTCATCAACGGGAGGAAGTCTCTTCACGATGCATGAATCCGGATAGTCCCCGGATTTAATGGCATTTATAACATCCGGAAGCTCACCAGTTTTCTCAAAGCGCTCTATCTCCTCTTTGCTAACGGGGACAGGCTTCATAGAATAGCAGAGCGTCTCTTCATCGTGGTACATGATGTAGGTGCCGTCCTGAAGGAAGAGGAACGCTATCCTCTCTCTGGGAAGATCGAATAAGTATCCGGAGCGGCTCTTCTTAACCCCGTACATGTCACACCCACCGATAGAACTTCAGAATGAGGGCTTATAAAAATCTCTGGCCAGAAAAGAGAAGTGAAAGGGGGCATCACATACCCATGTCCATGCCGCCCATTCCACCCATACCGCCCATGCCGCCGGGCATTCCGCCGCCCTGGCCGCCTTCGGGCTTGCTGGCCTTCGCCGCTATGACGTCGTCGATTCTGAGGATCATTATGGCAGCCTCACTGGCGCTCTTGATGGCCTGCTTGGTGACGCGGAGCGGTGCTATTATTCCGCGCTCGAGCATGTCGGCCGGCTCGCCGGCGAAGACGTCGATGCCTATTCCGAGGCCCTTGTTCTTGTGCTCGCTGATGACCTTGACGAGGACGTCAACTGTGTCGAGACCGGCGTTCTCGGCGAGGGTCTTCGGGATTATCTTGAGGGCCTCTGCAAAGTTCTCGATGGCTAGGGCCTCTTTTCCTCCGACCTGCTTGGCGTACTCGTCGAGCCTTATGCTGAGCTCAATCTCAGGGGCACCGCCGGCCGGAAGAACGGCGCCGTCCTCCATGACGTCCTTGACGACCTTGAGAGCATCCTCAAGGGCCCTCTCAACCTCATCGATGACGTGCTCGGTTCCACCGCGGATGAGTATGGTTACCGCCTTCGGGTTCTTGCAGCCCTCAACGAATATCATGCTCTCGCCGGCTATCTTACGCTCCTCAACGAGCTCGGCCTCTCCAAGGTCGTCGCTGGTGAGGTCCTTCACGTTGGTTACTATCTTCGCTCCAGTGGCCTTGGCGAGCTTCTCCATGTCGCTCTTCTTGACGCGCCTGACGGCGAGGATGCCCTTCTTGGCGAGGTAGTGCTGGGCTAGGTCATCAATGCCCTTCTGGACGAACACGACGTTGGCGCCGGTCTCGGCGATGTGGTCAACCATGTCCTTGAGCATCTTCTCCTCCTGCTCGAGGAAGCTCATGAGCTGGTCCGGGCTGGTGATGTTTATCTTGGCGTCCGTCTCGGTCTTCTTGACTTCAAGGGCCTCGTTGATGAGGGCTATCTTAGCGTTCTCAACCCTGGTAGGCATCCTCGGGTGGACGCGCTCCTTGTCGATGACGACGCCCCTAACGAGCTCGCTCTCCTCAACGCTCTCGCCGGCCTTCTTCTCGATCTTGATGTTGTCGATGTCAACGGTATATTTTCCGTCCTTCTTCTCGGCGACCTGCTTAACTGCCTCAACGGCGAGCTTTGCGAAGAGCTCCTTGTGGCTCTCGGCGTTCTTGCCGGTTATTGAGGTCATGGCTATCTTCATGAGGGTCTCATCGTCGTCGGGGTTGACCTTGATAGCTATCTCGTCGAGTATCTCCTGGGCCTTCTCGGCCGCCATGGTGTAGCCCTTGACGATGATGCTCGGGTGGATGTTCTGGTCGAGGAGTTCTTCAGCCTTCCTGAGGAGCTCGCCAGCGATAACAACGGCGGTAGTAGTACCATCGCCAGCCTCCTTGTCCTGAGTCTTCGCAACCTCGACCATCATCTTGGCAGCGGGGTGCTGGAGGTCGATCCTGTCGAGTATTGTAGCTCCATCGTTGGTGACAACGACGTCGCCGAGGCTGTCGACGAGCATTTTGTCCATTCCCTTTGGACCGAGGGTGGTCCTGACAGTCTCGGCTATGATCCTAGCGGCGAGAATGTTGAGCCTCTGAGCGTCCCTACCAACGTACCTCTGAGTCCCCTCAGGCAGAATAACAACCGGCTGTCCACTAAGCTGTGCCATTTTAACATTCCTCCTATCAGATTACTTTTTGCAGAAACGCTTCGTCAGCGCTCTATAAAAAGTTTTGCTTCAGATATTTCAAAAAAATACCTCAAATTTGGCAGAATGATAAAAATGAGGTCAAAACACGGAGGAAAGGGCTAAAACGAGAGGGAGGTACTAACCAGAGATACAAAGTGAGACCGAGGAGTGGGACACGAACAAGGGGTGAGAACGTGGAGCTGATAAAGCAGGGTGCGGAGGCGAAGATATACCTGACCAACTTTGATGAATACTTCGGTGCAGACATCCTGCCCGGAGAAAAGGTCATAGTCAAGCACAGGATTCCGAAGCGCTACCGCATAGAGGAGATAGACGTAAGGCTGAGGAAGGAAAGAACCGTCAGGGAAGCGAGGGTTCTTCACAGGGCGAAGGAGTTCGGCGTCAACTGCCCCTACGTGTATGAAGTCGATCTGAGGGATATGAAGATCGTTATGGAGTTCATAGAGGGTGAGAGGCTGAAAGAGCTCCTTGAGAGAGTCCCGATGGAGGAACGCCTGAGACTGTGCAGAGAGATAGGGAGACAGGTAGGGAAGCTCCACAAAGCTGGGATAGTTCACGGTGATCTGACAACCTCCAACATGATCCTCCGTAAGGGAAGGGTCTACCTTATAGACTTCGGTTTAGCGGACTTCGATCCCACGCTGGAAGCGAGGGGCGTGGATCTTCATCTGCTCAGAAGGGCGATGGAGAGCACGCACTACACCTGGTTCGAGAGGGGCTTCGAGGAGGTTCTAGAAGGCTACGCGGAAGTGGTTGGCGAAGAGGCAAGGAATGAAATCAAAGAGAAGCTTGAGGAGATAGAGAGCAGGGGAAGGTACAGGGAGAGGGGCTGGATCGGGTAACAAGGCCCCATATTTTTCATTACGTTTCCATAATTTTTCCAAATCTTTGGCAGATTTGTCGAAAAATATTCCAGATTATCGTGAGATGTCAAAAACCTTGCATGGCCTCTCCGGATTATGGGAAGGTTTTTAAAGCCATCATGACGAGGGGGGAGTGGTGATGGGGTTGAAGTTCAAAGGCAGGGCCTTTGGTGAGACCGCGAGGATAGAGTTCGAGATCATGACCCTCAGCGAGCTTAGAGTAGAGGACATTCGCGATTTTGACGTTGATTCGTTCAAGCTTGAGTTCAGGCCCGCTTCTTCTGGGATAAGGATCGTTGGAATATGGGAGGGCCCGATAGAGAGGGCAGGTGAGGGCATCAAGAAGGCCCTGGAGGAAAGCGGAAAGCTCCGCGAGAGGATTATGGGTAGAATAAAGGCCAAGGCAGATTCCATAAGAAGCACAATGCTCCAAATGGGGTTTAAGGAAGAGGTCGTCGGTTATGGGAGTGCCCTCAGGTTCACAAAGCACGTTAACGGCTATGAGATAGTGGTTGTCGTATCGACCACCGACAATCTGGTCAGGGTCGAGGTCTACGGAAACGAGGGGAAGATACTCAGCCCCGAGATAGAGAGCATCTTCGGCGACGTCGAGGTTGAAGAGCTCGAAGTTTACGACCTCGAGGATCAGCGCGACGAGAGGCTGGTAATCAACCTTGAAATCTCCAAAGACGACGAGAGGCCGGACAGGAAGATCGCCGAGGCGATAAGGATAATTGAAAACATGCTGATGACCTGAGCAGTCCCCGTTCTTCCTTTTTATCTCTCAACACCTGGAACACGATGTAATAGCCCTCCTCGAAAAAGTTTTTAGGAAAGGGCACCCTATATAACTTAGTGATAACATGGGCGGCCACGAATCCCTTAGGAGGCTCTTTGAGAGCATCCTTCCCGGAACGACCGTGGCGTTCATCTACGAGACGTACTCAACGAGCTGGGAGCTTCCCCTATTTATGGTGAGGGAGAAGATTGAAAACGGAAACGCGGCGGTTATAACGAGCTACACCAAGCCCGCGGGGCATCTCTTCAGGGATTTAAGACTAATGGGGCTGGACGTTCATAAGGCCATGGAAGACGACCTACTTTTCATAATAGACATTTTCGGCTCCCGCTACCGCCTCCGCGAGACGGCAAAGAACCTGTTTTATCTGGAAAACGTTGAACCCGAGACCCTCAACCCGAAGATATGGCGCATCTACACCGAGCACATCCTTCCCAGGATAGAGGACAGGGACCTTATCCGCCTTATTTATCCCCTCCACGGCGTCGTGCAGTTCGCAGGGGAAGAACCGACGACGAAGCTGATGAGTCAGGTCGTAGCAAGGTACGCATCTATAAACAACAGGAGTTCAATGGTAGTCACGCTCAACAAGGACACGGTTTCCCGGAGCTTCACCGCATGGACGGTCGAGCTCAGCGACTACGTCTTTCTCTCCAAGATATTCCTCGGAAAGGGAAACATCGAGGAGCACCTGTACTTTCTCAAGGCCCCCCTTCCAAACTTTAAACCCGAAGAGTTCATACTGAAGAAAACCGGAAAACCCGGAAGGGAGCGCTTCAAGATACAGAGGGTCCGTGAAGAAGAAGGAAAAAGAAACGGTGAGAGGCTCACCCTCTAAACTTCGGCCTCCTGCTGAGGAGCAACGGAAGGGGCCTCGGCCTGTAGGGGAAGCCTTCCGTCTGCTGCTTGATTTCTTTGATGAGGTCTTCGAGCTGCATCTCCACCTGCTTTCCGTCGCTCCTCCTCCTTACGGTTACGGTGTTCTGCTCCTTCTCGTTCCTTCCGACGACGATTATGTAGGGAATCCACTCCTTCTCTGCCTTCCTTATCTTCTTGTTGAGCCTGTCGCCGGTGTCATCGACGTCGGCCCTTATCTTCGCGCCTTCGAGCTTGCCCGCAACGTAGAGGGCGTAGTCCATAACCTCGTCGCTGACCGGGATAACCCTGACCTGTATCGGGCTGAGCCAGAGCGGGAACATCGGCTTGATGCCTTTTGCTTGGAGCTTTGCCTGCTTCTCGAGGATTGCGTACATAACCCTCTCGATTGCCCCGCTCGGCGAGCAGTGGAGTATGAGTGGGTACTGCTCCTTGCCCTCCTCGTCGTAGTAGGTTATTCCAAAGCGCTCCGCGTTCTCAACGTCGATCTGGACGGTGCTGAGCGCGGCGGCTTTGTCGAGGTTGTCGACGAAGTTGAACTCGAACTTGAGGATGAAGTAGAAGAACCTCTGCTTCCACATCTCGATGAGGACGGGCTTTCCTATGATCTTGGCCAGCTCGACTATGAAGTTCTTGTTCTCGTTCCAGAAGTCCTCGGTGAACCTTATCGCAACCTCGTAGTCATCCGGAGTAAGCCCAACGCCCCTGAGGACTTCCATGCTGAGCTTGTACTGCTTCTTGAACTCGTCCATGGCCTGTTTCAGATCGCGAGCAACGGTGTGCATATCGGGCATCGTGAAGGCCCTGAGCCTTCTCAAACCTGAAAGCTCGCCGCTCTTCTCGCGCCTGAAGGAGTAGCGGGTGAGCTCGTACATCCTGAGCGGGAGGTTGCGGTAGCTTATGGTGGCGTCCTTCTTTATGAGGAACTGGCCGAAGCAGGCCGCAAAGCGGAGGAAGAACTTCTTGTCGCCGCTCTTAACAACGTACTGCCTGGCGGGGAACCTGTTAAGGTACTTCTCAAGGGCTGGGTGCTCGAAGTCATACATGATAGGCGTCTCGACTTCCATCGCTCCGTACTCGATGACCTTCTCGGTGACGTACTGCTCGAGGAGGCCCTTGATGAGCCTGCCCTTTGGATAGTACCTGAGGTTCCCAGGATCGCTTCCGGGCTCGTAATCAACGAGCTCCTGCTCGAGCATGAACTTGACGTGCGGCGGCTCCCTATCGGCTACCCTGTTCTTGCTTATCTCGT
The DNA here is from genome assembly GCF_002214585.1 of Thermococcus profundus. NCBI lineage: Archaea > Methanobacteriati > Methanobacteriota > Thermococci > Thermococcales > Thermococcaceae > Thermococcus > Thermococcus profundus. Next base: position 1,318,943 of record NZ_CP014862.1, read on the forward strand.
AGTTGGCGAACTTCCTGAGGTTCTCGTGGCCGGTGAAGTCGAACTTGTCGACCTCTATCAGCTCGCCCTCCGGCGTGAGAATGTACCAGTAGCTCTTCAGCTCCTCCTCCTTTTCGAGGGCGATGTTGCGCTCCTCCTTGCTGACCGCTTCGCCGCTCGGCACTATCGTCCTGCTGAGCTCAGCGAGCGGGTGTCCCTTACAGCTGAGCTTGAAGGCCTTGTAGTATCCAAAGGGTGCGCGCTTGACTTCAAAACCTTCCTCCTTGAGCTTTTCTTCGATTTTCTGCAGAACCTTGAGCGCTATATCTGGCTTCGCCAGCTCGCTGCTGAGGTGCGCGAAGGGGTAGACGAATATCCTCTCGGCCTTGACCTGCGATGCCACATCCTTGATCTCCTTAACGGCCTTCTCAACTACTTCATCCGGGTTGCTCTCGTCGGCCTTTTCAACGCTCATGAAAACCGCGAGAACCTCCTCCAGCCTGCCCCTCTTCTGCTCGTCGCTTATCGGCTCCGGGTTCTTCAGGGCCTTGTCCCTGACCTCGTATTCGAGGTAGTCCGAGTGTATCAGAAGCATCCTCATCCTTAACCACCACCTTAACATGGAGGGAAATTACTAAAAGTTTTCCCTCCGGCTTATAAATCTGCTTGAGGGGGAATTAACTTTCGCGTTCCCCCTCGATCTTTATTCTCAACGGCTCGGCGAACCAGTTGACCCTCTGCGGGAACGGTATCTCTATACCCTCCCTGTCTAGAGCCTCCTTTATCCTCTGAAGGAGATGATACTTGGAGCGCAGGAGGTTCTGCCCTACCCAGAGAGTACTGGGAACCCACGCCCAGATCGTTATGTTCACGGAGCTGTCGGCGAGCTCGCTCACATAAACTCTGGGATCGGGCTCGGCTAAAACTATGGGTTCCTCATCGAGCACTTTCATGATGGCGTCTATTGCCCTCTGGGCATCCTCTTTGTAGGCTATTCCAACCGTTATCTCAGCCCTCCTCGCTGGGTATTTCTGGAGGTTTACGATCTCGCTGTTGAAGAGCTTCTCGTTTGGAATCCTGACGAGGGTTCCGTCCCAGCGCCTTATCCTCGTCGAGAGAATCCTTATGTCAGTAACTATTCCCTCGAAATCCCCTATCCTGACCGCATCCCCTATCTTGAGGGGCTTGTCGAAGTACATGAAAACGCCTGAGATGAAGTTCGCAATAACCGTCTGAGCCGAGAAACCGAGAACGATACCTGTTATGCCGGCCGCAGCTATAACCGTCGAGAGCCTGCCGCTGAGTCCGGCTATATCGAGGGCTATGAAAAAGGCTATAGTGACGACGGTGTAGTAGAAAAGCTTGGCCTTTATTTGAGTCTCCGGGAGTTTATCGGGTGGGGTGCGCATTACCATGTAGTCCCTTGACTTCTTTGCCAGGAGGTAGCTGAAGTAGAAGACGAGCAGAGCCGTAAGGAGCGTGCTTATCTCAACGCCGCCGACCTCGAAGGAAAGCCCAAGGGCCTTGACCGCGTAGACGAGGGCGACGAAGATCGTCATGTTGTAAAGGGTTCCGGCGGTGTCCTCGTTGAATATCCAGACATAGTTTGTTTCCCGCGATAGCTTGAGAATGTAGTACTTTAGAAACCGGGCGAATATGTACGCGGCAGCCATTATGGCCACTGCCTCGGCGATGCCCTTTGGGGTTATGTTGAGGAACAGCGATCTATCCCATGCGGACACTGCGGCCGTGGTGTTAGTTGCGTTCACCGGGTTCATCCTCACCACCTCATCAGAAAGTTGGGAAGCGCATCGCCCGGTCCCACAGGGATGAGGCCCTCTTTGGGGGCCTTCCCGGTGTTGTTGACCTCGGGAATGTGGTTTTTCAGCGTAACAACGGTCAGGGGATAGTACGCTCTCTCAGGGGAGTAGTACATTGTGGAGTTCCATATGGGCATTACGAGTTTTTCCAAGGTCTTCCATTCCGCGGACGGGTTTGAGATAACCACCCTGAGTACCCCAATCGAGTCGGGCTCATCAATCCCAAAGTTCCCCACGTGGTATCTCGCGATGGCCCCGGCCTCAATCGTGCCGTAGAGCGCGTACTTCTCCCTAGAAACGTGGAACCTGTCGATGGTAGTTCCACCAACCTTCACCTCGACTTCCATGGGAACATCGATGAACCCGGAGAGGGAATCCTTTGGGGGTATAACGATTGGCTCGCGAAGTTTTACCATGAGAAGCCTCACGCCGTAGCCAACTGCGGGTGCGGGAAGAACCTTGAGTTTTTCACCGTCTCTAGTTTTTATCAGCTTTTCAACGTTTTCCCTCCGGTACCTTACCAACCCGGGGGAGGCCTCAAGGAGATGAATTTTAGTGCTTCCGATTTTTATGAACTTGGTTCTAAGTTCGTGCTCACCGAACATGTTTCTAGATTGGCTTCCCTCGATTTAAGGTTATCGCGTGCTGGCAAAGACTTAAAAAATCCCCGCTGGAATTTTCACGGAGGTGGGAGAGTGGAAGCCAAAAAACCCGCTAAAGATGGGGACGTAGTTCTCCCGGGAGATTACCTGGGCGTAATAGAGGAGTACCTACCCGGGGAAGGGGTCAAGGAAGAGAACGGTGAGCTCATAGCCACCAGAGCCGGTAAAGTAAGGATCGATCCTGAGAGAATGGAGATCCACGTTGAACCCGTCACGGATGTACCGCCTCTTCCCAAAGTGGGGGACGTTGTGATAGCGCAGGTACTTGAGGTGAAGCCGCAGGCGGTCATCGTCCAGCTCCTCACCATAGAGGGAAGGAAGGACAGGGATATCGCGACATCGAAGCTGGCCGGAATCCATGTTTCCCAGGTAAAGAACGGCTTCGTCGAGGATCTGAGCAAGGAGTTTAAGGTGGGGGATATAGTCAGGGCCAAGGTGATTGCGAACGAGAAGAGCCCAATCCAGCTCACAACGAAGGCTCCGGATCTGGGCGTTGTCTACGCGTTCTGCTCCCGCTGCAGAACCCCACTCGTCAGAAGGGGCAACCAGCTCGTATGTCCCAAGTGCGGGAACGTGGAAACCCGGAAGCTCTCAACGCTCTACAGAAAGCTGGTGATCTGAATGGCGAGGGCAAAGCGGGTGATAACGATACACGTGAAGGACGACAGGGAAAAGGAGGAGTTCATGAGGGAGCTGGAGAGGCTGAACGTTCCGGCCTTCATCTACGTCCACGGAAAGCTCGACTCGCTCAAGATAAACGTCCAGGGAACCAAGGACGAGATCAAAGAGGCACTAGGAAAAATCCACGCAATACACAACAGGGTCAGGGCAAAGCTCTATCCGGACAGGAGGGGCATGTATCACTACTATCCGGATGATCTCTTCCGCGACGCAGGAACCAGCGTTTCCCTCCCAGTTCTTATGAAAAGCCTTGAACTCCTCGGGGAGAGTGCCGAGTTCGACGAGTCCAGAGGAGAGCTCATAACCTCCGCCCCCTGGGAGGAGATAGTGTCTCTGGTGAGAAAGCTGGGAGAGGCTTTGGCTGAGATATCCCTTCAGACAACGAGGCAGATAAGGGAGGTCATCTTGCCCGTCTCCGCGGCCTTTGGGCTCGATCCAGAGGAAGTCATCGACCTCCTCGTCGACCTCGGAGTGGCCGAGTGGAAGGAGGATAAGTTTAAATACGAACTCATAAAGAACAAGGAGCAGGCCCTTGAAGCAGTCCTGAATCATCTGAGGGGTGATAACGGTGAAGATTGAGGTCATCAAGAGGGAAGGGAACACCTTTGAGTTCTATCTTGAGGGGGAGGATCACACCTTCGCCAACCTGCTCGTTGAGACCCTCCACGAGGACGAGCACGTTAAGTTCGCGGCCTACGCTATAGACCACCCGGTTCTCATGGCGAGGAAGCCGCGCTTCAAGATCACGACCGACGGAAGCGAAAGCCCCGAAGAGGCCCTTGAGAAAGCCGCCCAGAAGATATTCGACAGGGCCAGGGCGGTTCTTGAAGCCTGGAAGGAAGTAACGGAAGGGTGACCCCTTCCTACCCACTACCATCCGAAATTCTTTTAAAGGATTATGGGTACTCCCACAGGGAGAGGTAAATGGGACAAGGCCATTTCATCAATGAAAACTTGAATCAGATGAGGAAAACCCTTTCGAAGAGACCTGTGCAGGTTCTCGCGGCTGTTCTCCTCATCGGCCTCTGGATCAGGCTTTACCTCGCCCCATACTCAAGTGGAAGCGACATACCACAGTTCTACGGCTTTGGCGGAACCATGCTCAGGCACCCCCTCGACTTCTACGCCTACGCCTCAGGGAACCAGTGGAAAACTGAAGGGTGGCCCTACAACTGGCCCTACGTTTACGGTCCTGTTCTGGCATATCTGCTGGCCTTTCTCAGGTTAATGGTTGGTAAAGGGGCCGTCAGGTTCTTCTGGGACTCAAACGGCTACCACGTCTTCGTCTCAAGGTCGTGGATCCTCGCGGTGAAATCGCTCTTCATCCTGGCCGACCTCAGCATAGCGGTTCTGCTCTACGCGATGATCAGGAAAAAATCCGAGTGGGGAGCCGTTATAGCTTCCGCCTTCTACATCCTCAACCCTATGGTCGTTTACGTCTCCTCGATCTACGGCATGTTCGACGGCCTGGCAGTTCTGCCATTCCTCCTAGGCATTTACTCCATCGAGCGGGGAAGGAAGAACCTCGGATACGGCCTCATCGGATTCAGCCTCGCTGTGAAGCACACCCTCCTCTTCCCGGCTTTGATAGTTCTGTGGGACGCGTTCCTGCCCCAGTGGAGGGATATTAAGTCCTGGGGTCGGGATTTTGCCTACTTCCTCTCCGGCCTTCTCCTGCCCTTCGTTCCATTCCTCCTGAAGCCCGGTTCCCTTATGGGGCTACACGATCTCCTCAAAGGAATGAAGCCAGACTACACCTACCCGGTAACGTACAACCTCAACGGCCTCGTCGCACTCCTAACTTTCATACACGACAAAACAGGGGTAAACACACTGTTCTACATGAAGCACTGGATCTACTTCGCGCTTCCCGCCCTAATCGTGGTGTTCTTTATCCACAGCGGGCTCAGGAACCTCAGGATCTCCACCGCCCTTGCCTACGCGGCTTTCGTTCTGACGTACTGGAGGGTGAACACCCAGTATATGCTCCCCCTCATAGCTCTCGTTGCTCTAGCCCTTCCGGAGCTGGACTGGCCGTCCAGGGCTGTTGCGTTCCTCACCACGATTCCGCCTACCATCTGGCCGATAGCATTCCCCACGAGCTTCTGGTTCCACGTTCACATCGAACACCCCAATTGGGAGATGGTAAAGTTAATAGACAGACACACCCTCATGATCTTCGACGTCGGGCCGTTCATAGTGCTCTCAATGGTCTTCACGATGCTACTCTTCGCCTGGCTGACTTGGATGCTATCCCTCGTCTTCGAACGCTGGAGGTGCCCCAGTTGGAGGTCGAATTGAAGGTGAGCTACCCCAGGGACTTCAGGGACAAGGGACTGGCCACGCTGGGGGATTCCCTTGCGAACTTTGTGTTCTCCCTTGCCCTGAGCGACTTCACCGGAAAACCGGCCGGCGGGAGGGTTCCCAACGCGGCCCTCGCGATAGCGATGGAGAGGGCGGGACTGAAACACGTGATACCGCCGAGAACCGACAAGCACGGAAAGGGGGACATAGCAGAGGCAATAATGGCCTACGCATGGCTCGAAGGGGTGCTCACCATTGAAGAGGCCGTCAGAATCCTGAAGGAAAACTTCGATGAAGACGTCCTTCATCCCTACCGGAACAAAGAAGCTATCGGAAAGGCCTTTGGGGAACTTCTAAAGCTGATAAAAGAGAGGCTGGCCCTTTAAAATCCCTTCAAACCTTTGGGCCCATGATGCCCTTTGCCTTAAGCGCCTCATAAGCCCTTCTCAGGGCGTCCCTGATGAGGTACCTCTTGTTCAGCCCGCCGAGTCTGTAGGCGGCTTTTCTCAGACTCCCCGCTTTAAGGAAGAGCTCTATGAGCTTTCTGTCCTCCTCGGGAAGGTCGAGGTACTTCAGGGCATTCTCCGCTATCTCCAGGGGCAGGTTTCCCTCGTAGGCGTAGTCGGAGCTGGTGACGGGCTTCTCAAACTTCTCAATCAATCTGAAAACTACAACGTGGGCGGGGGAGTCGTCGTTCACGTACTTGTAATGACTTTTCAGGGCATTCACGAGCTCTTCCCTTCCGGAGAAACCATCGAGGAAAGCGTCTTCGTCAGTAAGCTCCGCAACAGTTTTGCTCTCCACCCTCTCGATGACCGCTTTTCCTATGGCGTAGCCGCCGGAGTGTATCAGAACCTCGTCCCCGGGCTTGAGGTTCGGCTTTCTCCCGAGCCTCACGGTAGCCCTCTTCTTCCCCCTCAGTATCGCCTCCGCGTACCTCCCATCGAACTCAAGGTGCTTCATTTCCCACCACCGAGGAGCTTGAACCGTATCGCTATCACGCCATACCTGTTCTCCTTCCATTTGGGGTATATCCCGTGGAAGCGCTTTACCGCGCTCTCAAAGCTCGGCTCGTCTGGGAAGATCTTCTTTATGGGCTCCTCACGCAAAACCTGGCGGAAGGTTTCGTACTTCTTCACCCCCGTTACCACGGCTGGAACTTCGTCGTTGAAGATTATCCTGTCACCCTCTTTGATATTCCTCAGGGCGGGGTAGGCCACGCGAACCTCTATCCTCTTCTCCCCCGATTTTATGAAGTCTAGGTATTCCTCACGAACCCTGAGTCTGTAAACCCTCATTTTCACACCCGTCCATCTCATCTCAGGGAAACTTTTAAATCTAATCGAGCCGAATTTACACTGGAGCTGATAGAGATGCCTGGAGTAAAAAAAATGCCAGGGGTGAGGAGGGGACAGAGCGCCCTGGAATACCTCTTCATGCTAGCCGCTGCGCTGGTGCTCGTGGCGGTCGCGATCAAGGTCGTCCTCGACGCTACAAAGGATCTCCAGCAGAACATAGGCGACTACACAAGCAACGTCAGGAAGGAGATAATGGAAAACCTCTGAAGAACCATCGGGGAGTGGTAGCGTGGAACCCTACTTCTGGATTATCCTGATCGTTGGATCGATTGCGGGGATTATAACATCCTACACGGATCTCAAAACCGGCTTCATATTTGACAACCACGTTTTCCCACTTCTGGCGCTTATAGAGAAGGCCAAAGGAATGGAGGATGAAGACGAGACCGGACTTCCGGAGTGGCTGGTTAAAATCCCCGTGCCCGCTGTGGAGGCTGGAATACTCCTCTACCTATACCTCGGCCTCCGCAATGGGGATTACGTGCTGGCGATTTCAGGAGTTATAGGCTTGATCATGGGATTCATCCTCGGAATAGTCCTCTACTACGCCGGAGCCTGGGCTTCCGGTGATGTTCTCGTCCTGGCGGCTTTCTCAGCCCTCCTTCCATACCCCCTCAGCTATGCGAAGGTGGTTGCACCCTACGAATCCAGCTACCCCCTCTATCCCCTGGCGATACTCTTCAACAGCATCCTGGCCATCTTCCCGTTCCTGATATTCTACGCCCTCGGGATTTTGATAGTCAGGAGGAAAATGAAGAGACTCAAGGAGGTTTTCTCGGAAAAGATCGTCCTCACCGTTGAAGTCTCGCTCTGGATCATGGGGGGAATAGCCCTGGTGGTTCTTCTTAACAGGACTGCAGGAATAACCCTTCACCCCGCTGTTGGATACCTCCTAACGCTGGCCGTTATATTCGTCCTTGGGAAATGGAAGCGCGTTGGGGATGTAATCGGAGCGGCATCCCTGGGATACCTCGTCTATCTGGCGGGAGAGAGTGCCGTGTACAGTTTTGTCAAGCTAATGGTTGTGCTCTACACCTTCAAGGTGTTCTTCTCAATCGTGAAAGTCCTAAGGGAGGAGGCCTTCATAGAGGAGGTTCCTGTGGAGGAGCTTGAGGAATGGGACATACTCGGTGAGACTATATACATCGACAACGGCGAGGTCGTGAGGGACAGAACGGGCTTCTTTGAAGCCCTGAAAAAGGCCCTCCTCTCAGGAAACATGGAAGCGCTTTCCTCCAGGGCAAGGGGAGAAGTGATAGCGTCCCCAACGGCCGAGGGTCTCTCGAAAGAGCAGATAGAGAGGTTAAAGGCCCTGGTCGCTGAGGGCAAGCTGGAAAACCGCTTTTTAAGGAAGAAATCAATGCCCTTCGCCCCCAGCATATTCCTAGGCTTCCTGATAGCCCTCCTGTGGGGCGATATATTCTGGTGGCTCGTTCTGAAAACAGCCGGTCTCTGAGGCCGATTTTCTCAAAATTTGAGTTTTAAGAGAAAGTTTGAGGGAAGCAGAAAGGGAAATCGATAAAGAAGGGAAGCTTCAGAGAAGCATTCTAGCATCAACGGCAACGGCCGAGTCCTCGTAGGCGAAGATCGGGTTGATGTCGAGCTCCTTGATCTCCGGAAGCTCAAGGGCGAGCTCGCCGACCTTGGTGATGATGTCAGCGAGGGCCTCGATGTCGACCGGCTTCTCACCGCGCGCTCCGGCCAGAATCGGGTAGGCCTTGATCTCCTTTATCATGTCGAGGGCTTCGTCCTTGCTTATCGGAGCAACGCGGAAGCTGACGTCCTTGAGTATCTCGACGAAGATGCCACCGAGACCGAACATGATGGCCGGGCCGAACTGCGGGTCGCGTATCATACCGACGATGACCTCCTTTCCGAGCGGGAGCATCCTGTAGATTATGACGCCCCAGAGGTCAGCGTCCGGCTTGTAGTTCTTGGCGTTCTCCATTATGGTCCTGAAGGCTTCCCTCGCCTCCTCGTCGCTCTTGATGTTGACCTTAACTCCACCTGCGTCGCTCTTGTGGATGATCTGCGGGGAAACGATCTTCATGACGACCGGGTAGCCGATCTCCTTGGCGAACTGAACGGCCTCTTCCTCGTTGGTGGCGACCTTAAATTCCGGAACCGGAACGCCGTAGAGCTTGAGTATCTCCTTGGCCTCCGGCTCAACGAGCGGCCTGTTTTCGGCCTTGGCCTTCTCAATTATTTCCTTAGCCTTTGCGATCCTGTCCATATCAATCACCTCGTAAGCCTGACAGTTGTGAATGCTCGGGGCCCGTTAAAAGGGTTTCCATTTGCCAACCCACAGAAAGGCAACACTTCAACCATGGTTGAAGCTATGGTGGGGGTATAAGTAGTTTCCCGCCGTAGTAACTCTGGTGATAACCATGCGAAGGCTATGGAAGCTGGCCGCGGGAGCGGTCGTGATCATAATATTGATGGTGGCCCTCTCTGGAACCGAGAGAACGAGGGCAGCAAAGGCCGACACAACAGTGGCCCTCTACGATTCGGCTAACCTGGGGGTCGTCAGCAGGGTTCTGAACCTCAGCCTTGAGAAGGGAATGAACAAGATACCGCTCGAGGAGCTGGCGGGACTAAACGTTGAGGAGATAACGGTGAGGCCGTTGAATTCAAGCGTCCAGTTCCTTGGACTCTACAGCGCCGAGTCGAGTGAGAACATCTACGACTCCAACGTCGGGAGTGACGTTGAAGTTAAGACGTCAAACGGGGACGTTATAAGCGGGAAGTTCCTCGGCCTTAAGGACGGAAAGCTGATAATCCAGGGGACCGACGGCCTCTACGCCGTTAACCCAGGGGAGCTGGTCTATTTCAAGGCATCGCGCATAGAGAAGAAAGGAGGCGTCTACGCCAGCTTCCTAGCGGAGAAGGAGGGCAAGTACCCCGTTGAGATAACCTACCGCGTCTCGGGGATGAGCTGGGGAACGAGGTACAAGCTCTACCTAGGTGACAACACGGCGAAGCTCGTTGGGTACATCGTTATGAAGAACCCCACCTCGAGGGAATACGAAAACGCGAAGGTGGTTCTGGTCTCTGGCGACGTTCACTTCTACAGGGATGTCTCGCCGAGGTACGTTTACGAGGTCGCGGCCAAAGAGAGCGCTGGAGAAGCTAACATCCAAGAACCGGTGAAGCTCGAACCCTTCTACACCTACCCCCTCGGTGCAGTTGACATAAAGCCCGCGAGCACTATGATGATCCCCTACATATCTACCGAGCTCAGCGTTAAGAGGGAGTACCTCTACGAGAGCTGGAACTACAACAGAGAGGGAGACGTCTACGAGTCAATATCCTTCAAGACGGACAAAGTTCTTCCAGCTGGAGTTGTTGAGATATACCGCGAGAGCGGTGAGGGAACAGTGCTCATCGGGGAAAGCCACATAGAGCACACGCCCAAGGGAGATACCGTTAGGATAGGTATTGGAAAGGAGTACGACCTCAAGGGCACGACAAAAGTACTGAACTACGAGCACAGTGACCGCTGGGCCAAATACAAGATCCAGATAACCGTGGAAAACTTCGGGGACGAGGACAAGACGGTCATCGTCAGGCACTACAAGTACCGGGGAAAGGTCCTGAGCTCAACGATTAAGCCAAGCGACGATACAAGCCAGTACGTAGAGTTCGTCCTGAACGTTCCAGCCGGGGAGTCCCGGAGCGTTACCTTCGAGTACGAAGTGAACTGGTGAACCGCAGGCTGGTTTTCATTTCCTTTTTTCTCCCTCTTCTGGTAAACCACGCCCCGCCGTGGAGTACGGTCTGGAGAAAAAGATAACCTTAATAAACGACCCCGCTTTCTATGGTTAAGGGTGAGAGGAAATGGCAAAGAAGAAGGAGTTTAAGCAGGCTGAGGTTAACATAGGGATGGTCGGTCACGTTGATCATGGTAAAACAACACTCACAAAGGCCCTGACCGGAATCTGGACTGACACCCACAGCGAAGAGCTGAGGAGGGGCATCACAATAAAGATAGGCTTCGCCGATGCTGAGATAAGGAAGTGCCCGAACTGCGGCAGGTATTCGAGCTCTCCAGTCTGTCCCTACTGCGGCCACGAGACCGAGTTCGAGAGGCGCGTTTCTTTCATAGACGCACCCGGCCACGAGGCACTTATGACGACGATGCTCGCAGGCGCTTCTCTCATGGACGGTGCAGTTCTCGTTATAGCCGCCAACGAGGGAATAATGCCCCAGACCCGGGAGCACCTCATGGCCCTCCAGATCGTAGGCAACAAGAACATAGTCATAGCCCTCAACAAGATCGAGCTCGTTGACAGGGAGAAGGTTATGGAGCGCTACAATGAAATCAAGGAGTTCGTGAAGGGGACCGTGGCCGAGAACGCCCCGATAATACCGATTTCTGCCCTTCACGGGGCGAATGTTGACGTTCTTCTGGCGGCCATAGAGGAGTTCATACCCACCCCAAAGCACGACCTAAACAAGCCACCCAAGATGCTCGTTCTGAGGAGCTTCGACGTCAACAAGCCCGGAACCACGCCCGAGAAGCTCATTGGAGGCGTCATCGGAGGCTCGATAATCCAGGGCAAGCTCAAGGTTGGCGATGAGATCGAGATAAGGCCCGGTGTTCCATACGAAGACCACGGGAGGATACGCTACGAGCCGATAACGACTGAGATAACCTCCCTCCAGGCCGGTGGAAGGTTCGTTGAAGAGGCCTACCCCGGTGGTCTCGTGGGTGTCGGAACCAAGCTCGACCCGTTCCTAACCAAGGGCGACTTGATGGCGGGAAACGTCGTCGGAAAGCCCGGAAAGCTCCCGCCGGTGTGGGACGATCTCAGGCTCGAGGTTCACCTGCTCGAGAGGGTGGTAGGAACCGAGGAAGAGCTGAAGGTAGAGCCGATAAAGAGACGCGAGGTGCTCCTCCTCAACGTCGGTACAGCGAGGACGATGGGTCTAGTTACAGGCCTCGGAAAGGACGAGGTCGAGCTCAAGCTCCAGATCCCTGTCTGTGCCGAGCCGGGGGATAGGGTCGCCATAAGCAGACAGGTCGGGAGCAGGTGGAGACTCATCGGCTACGGCTTCATAAAGGAGTGATTTCTTCCCTATTTTCAATTCTGGTGGTTTTTATGGGCGAAAGGCGGAGAAGAGAGTGGCTGGTTGTCCCAGACACGAACTTTCTCCTTGTCCCGGGCCAGTTTGGCGTTGACATAATCGGCGAGCTTCAAAGGGTTCTGGACGTTAAGTTCAGGGTGATCGTTCCAAACGTTGTCCTCGACGAGCTGAGCGTCATAGAAAGAAAATCCCGCGGTAGGGATCTGATGGCAGTGAGGATGGCGAAGAAGCTTGCCGAGAGGTTCGATGTTGTAGAAGTCGGCCGCTTCGGCGAGAGACCGATAGACGATCAGATATTTGATTTCGCGGTGGAAAACGAGCGGGTTATAGTCTGCACGAACGACAAGGGACTTAAGAGAAGGCTCCGCGAGAGGGGCGTTCCAGTTGTGTACCTCCGCTCGAAGAAGATACTTGAGCTTGAGGGGATGCTTGAATGAGCTGAGTTTTTGGATTTCAGTGCCTACTCAGCCCACTTGGCAGCTCATTTTATTCACCGTTCCGTTCAAAACCCTTAAAACCCGATCTTCTCCAGCCTGGAGAATAGGGGGTGAGAAAATGTACACGGAAGAGAACCTCCTGAATGAAATCCGCGAGCTTATGAACGATGACGAGCTCTTCAAGATGTACGAGAGGGCTTTCAGGGAGTACCAATACTACTTCGACACCACTAACTACATCGTGCTCAACGTCTACGGCTTCAACGACCACGGGCCGGTTCACGTTCTCCTGACGACGAGGAGGGCCCTTGAGCTTCTGAGGATAATCAGGAAGTTCGGCATCCAGACGACCGCTGAAAAGCTCGGAAAACCATTCCGCTGGAGCAAGTTCATCGTTGCCTTCGGCGCGCTCTTCCACGACATCGGCAACATGATACACAGGAGCCCCCACTACCAGTTCAGCGTCTTCCTGGCGGAGCCAATAATAGAGAAGCTTGTCAGCGAGTTTGAAAAGAGGGATCCCCTCCTCCTCAAGGCTCTAACCCTCAACGCCATCTACACCCACGACGAGCACGTGCCGTGCACGACCATTGAAGGCTCGCTGGTGACGATAGCGGACGGCTGTGACATGGAAGCTGGAAGGAGCCGGCTCATATATAAGAAGGACAAGGTGGACATCCACGCAGTCTCGGCCCTCGCCATAGAGAGGGTCGAGATAAAGGAAGGGAACGAGGAAGAGCCGATACTCATTGAAATCTGGATGAAGCACCCTGCCGGAATCTTCCAGGTTGACGAGATACTGACGAAGAAGGTCAAGAGTTCGCTCCTCAGCGGAAGGGTTAGGCTCAGAATACACACCGGTGCCGACGGGGAGATATTCGAGAAGATCGTCTAAAGGCTTTTAATCCTTCCACCCTATTCTTTTTCATGTCCCTCCTTGACGCTTATCGCGATTTAAAATATCTCCTCAACAGAGGCTACCCCAAGAAGAGCGCCCTGAAGTTCGTTGGGGATCACTACCGACTCCCTCTGAGGGGAAGGTACCTCCTGGCGAGGTGCGTCTTCCCTGACGCATGGATCGATGAGGTACGGAGGAAGCTCCTGAAGCCTGAGGAGCTCGCCGGGAAACCGCTGGCCATAGACGGCTTCAACGTCCTCATAACCCTGGAATCCCTCAGAGATGGGGAGGCGATACTCTGCGAAGACGGCCTGGTGAGGGACTTGAAGTATCAGGGAAAGTACCGACTGAATGAAAGAACCTCCGAAGTCATCGAAATGACTGTCGAGGCACTCTTCCGACTGAAAGTCTCTGAAGCGATCTTCCTCTACGGCAAGAACATCCCGAAGAGCGGTGAAATAAGGAAAACAACAGAAGAGATCCTCCAGAGATTTGGGGTGTCTGGTGAAGTTAGATTAGCTAGAAACCCGGATTTCGAGCTCAAATCCTTTGAAAACGTTGCAACCGCCGACACAGCCATAATTGATGCAGTTAAAGGGGTTTTCGACCTGGCCGCCTACGCTGGGAGGGAGTTCCGGCCCACAACCCTTGGTGAATTCTTCCGGAAAGAATCAGAATTTACCGACTTCTCACCGATTAGACGGTTTTCGAAAAACTACAATCCATTTTGAAGTTTTGGGAAATCTTTAATAGGACGGAGTACGTATTATACCAGAGAGAAGCCCCTTTAGTTCTTTTGGGGTTGAGGAGGGATAGATATGAGGAAAATTTCATTGCTGATTCTTCTCTTTCTGATTTCAGGGTTAGTCATCACGAGCGGCTGTATGAGCGGTTCCGGCGGCCCTTCCACCACGAGTTCGCACGAAAGCAGTACATCATATACAACCACGACTGAAGGCTCATCGGCCTATTCCACCACTTCAAGAACAACGACCTACTCAACCACAGCTCATACGACAGCTCCCACGACCACTACTTCATCCACAGTGACCACCTCAACCAGTTCCTCTGGGACCACAATACCCATAACGGAAAGCTCAGAAAGTTCCACCACAACGACGACTTCAAGCGGCTCAACCGTTACAACCTCAACGATCACTCACTCCTCCACAACGACTACATCTTCATCGACTACGACCACAACTACAACGACATCAACAACCACGACCACCGCAACGCCCGCAGAGGAGGCCCGCTGGAACAACCCCTGGAGCTACGCTCCCGTCACCTTGGATGGGGAAACCTACTGGATAACCTACTACAAGTACCACTGCAAGGTACAGCCCAACCAGAGCGCCCCGGTTTACGAGTACGAGGTCGAAAAGTGGCTCGGCAAGGAAAACGTCCGCGTGTACGGAACGGACATGACGGGGAATAAGGTCGACGTTGGGGAGCATGAGGTCTACGCCTACAAGACCAAAATAACCCCGATAAACGCGAAATCAATAACAGAGCCCGTAACGATAACCGTGTGGTCAACGATCCTGCTCAATGACACGTTTATCTACCCCTGGAACATCCTGTGGTTGTCCTCCATGTCCCCGTACGGAGGCAACAGTACTTTCGTGGGGTTTAGAATCGAATACAGAGGGGCCGAGGCCCTGGTAACAAACCCGTCTGCATTCCAGCGGGGGCTGTTCCCATACTTATCCGACGAGTCCCACGTGCTAAGCCAGATAAGCGACGACCTCGGCAACGTCTACCTCGGCTGGGTGGCCACAATAAGCATGGGCTTCTGGTACGAATGGAGCACTCTCAACCTCCTACAGCCCCACAGCGGTGTTTGGGATGATATGCGGGGCCACACTATAACTTGGAGCACCTCCCCAGACGGAACGGCCGAGTACGGGGGACACGAGTTCCTTCTCATCGACTACAGCTGGAGCTATGCCGGAGCCTCTGAAAACGTCTCCCTGAGCGGGAGCGGTAAGTTCTCCCCCTACCTGCCACTCCTGGTCCAGGGAGAGGGCCACTACTCCTACAAGGACGAGAAGTCCGGAAAAACAACCGTTATCTACGCATACATCAAGCTTGAGGATATAAAGCTGGAGAGGGAGAGTGGATGAGGCGCTTTCTTTTTGTTCTAGCCCTCTCACTGATCCTCGTTTCAAGTGCCTGCATATCCCAAAATCAGACAGCTTCCTCAAAGATAACTACAAGTGAGAGCTCATCCTCCAAATCTTCGACGACTTCTATTCCCCATCAGGAGACAACGACCACCCCTCCCACTACTACAACCCCTGAAACCGCCCCCGCAACCTCCGAAACTACCGCCTCATCCAGCACAACGACTGCCACACCCCAAAAACCCGAAACTTGGAACATGACGCTCGTCTGGAACGTCTCCACAGTGGGGGTCCCATTCATGGATTTGAACCCCGAAGGTAGTCTTGGGGCCGCAATAGATTGGAACAACGGTATTATTTACCTTGTGAAACCAAGCGGAGAGAGCACGGCTTTCAAGATCTGGGAAGGGGAGATGGTCCAGCCAACGATCTCCGGAGTGGCGATCAAAGATGGTGTCGCCTACGTTTTGGCCAAATACGAGGAGTTCGTCGGGGTCAGGAAGTACTCCTGGGATGGAAAGGTCGGGGAGGAGAGACACGGCTGGGATGGGAGCATGCCAGACCAGATAGTCCGCTCCCCGAGCGGAAACCACCTCTGCTACCTTGTAACGCCGGACGCTGGGAAACAGGAGCTCTACTGCGACGGGGTTAAGATCTCGCTTAAGGGAGATGAGTACGTCCTAACGGGGGTTTCAGATACGGGCGTGGTGGTGCTCACGAGGGGAGACAGCGCACTGATCTTCAAGGAGGGCTCGAGGATTTTGGGCCTCAACACGAGCAACGTCATAGCTTATGGGGACAAACTCATAGCTAGCGAGGGGAATTATCTCAAGATCTACGACCTCAACGGAACATTACTTGCCGAAAAGGAGGGCTATCCCTTCAAGATGAGGACTCTCATTCCAACTGGAAAGTACATCTTCAGAAACGAACCCCTTGAAGACACCTCGGTTCTCACGTGGAACCTTACGGAGGTGAGAACCCTTCCCGGCTTTCCGGAGTTCGCCAACGAGAAATTCGTTGTGATGCGGAAGGACGACTTCCTCATTTGCTACTCTCTAATGGACTTCCACGAGGTCTTCAAAATTAATGCTCCTGGCAGTTCAGTAAAGCTCAGCGACGATGGAAAGGTCATGCTCGTCTCAGATGAATACGGGAAGTACTGGCTGTATAAGGCCAATCTTCCCAAGGGAGAAAGTTAGGAGGTTTTGGAATGAAAAGAAGAAAGATTTTGCCCGGTCTTCTGCTGGTGGCCATTCTCCTCCTGGGGGTGGTTGCCAGCGGCTGTATGGGTGGCGGTGGTGGAGGAAGCAACACTTCCTCCAGTGCTTCGGAAAGTGAATCGAGCTCCCAGAGCTCCTCCTACGGCGGAGGAACTTCCACCCAAAGCTCCCCCCATGGTGGGGGCACATCGACTCAGAGTCAGAGCCATTCGACCACAACGAGCGCCTCCCGTCCAGAGTACTGGAGTCCCTGGAACTCCACGGTGAAGGTCGCTCTCAACGGGAAGGAGTACTGGGTAACCTACGTCAAGTACAGGGTGAGCGTGAGCGGGAGCGAAGGAAGTGGGACGTACGAAATAGAGAAGTCTAGAGGCTACAACAACATCCACCTCTACGCAACCGGTTCGAACGGGGGAAAGAAAGACCTCGGAGAGGTTCAGGTCTTCGAGTACTGGGGCAGGATAACCCCCATCCAGGATCCGGAGCTTCAGTATCCAGTAGAGTACAGGATTTGGGTGAAGGACTTCAGCCCCGAGACGGATCAGTACTTCCTCGCCCCGATGCCTAACTTCGCGGCCCTTATTCAGGGCTCAACCGTTGGCATCGAGGTTAAGTACGGCGACTCCCACTACCTCTGGACGAACCCGGCTTCTCTCGGCCACTACTCGGAGATGCCCTATACCGAGGGCGATTCAGAGGTCATGAACACCCTCGCCGGAGTCCCCATTTACGCCTACTGGATGTCGATGGTCATGGTACCGCTCTGGGGAGATATCTCAGAGAGGGATCTGAGAACCGGCGGAAGCTACAACGAGGGCTTCATGGGGATCGGCTACAGCTACCGCATAACCCCCGACGGCACCGTTCACATCGGCGGCTACTCCTTCTGGACTGCTGATGTGGAGTGGAGCTGGAGCGCCGGAACAGTCAAGGGCAACGGCTCAGCAAAGATATCCCCGGAACTCCCTGTTCCTGTGAAGATAGCAGGATCCTTCGCTGGCTATTCCGAAGGTGCCAGCGGCCAGATATCCGCGAGTCTAGAACTTGAGGACATAAAGCTCTCAGAAAGCTTTGGTCAGGTTGAGGAGCCAGAATCAACCTGGACGCCGACGCACACGGAAACTACAACCACAACAACCATCACAACAACCACGACCACCCAGACGCAGACCCAGCCTGAGAACTGGAAGAGAGCCTGGGACGCCTCGGAGCCGATAGCCATCGGCGACACTGCATACGTGATCAAAGGCGTGAGCTACGACATAACGTACAAGACGGCTGGAGAAGAAGTCCACTACACGATGGAGCGCGGCTACAACGAAACCGACGGGAGCTACGTTGCCTACGCGGTGGTTAGAATGGACGACGGCTCAACCTACACCTTCAAGGTCTACACCAACAACATAGGAGAGTACACCGGCTGGGTTCTCTGGGTTCCCTCCGTTTTCGAGCTGATTGAAAGCGGCTCCAGCTTTGAAAAGTACACCGTGCAGGGGCCGAGCTGTTCCTACACCTACGACGCGAGCGGAAACATGAACGGTGATATGAACTGCGGCGCAGTGATAACCCAGAACCCCCTCGATCAGATATGGGATGTTTACAACGGCTTCTCAGGCGGCATCTACGGCGACGTCGTTGACGTGAGCGACCTCTCATCGAACGGGAACGGCTACACAGTTTCCTCTGACGGAACCGTCAGCTTCTCGGGAATGGACTTCAACCTCTACAACGTCACCTGGAGCGGGAGCTTCATGAGCGCGCTCCCGGCCAACGGCTACACCCTCATCGCCAAGGAGCTTCCATTCCCGATCGAGATAGTGGCCTCGATAAGCGGCATGGGCGGAGGCTCACTCTACCTCCACGTGAAGATAACCGACATAAAAATGGAAGAGGCTCAGGACTGAGCGGTTTTCTTTTTCTTCCCGCTCCCCTTTATGTCTTCGTCCTTTACGAGCCCCTTCGCGTAGGGGCAGAGCTCTTTCAGGGGGCATTCTTCGCACTTCGGGTTTATCGGCCTGCAGATGCTCCTCCCGTGGTCGACCATCGCGTGGTTGACGTAGATCCACTTCTCCTTTGGAATCAGCTCCGTGAGGTATTCCTCGACCTTTTCAGGGGCAACGCGCGGAGGAGCCAGGCCCAACCTTTTGCTTATCCTGTTAACGTGGGTGTCAACGGGGATCGCCTGCCTTCCGAAGCCGTAGGCCAGAACTATGTTCGCACACTTCCTCCCGATCCCCGGAAGCTTCATGAGCTCATGAACCTCATCAGGCACCTTCCCATCGTATTTCTCAAGGATTAGCTGAGAGGCCTTTACTATCCACTCGCCCTTCGTCTTCCAGAGACCGACCCCCTGCTTTCTCAAAAATTCCTGCATATCCTCGACGGGAGTGCTGGCTATCGTCTTGATGTCCTTGTATCTCCTGAAAAGCTCCTCCCAGACGCGATAGGTAACCTCATCCCTCATCCTCTGGGAGATTATGCAGTGGACGAGCGTTCGATAGGGGTCGCCGATGAGGAGCTTCTCCCTCGGATGGGTTTTCATCAGGATTTCGACTATCTTCTCGGCCCTCTTTCTCTTCTCCTCCCAGCTTTCCTCGAAGGTGAAGCCCTCAAGGCTCAATGATTGTGACTTTGCTCCCATGGAGTACCACCACCTTATCTTCTGCTACCCTAACTTCCTTCAGTTCATCGAACTCCCTGCTATAAATCTTTTGCCCGTCCCAGTTGTAGATTCGAACCCCATCCCCCACGACAATGACAAGGCCCTTCGAGAAGGGAGCACTTCTCTGACTTTTTCATCGAATTCAAGGGTTATCTCTTTCACCTCGCTCCTCGTTATCTCGATCCTTGTGTTCTTCGAAACCTTCATCGGATTTGGGTCTGCAAGGACGACCTTGAATGCTAGGGACTTTCCAAGGAGGTCTATCTCAACTGTCTCATCAGTCTTCACTTCCCTCCCAGTTAGTTTTGAACGGATGATCTCCTCAAAGCCGGACGGGAGTTCAACGTCGAAGAGGGGCTTGAGGACGAGGCGCATGGTTCTCACTTATAGGGATAATGAGCAGAGCGATAATAAGGGTTTCCGAACCGAAACCGCTAAATATTCCGGCGTCTTACTTTCTCCAGTTTAATCGGGGGCGCGGGCGATGAGCTACTGGGCGAAGACGTATGGTGAAGGAGAAGCGCATGGGGTGGCTGTGGATAAGAACGGAGATATTATCATAGTCGGACAAACTAAAGATGAGAATGCTTTTGTTGCCCGACTTAACAAGGGAGGGGACGTTAAGTGGTTCAAGATTTATGGTGGAAGCAAGCAGGACAGCTTCAACGACGTGAAGATAGCCCCAAACGGAGACATTATTGTCGCTGGATACACTAAAAGCTTTGGTGTTGGTATCTGGAATGCATGGGTTCTGAAGCTCGATAAAAACGGAAATGTGAAATGGCAGAAAACATACGGAGGAAAGAGCTGGGATGGGGCTCTGGCGGTTGGCATTGCTCCAAACGGGGACATTATTGTGGCAGGTTATACTTACAGCTTCGGCGCAAGTAGTGTTGACTTGAGTAAGAATGGACATGATCTACTAAAGAAATTCGCTCATGGGGGAGATTTTTGGGTTTTGAGGCTTGATGAGAATGGGAACGTTAAGTGGCAGAAGACTTACGGAGGAAGCGATTATGATGGGGCTCACTCAGTTGCCATTGCTAACAATGGGGACATTATTGTAGCTGGAGGAACTTCAAGCTTTAGCGCTAGTAAGGTAGATGTTTGGGTTCTGAGGCTTGACAGCAAGGGGAACGTTAAATGGCAAAAAACTTACGGGGGAAGCGATTATGATAGTGCCTCCGCGGTTGCCATCACTGATGACGGGGGTATCATAGTAGCAGGCCACACCGAGAGCTTCGGCGCTGGCGGTAAAGATGTTTGGGTTTTGAGGCTTGATGAGAATGGGAACGTTAAGTGGCAGAAAACTTACGGAGGAACAAAGGACGACGAGGCCAACGCAGTCGCCATAGCATCCAACGGTGACATTATCGTAGCTGGAGGAACTTGGAGCTTCGGCACCGACAAGGAGAACGCTTGGATTTTGAGGCTTGATGAGAATGGGAACGTTAAGTGGCAGAAGACTTGCGGAGGAAGCGATGAGGATGATGCTCACGCGGTTGCTATCACCCCAAACGGGAACATTATCGTAGCCGGATGGACTGGCAGCTTCGGCGGTGTCTGGGTTCTTCGTCTCCCTCCAGATGGAAACCTTCCTGATTGTGACTTCTGCGGAGATTCCCATGCACAGGTAACGGACACCAACGCAGAGGTAAGAGACACAAACTGCGAGGTTCTCAGTGGCATCCGAAAGTACCAAGTCGAAGTCGGGCTAATACGGAAAAAGAAGAAGTGGCGCATTGAAAAAGCCACTCCTACAGTCAAAGGTTCACACGCCCGGATAAAAACCCTCCAAATAAAGCCAGAAACTCAGTACTATCATCCCCTCCAAGAAGATGCTATAGAACCATCTACGTCTAAGGCCAAAAACATTAAACTTAACAAAACAGTCCACGTTGCTTCATTCCCCAAGGTATCTGTGGAGCTCAGAAGTATTCCGTATGTTTACGTGGAGGGCCTAAATTACCCGATAAAACTAACTGGACCAGGAGGAAAAACACTTAAAGATCGGACACTATACGATATGGAGTTCAAAGAAAAAATTGGGCAGGCCGTTCTTAAGTTAATAAACAATGACACCTTCAGAGAGCTTATCGAACGTCTTGTTAATAAATACGGTGAGATAACCGAACTGGACATCAACTTTGCACCGTCAAACTTGAAGTTCAACGGATTCTCCGCGCTGTTAAAACAACCCTTCGGCCAAGTTTATAAATGGAACGTTAACCTGAAGCTGGGGAGTATCATCCTCCGGCCGAAGAAAGGAAACCAGGTTCTTTACCGGGAACCCCTCACACCCAACGAAATCCAAGAACTCAAAAACGCCTCACGTGAGCTAATGGAGCTAATGGACATCGCCAAAAACAGTGAAACCACAACTACAAAAATAACACCCCAACCAACTCATCAAAAATCAGCAATTCCACAAAACTCAGCAACGTCCATAACACCGGCCACCCCAGTAACTCCCTCTTCTGTCTCTTCCTATGTAAGCGTTACATCCTTCCCGGCTGAACTCCTCCAGTTCTACGAGCCCCTCGAAGAGCTTGGCAAAGGAGGCTTCGCCAAGGTTTACAAAGCAAGGAGGAAGAGGGACGGCGAGATAGTTGCGCTCAAAATCCCCCTCAGCCTCGACGCGGCAACTGGCAAGTCCTTCCTGAGG
Source organism: Thermococcus profundus (assembly GCF_002214585.1). Taxonomy (NCBI): domain Archaea; kingdom Methanobacteriati; phylum Methanobacteriota; class Thermococci; order Thermococcales; family Thermococcaceae; genus Thermococcus; species Thermococcus profundus. The sequence goes on from NZ_CP014862.1 coordinate 1,340,846, forward strand.
GAGATTGAGAACTGGACTAAACTGAAGCACCCGAACATCGTCAGGGTTTACGACTACAACATCCTCCCGGTTCCATTCTTTGAGATGGAATACTGCGAAGGCTCACTCGCACAGCTTCCCAAACCGCTCCCCCCGCGCGACGCCGCGCTCTTAATCTTCAACATCGCCGAAGGTCTGGAGTACGCGCACTCCAAAGGTATAATCCACCGCGACCTTAAGCCTTCAAACATCCTCCTCAAGGGGGGAATTCCAAAGGTTTCGGACTGGGGATTGAGCAAGGTAATCGGAGAGTCCCGCTCCACCACGACCACAAGCTTTACAGCCCTCTACGCCGCCCCAGAACAGTTCAGCAAGTCACGCTTTGGCCCCACCGATCAGAGGACTGACATCTGGCAGCTGGGGATTATATTCTACGAGCTGGTAACGGGTAGGCTTCCCTTCGACAGTGAGGACCCCTTCGAATTGATGTCCATGATTATGATGGAAGATCCGGTCCCTCCCTCAGAGGTTAATCCAGAAGCGAAAGAGGTAGAGCCAGTAATCCTGAGAATGCTTGCTAAGCACAAGGAGGAGCGGTACGAGGACGTGGGAGAGCTTCAGATGGATTTGGCTGGTTATCTTGGCATAGAGTTCCGGCGGGAGTTGAGGAAGAGTAGGACGATGGGTGATAAGAGGCTGATCATTTACTATCTCAGCAACCTCCTCCTTATGAGCGTCAAGACTGGCAACTTGACCGGGGCCTACAAGTACTCGGAGGATTTTGCCAAGTTCATTGGTGGAAAGCTCGGCAATGAGTTTTCCTCGCTGGCGGAGCAGTTTAAACTTCGCCTTGAGGAGAGACTGGATATTCCCGTTGAATTGCTCGAAAAGACAGAGATACTCGTCCACAGGGTCATGGTGGACTACAAATAGTCTAGAACTTCAAGAGAAAAGAAAGTTCAGATTAGGCTTACCAGAGCCCTTCATCGTCCTTTTTCAATCTCCTCCAGCCCCAGAACTTGAGGTCGTCCTCTATTTCGAGAAGAGCCTCCCTGTCTATAGCCAATATTGTGTCGCCGAGTTCGTTGATGAAGTACTCATCTCCATCATTCTCGACCCGGTATACTGTCCCGTCGCTGTCATAAACGTGGCGGTAGCCGGAGAGGACGTCGCTTATCTCTATGGTCTCGTGGTAGCTCTGGTTCAGATCCGCGTAGAAGTTCTCCATTATTCCCCTGTTGATCTCGTCGAACGTGGAGTGCACGATGGCCGAAATCTCGGCGTTGTGCCTCCTCATGCTGGCCAGCTCCTTCTGGAATATCCTGTTCATCTCCATGTTCATCGCCTGCATGTGGACGATGTAGGCGTTCATCCTGTAGGTCTCAAACTGTGGAAGAGGTTTGACCGAGGAGGCGATGCTCTGGACGATCGCCCTGTCAGTCCCGTAGTGGAAGGAAGCACCAGCACTGACCACTGAGAAGAAACCAACGCTGTTGAACAGCCCGTAATAGTCTCCCCAGAGGTAGAGACCATCCACCACGGCCTCGAAGCCCTCGCCGTTAAAGCCTTGAGCGGGCATGCCGAGGCTCATCAGCATCAGCCTCATCACGTTCTCATCGTAGGTGAAGCTCGAGAACTCCTGCAGGGAACCGTTGAGGTAGGGACTTATCTTTTCTATGAACTCCCTGCAGGAAAGGCTTGAGAGAGGAGGAATCGGCCCCGAGATGCTCCCAACGAGGAAGCCCTGGGTGTTGGAATAGGCCACCTCGGCCCTTCCAGCATATCCCTCATCCCACCTGACCTCGTAGAGCATCTCCGGAACGCCCCCAATCTCGAAGGGAATCTCCCTGACCTGGCTCCCCTCCGGGACGAGGATGGTAAGTGCCAGCATGCCGCGGTAGTGGAGGGTTCTCCTCTCAAAGGGCATTCTGTCCTCGACGGGACTGAGGCTCTCAACAACCGACCCAAATGCGTCGAGGTACTCCTCAAGCCTTTCCGCAGGAGCCGTCATGAGGATCCCAACGTTCCCGGAGCGCCTCAACACCGTCACGAAGTCCACGCCGAGCATGTTATGGGCAAAGAACTCCGTTGATTTGCCCTCGAACTTCTCAACACGATTCCCATCGCCGAGACTGTCGATGATCCTTTCTCTCAGGAGTTCAAATTCTTCGTCGTTTCTCATAAAGTAGAGAACCAGTGAAGCCAGCCTGTCAGTCACTCTAATGCTCCGCCCCTCCACTTTCACCTCCCAGGGCTCGGGAAGCTCCATCGAGAAGCCGTAGAAGACGTTCTCGTACTTCAAGTTCCCCACCGTTTTAATGTATGCACTCAGAAATTTTAAGACTTGGTTTGAAGCCATAAGTCAAACCCAGGGAGTTTCACATCGCAATATATCCAAATATCCACAGACATCATGCATGACTGAATAAAAGCCTCCCATGTCAACTCACTTACATATGCCGTTGACAATGCAAAAGTACTTCCTTGTGGGAACAAAGTTGACTTTGGAGTTCTTGCCGTTCTGGCGGCTCTCTTAGTAAACTGACCACATGAAGCTGAAGAGAGGATAACCCAACGAACTTTTCATCTGAGGCTCCTCTCAAAGGGCAACTCATCAAACTCACAAAGCTTTTTAACCAACTGTGCTATAACTCCCAAACAGGCGAGGCGAAAATTATGGTTGCCCCCAATGCTCTTGTGGTTTCAGAAGCTATAGCCGTTATGGCCGCAGACCTGTTTGCCTTCGGCATAGTTCTAAGGGCCTACCTCAGACACCGGCGGAGATCGGCGCTGATGTTTTCTCTGGCGTGGTTCTTTGATTTCCTAGCGATCGCGCTATCCTCTTCCGAAGGGACTCTTCAGGCCTTCGGCATACTGTCGTTCCCAGCCTTTTCCGCACTCCTCTTCGCAGGCGCAATCTACATGCTCCAAGAAGAGGGGATAGCTATAAACAGGAAAGCGCTCCTCTCCACTTCACCCGCACCCCTTATTTTCATGCTGTACCTCCTTGGGGTATACGCATACACCGGGGATCCAGAGTGGACGGCCACTGCCGCGGCGTCGCTGGGGATAACCGGGATGTTCGTAACCATGGCTGGGATTCTCCTGAGGGGTCTCGTGGAAATCTATCACAGCGCGGCCAGATATTTTTATATCGGTGTTATTCTCTTCGGCTTCCATCTCGTTCCAGCCGCCCTCTTCGGCAAGAGCGCGTGGTATGAGCCCATAGGGTTCTCCCTCTCCGCAGTCCTTATAATCACGATGGTGGCGGCAATCCTTAAGATGGTGCACTCGGAAACCTTTATCAAAGGCGTTCCAGAGGGAAAGATAGGAAAGGTCAACCTTGAACCCGGCGTTTTGATAGTAACCCCTGAGGAATACCGCAACATACAGACGAAGCTTTTGAACTTCCCGGTTCTGGCGTTTTTGAGGGACACCTCAAGGATATCAAAGCAGTGGAAGGTCTACTTCGTCACAAACGCCCCGTTCGGGGATAAAGGGAGCGAGAGCATACGTCCCACTGATCTGGCAAAGATAGGGGAGATGATATACCGCTACGTCAGTGAGATGAAGGAAAAAGGGCTCAGGGGAATTGTGGTAGTAGACTGTCTCGAGTACCTCATAATATACAACCACGAGGAAGGCTTTCTCAAGTTCATCTCCCAGGTCAGGGACTTTGTAGTCCTCAGCGGTGGAACGCTGATACTGGTAGTGGATCCCGAGAGCGTCGGGGAGAGGCTCATGGCCCAGCTTGAGAGGCTCCTCGCTTGAACACCACAACCTTTTATACCGTTCATCCTAACTTTCAATGCCCCTGCGCGAGGACCCCGGGGAGAATGAACCGGGGGGCGATGTGGGGGCAACAGCCCGGTCTCAGCGAGGTCCCCACGGGAGGGCCTTCCGCGTTACGGAGCACGATGACCGTGGGAAACCCAGACCGGGCACAATTCTGGCCCGCCTGGGTTAACCCGCCCGAGTTCTGCCGCTGGCTGCAGTGACGGCGGGGGTTACGGGCGGGCCACATTTCCGTAATTAAGTTTTTGAACTTTTGTAGAATTGTGGAATTATGTAAATGGTGATAAGGTAATTGAAGGCTGTTTATACCAAAGAACCGATTCCTGCAAAGCCTGTGGGACTCCAACATGAAAAATCAGGGGAGAAGAGAAAGAGGTTCACTCAAGAACCTCGAGGATCTTGGCCTTGATTATGCCCTTTCCGCCAGTCGGCTCGACAAGGGTGGCACCGCAGACGAGGCAGCGGACCTTGGTTGAAGGATTGCTGAAGACTATCTGCTCGTTGCCGCAGTCGATGCACTTAACGCGGAGGAACCTGCTCCTCGGCATCGGGATGAGGTTCTTCGGAAGGGCCATCTCTTCACACCTCCACCAGCTCAAACTTCTTCACACGGAAGCCCTGTCCCCTGGTGTGGGCCTTGCCGCAGACGGTACACCTGAAGCGCAGGTCGAGCTTCTTGACCGGCTTCTCCCTTCCGGCCGGGTTCGGCCTCGGGAAACCGCGGTAGCCCTTCATAATCCTTCTGAATCTCCTCTGGCCCTGGCTGAGCTCGCTCCTCGGCCTCTTCTTGACCTTCTCGACCTTGTGGATCGTGTGCTTCTTACAGTAGGGGCAGTAAGTCCTTATCTTCTTCGGGTACTTCATTCTCTCACCTCCGAGAGCGGCCCGGTGGGCTCCTACTCGCCCCGGCCTCGGACACCCCCGAGCCATGAGGCATGATAGCGCCTGCAGGCATCGGTAAGTGGGAGGCTTTAAAAAGTTTTGTGGATCCCGAGTAAAACCATCAGTAAACTTCAACCTCTCATCTTCTCGTCCCACTTCTCAAGCATCGTATCCAGCGCGAGCAGACTGTTGAGCCTCAGCCTGACCTTCCCCTTCTCCCAGTCGATCGAGCCCTTGAACTCGTTGAGGAGCTCAAACACCTTCTCCGCCTCTTTCTCGGGCAGATTCCTCCCGTAGAACTCCTCCCCGCAGTGGGGACACTTGAAGACGAAGCCCCTGAAGCTGGCAAGGAACTTCTCCCTGTCTTTAAGGGTTTCCTCGTTGAGGCCCTTCTCGATCATCTGGTTTATCAGTTCTGCCCAGTCCAGTGAGCTTCCGCAGAGCGGGCACTTGGCCATTCCAACCACCTCAACCGTTTTTGGAAAGGAACTTCTCAATCTCCCTCACTATCAGCTTGATGGCTTCATCGAGGTTCTTCTTCCCGTTGGCGCCGGCGGCTCCAGCGTGTCCACCGCCGGAGCCCTCAATGACGTCTCCAACTTTCTCCATAATCTTCCCGAGGTGCAGGCCCTTTTTAACCAGGCTCTCCTTTGCCCTCGCCGAGATCCTGACCCCCTTCTTCTCGCTCCCGACTATCGAGACGTCCGCCCCGAGCTGGAGGAAGATCTTGCAGGCGTAGGACTCGTACGCGGAAACCTTCGAAACTGCGATTATGTGCCCCTTGAACTTCCTGATCTCCAATCTCTGACAGGCCTTCAGCACGGCCATCCTCTTGGCGTTGTCCAGGTTCTCATCGCTCACGGGGGCAACGAGCTGGAAGATCTCCCCCATCTGAATCGGGAAGGCATCAAGCATCTCACCTACCGCCTTAAACGTCATTGAGTTCGCGAACCTGAAATTGGCCGTATCAGTCACTATCCCCGCGAGAAGGGCCTTAATGGAGGCCTCATCAGCAAATCCGAGGTACTTAAAGAGATCCCACACGATTTCAGCCGTGGAAGTACGGGTCGAGTCCACGACAGAGATATCCGCTTTTATTGGGTTCTCCTTCTCGATGTGGTGATCTATAAGGACCGTAAACTTATCCTCAGGGATCTCGATCGGTTCAAGCTGCTCCAACGAGGAGGTGTCGAATATGATCACGACGTCCTCATCGACGGAGGGGTTCTTCTCAACGGGAACCGGAGAAAGCGTGAGAAGCCTCTTGGCGTAGGAAGAAACGCTTTGAGCAACCCCAATCCTAACCTTTTCAACTCCTCTAGCATTCAGAAAGCGGGCAAAGGCTACGGCAGAGCCGAGGGAATCCGGATCGGCGTTGTGATGGCAGAGCAGGAGGAAAGATTTGTCTCCGGCGGTTTCAAGGAAGCGCCTGAGCTTTATCTTGCCCCTCATTTCAACTCCTCCAAGGCTTTTTCTATCCTCTCCACGAACCTTCTGGCCTCTTCCGCTATCTCCTCCGCTTCTTCAAAGGTGGGCCTGAAGGTTGAGTCGTAGTCTGCCCGCTCTCTTAGACTCTCGGCCAGGGCGAGGGCTTTGGCATAGTATGTCTCAACCATGCCACTCTTCACGAATTCAAGGCCAAATTTTGCTATGACTCCCCGGTGACTCTTCGTGACGATACCTTTGGCCCTGAGGAGCGCACTGGCAGCGTAAAACATGGCGTAATAAGCCCTGCTCATTGAGTCTCGGTAGAGGCCGTTTTCAAGGAGCAACTCCGCCGCATTGAGGGATTCATGGGCATGTTCCATGAGAATGGCCACCTCTTCACTGACCAAGTGAAACTCCCTCCCTGCGGATGTTGGTGTAGAAAGCGGTGTTGATGTCCTTCATGAGCTCAAACTCCGAAAGACTCACGACTTTGGCCGAAACGTAAACACCATATTTCAGAAGGTATCCCACAACCAGATCGGAGATCCTCTTTTGAATCTCCCAAGGATCAGCATCAACAACAACAAGAACGTCGATATCGCTGTCGCTTCCATAATCCCCTCTGGCCACAGAGCCGAAGAGTATTATGTCCCTGACAAGGTTTCCGAAGGATTTCTTGACGTCCTCTGCAAACTTTTCCGCTACACCATGATAGTCCATCATAGTCACCAATGTAATTTATTTTCCACGATGATTTAATCCTTTCCTGCAATCTCCCTCAGCCGCTTCTCAACGGCCGCGTAGGCTTTCTCAACGGCCTCATCTATTAGGGCATCCACGTCCACCCTAACAAAGACGGGAACCTCAAGGTAGACCTCGATCTCAAGGTCGAGGGTCTCTCCCCTGTTTATCCTCGCGGTCACTTCGATGTCCTTCACTTCGCTCTTGTTCAACGCGTCAAAGACGTGCTTTATCACGACTTCCTGGGCCAGCTCTCCGATTTCAACAAGCTGATCCTCGCTCAGCTCCGGAAGGCCGATGTGAATAACACGCTTGCCCTCCCCCACTTCCGATCCTCCCCCAAGGGTAAGAAAAGGGATCAGCCCGCAACAGGCTGCCGGAGAGCGCTCTGTATCTGAGCGGTGAGCTCCTTGAGCTTCTCGTTGAGCTTCTTCTCCTGCCTCTCAAGGGCGTTGAGGCGAACCTCAAGGGTCTCCACCTTCTCCTTGAGCTCCTGAACGGCCTTCTCCTTCTCTGTCTTCACTATGAGGGTTCCAACGGTCTTGTATATCACCGCGTCGTCCGGGAGCTTCTCGATCTCCTCAAGGGCCTTCTTCGCCTCAGTGAGCTCTGCCTGCACCTTCCCCTTCTGCTGGACGACGAGCTGGAGCTGCTGCTGATAACCCTCAAACTGCCCGAGCATGGCCTGGACCTGCGGCGGAATGTTCTGCATAACCAACACCTCCGTAATCGTGATCTCGGGTTAGAATAAGGGGGAGGCTTTAAATAGTTTCGGTGGCTTCCGAGCCTCAGATCTCAAGGGAATCGATGGCGACTTTTATCCAGCGGAGGTAGGAGTTCAGCGTTCCCCTGAGGGCGGAGTTGTCTTTGGCGAGGAAGCGGATCACCACCTTTTTTCCATCGAGAAGGAACTCAATCCTGCTCCGCCTGTACGGGACGCTCTCATGCTCGTACAGGACGCTTTCGTAAACAATCCTAGCTATATCCTCGCTTGGAAAAGAGAGTTCGATCACTCCCTCGATCGGCCAGTTCTCCTCTGGGGCTTTATTCCTAGACTCTCCTTGTAGTCCCATCTCCTTCCGTCCTCCATTATCCATATCTTGACGCTTATCAAGGGGCCGACGGGGTTCTCCTTGCTGACGTCGAAGCGGTAGAAGTTAACGGCCATGCCGCGCGGGTGCCTCTCTATAACACCCAGAACGTCGGTGCCGTACCTGTCTGCTATCCCAGTGAGGGAGCGCTCCCTCCTCGGAACGAAGGTCCCGCCGGTGAGCTCGGCGAAGGCCTGGGCGAAGGCGACGTGATCAAGCCCAACACGCTTTGCGGTGGTGACAACGAAGGGCATCTCCTCCCTGATGGGGCGCACCTCCCTGAACCCCATCTCCCTCTGGAGCTTTATACCGTGGAGGTAGAGGTAGCCCAGGTAGCCCCAGTCCTCGGGGTCGACCTTTATGAACGTCATCTTTAGGGGGTTTCCCTTCCACACATTGACTATCAAAAGCCTCTCGTAGTTCCTGTCGTAGGCCTCCATGAGGAGGTCGTGGATGGTCTTCTTGCCCCTGGTTAAGTAGAGTGAATTGGGGAAGACCTTCTCTAGGTCGTGCCCGAAGCTCCTCGTCCTCCTGGTGGGTCGGTGGGATGTCGTTATCAGCATCATGGCATTCCTTAGCTCAGGGACATGGTTAAAAAGCTTTTTCATGTTCTACTGCGAGATTTTTATCCCCCAGGGGGACCTCTCAGCATAGACGCTGAAGCCGCGGGAACCCTCCTAGACCTGGGCGGGATGCTCCTCTACGGCCTAGAGCCCGTCGTGATAAAGCCGAACCTTCCAACCCCCTCAGCTTTGCTTTCTTTGCCTCGGTGATCCTCTGGACCCTTGCCCTTTCCAGAGGCGGTGCCGAAAAGATAAGGACTGGAAGAACCCCCGGAGCAGTGAGGGCAAAAAGCGAGCTCAGAACTTGAGATATGCTCTGACAAAAGGAACAAAGAAACCCCTAATCCAAAGCGTCTCCTAGTGGGATCGTATGTCGTCCCCAGAATTCATCTGTTCTCCCCCCACCCCCGCACCGCAGAGCATCACTCGTCCTCTAGCCTTTCAAGGGCATTCCTCTTCTTCCTCTCAAAGTCGTCCTTGTCAAGGAACTCCCAGTAGTGCTCTTTAGCAGGGAACTTCTCCTCCTTTACCTCCTCACGGTAGCTCTCGAGGGCAAGCCGGATTATGCTCGCTAAATCGGTGTATTTCCTAACGAAGGGCGGGACTTCCTCGTAGATTCCGAGAAGGTCGTGCCAGACGAGAACCTGACCGTCAACCCACGGACCGGAGCCTATGCCGATTGTCGGGATCGAAACCTCCTCCGTGACGAGCTTTGCCACATCCGCCAGCGTGAACTCGAGGACAACAGCGAAGGCACCCGCCTTCTCAAGGGCCTTGGCATCGCGCAGGATTTCCTCAATTTCATCCTCTGTCTCGCCCATGAGCCTATAACCGCCGAGGCGAAGGTAGCGCTGCGGGGTTAGGCCGGTGTGTCCCATAACGGGAATACCCATGCGGACGAGCTTCCTAACGAGCTTCCTGTGGTCGTAGCCGCCCTCTATCTTTACCGCATCCGCCCCCGCCTGGATAAGTCTGACCGCGTTCTTAACGCCCTCCTCAACGCTGATCTCATAGCTCCCGAAGGGCATGTCCGCCAGAACAAGCGCCCTCTTAACGGCCCTCGCCACAGCCCGCGTGTGAAATACCATCTGCTCCATGCTCACGTTGAGGGTGTTGGGCTCGCCGTAGACGACCATTCCCAGGGAGTCTCCAACGAAGACTATGTCCATCCCGGCTTTGTCAGCGAGAAGACCAGAGGGGTAATCGTAAGCCGTCACCATCGCTATCTTTTCCCGCCCCTTCATCTCGATTATCCTTCTCGGCGTTATCTCCCTCATGCCACCACCCACACCATTTCGACGGCGGTCTAATTAACGGTTTCGATGGGTTTATATATACCGATGTAGGTAAATACCGACAGGTGAGAGCATGGGTAAGGTCAAAACGAGCGTATACATCGATGAGGAGCTGTGGAAGGAGTTTAAAGAGCTTGCCCAAAGAGAGAACAGGGAGGTAAGCAAGCTTCTCGAGGAATCTCTTATGAACTACCTCATAAATGAGGTTCTTAAGGACGTTGATGACTCAAAAATCCCACTGTGGTTCGAGCCTCTGGACGTTCCCAAGGAGGACAGCGGAAAGCTCGTGAGGGAGATGCGGGATGAGAGGGAGAAGCGTCTACTTGGACAGTAGTGCCATCCTGAAGAGGTATCTAAATGACGAGTACAGCGAGATCGTGGAGGAAATATTCAAATCAGCTTACAGAGGAGAGGTAAAGCTTGCCTTCAGCTTCTGGAACATTGGAGAGGCTCTCGGCATCTTTGACAAGAGACTTAGGCGCGGCACCCTCAATCCCGAGGATTATCGGTTCATCAAAACTGCCTTTCTCGCGGAAGTGAAGCGCTTTACCCGGCTGGGAGTCCTTGAGATAGTACCCGTTCATTCTCTTCTTTTGGCTGATGCATGGAAGCTAATTGAGAAGTACCACATCTACCAGGCAGACGCCCTCCAGATAGTCTCAGCAAAGCGCGTTAATGCTTCAGAATTTTACACAGCTGACAGGAGACTCCACAATGCGGCCCTAAACGAGGGATTGAACTCTAATCTCCTTGGGGGTGAATAAAATGAGAAAATGGGAACACTACGAGCATACCGCAGATATAGGCGTTCGCGGTTACGGTTCAACGCTGGAGAAGGCCTTTGAGGCCGTTGCCCTCGGCCTCTTCGACGTTATGGTGGACGTGGGGAAGGTTGAGCCTAAGGAGTGCAGGGAAGTTGAGGTCGAAGAGGAAGACCTTGAGGCACTCCTCTACAGCTTCCTTGAGGAGCTTTTGGTTCTCCACGACATGGAGGGACTGGTTTTCGGGGACGTCAAAGTGAGCATCGAGAAGACTGAAGAAGGTTACAAGCTCAAGGCTAAGGCCTGTGGCGAGCCTTTGGACTTAGAAAAGCACAATCCCAAAGAGGAGGTCAAAGCCATAACATACCACGACATGAGGATTGAAAAGCTTCCTGACGGTGGATGGATGGCTCAGTTCGTTCCGGATCTGTGAGGTGTTGGGATGAGCGCGAGGGACGTTATTAAAGAGACCAATCCCGCTTTCTATGAAAGGTATTCCAGGATTGAGGACAGCGATGAGTTCTGGGAGTTCATAATCAAGCCTCTACGTCAGAGCATCAGGGTGAACACACTAAAGGCACCGCTCGAAGTGGTAGTTGAGAGACTTAGTGAGGAGTTCGAGCTTGAACCGATCCCCTGGGTCAAGGAGGGCTTCTTCATAAACGTGGACAGTCTCGCGAAGATTCCGGAGCACGGTTTAGGAGTCGTCTTCGGCCAAGAGGCCAGCTCGATGATACCGCCGGTTGTTCTCGACCCCAAGCCAGGGGAGCTTGTCTTGGATATGGCGGCGGCGCCTGGATCAAAGACAGGACAGATAGCCCAGTACATGGAAAACGAAGGGTGCATAATAGCCAACGACCCCCAGATCAGCAGGGCCAACGTCCTCATGGCGAACCTCAACAGGATGGGCGTTCTTATAGCCAGGGTGACGATTAGGGACGGTGCCAGCTTCGCCCGCTTTGAGAACACCTTTGATAGGGTCCTCCTCGATGCTCCGTGCTCCTCTGTGGGAATGATACGGAAGAGGTGGAAGTTCCTGACCGAATGGCGCGAGAAGGCCGTTATCCGTTATATGAACATCCAGAAGAGGCTCATCCTGGCGGGATACAGGGCCCTAAAGCCAGGCGGAGTAATGGTATACTCCACCTGCACCATAGATCCGCTGGAGAACGAGGAGGTCGTCGACTACCTCCTGAGAAAGACGGACGCAAAGCTTGAGAAGATAGATCTGCAGGTTAAGACGAGCGAACCCGTCCTCGAATGGGAGGGAAAAGAGTACTCGGAGGATCTGAAGAAAGCTTTGAGGATCCACCCGAACGACAACGACACCGAGGCGTTCTTCATTGCAAAAATCGTTAAGCCGGGTGATGGCGGTGAATGAAGTGCAGAGAAAGTTCACAAATCCGCGGGAGGAGATAGGGAAAACCCCAGATACAGAGCTCGTTAAGAGACTCCTCATCGAGAACTACGGTCATGCTCCAGACCTGGTGTACCTCATCAGGGGCAATCACCAGAAGGTTTACGCCAGAAAGCCCTGCCCTCTCGAAATAAAAAGCGACGGCTGGCTCTACTTCGGAAGGATCGAGAGCGACGGAATAAGGCTGAGCATCGAGGGGAGCTTTCTCGTCGGGCCGAAAGCAACGAAGAACGTGGTTGAACTTGGCGATGATATGGCCAGGAGGTACTTAGCTGGAGAGAGTGTGGAAATTGAGAACAAAGAACTCCACGGCTGGGTGATAGTGAAGTGGCGCTCCTACTACCTCGGCTCGGCGAAGGCAAAGGAGGGAAGGTTGATAAACTACGTGCCTAAGGAGAGGAGGCTGAGGGTTGAGTAACGATTTTGTTCCTCGAAACCTTAAAATAACTTTAGGGCGACCTAAGAGGGGGTGAGAGGATGGTACCGCTGAAGAGGATAGACAAGATCCGCTGGGAGATACCGAAGTTCGACAGGAGGATGCGCGTCCCCGGAAGGGTCTACGCCGACGACGCTCTAATCGAGAAGATGAAGAACGATCGGACGCTTGAACAGGCGGCGAACGTCGCCATGCTCCCGGGCATCTACAAGTACTCCATCGTAATGCCGGACGGACACCAGGGCTACGGCTTCCCAATCGGCGGAGTGGCGGCCTTTGACGCAAAGGAGGGTGTAATAAGCCCCGGAGGAGTCGGCTACGACATTAACTGCGGCGTCAGACTCATCAGAACTAACCTAACCAAGGATGAAGTCAGACCGAGGATCAGGGAGCTCGTTGATACCCTCTTCAAGAACGTCCCAAGCGGACTGGGAAGCAAAGGCCGTGTGAGACTCCACTGGACCCAGCTTGATGATGTCCTCGCCGACGGAGCCAAGTGGGCAGTTGACAACGGCTACGGCTGGAAGGAAGATTTGGAGCACCTTGAAGAGGGCGGAAGGATGGAGGGAGCAAATCCGGAAGCTGTCAGCCAGAAGGCGAAGCAGAGGGGTGCACCCCAGCTCGGCTCCCTCGGCTCAGGAAACCACTTCCTTGAGGTTCAGTATGTTGACAAGATCTACGATGAGAAGATAGCCAAGGCGTACGGCCTCTTTGAGGGACAGGTTGTGGTCATGGTTCACACCGGAAGCAGGGGTCTTGGCCATCAGGTCGCGAGCGACTACCTAAGGATAATGGAGAAGGCCAACCGGAAGTACGGAATTCCCTGGCCGGACAGGGAGCTTGTGAGCGTCCCGTTCCAGAGCGAGGAGGGGCAGAGATACTTCAGCGCAATGAAGGCAGCGGCAAACTTCGCGTGGGCCAACAGGCAGATGATAACCCACTGGGTCAGGGAGAGCTTCGAGGAGGTCTTCAAGCGTAAAGCTGAGGACATGGAGATGGAGATCGTCTACGACGTCGCCCACAACATAGCCAAGCTTGAGGAGCACGAGGTTGATGGAAGGAAGGTGAAAGTTGTAGTCCACAGGAAGGGTGCAACGAGGGCCTTTCCGGCAGGCCATCCGGACGTTCCAAAGGCCTACCGCGACGTCGGCCAGCCCGTCCTCATCCCAGGCTCAATGGGTACCGCAAGCTACGTCCTCGCTGGAGCTGAGGGCTCGATGAAGGAAACCTTCGGAAGCTCCTGTCACGGAGCTGGCAGGCTGTTGAGCAGAAAAGCTGCCACACGGCAGTACCGCGGCGACAGGCTCAGGAACGAGCTGGCGCAGAAGGGAATCTACGTAAGGGCCGCCTCCCTTCGTGTTGTCGCAGAGGAAGCCCCCGGTGCCTACAAGAGCGTAGACAACGTCGTCAACACCGTCCACGAGGCAGGGATAGCGAACCTCGTTGCTAGAATGAGGCCGATGGGAGTTGCGAAGGGCTGATGCCCTTTTTTGAGCTTTTTTGACATTTTCTTCTATTTCTGAGAACAAGAGAAGAAAAGAAGGAAAAGGGTTCACCTTATCCTTGAGCCAAGCTTGACCTCCTTGTCCGGCATGAGCAGGGCGACGTTCTCGCCGTCGTCCGCAGCGAGGAGCATTCCCTGGCTTTCTACTCCTCTAAGCTTCTTGGGCTCGAGGTTGGCTATGATGACGACGTAGTGGTTGAGCAACTCCTCGGGCTTGTAGTACTTCTTGAGCCCGGCAACGAGCTGCCTGACCTCGTCTCCAAGGTCGACCTTGACGAGGTAGAGCCGGTCCGCGTTGGGGTGGTCCTTGACCTCTATTATCTTTCCAACCCTCAAATCGAGCTTGGCGAACTCATCAAAGCTGATATACTCCATCTTCTTACCCTCCTTGGCTTTCTCCTTCTTCTGGGGAGCCTTAGCTTTTTCGGCCTTCTCAGCCTTTCCGCCCTTTGAAGGGGCCTCCCCGTATATGCTCTTGAGGAGCGCGAGGGCCTCTTCCTCCCTCTTCTCCCCGAAGCGCTCTAAGATTACCTTAAAGACGTCGTCTCTCTTGTAGTACTTGTCGAGGAGTATCCTTGCGCTGGCGGGGTTGCCCCTGCCGATGTAGTTCACGATGAAGTGGATTATCTCCTCGTCGGTGACCTTTCTGAACATTGGGGTGGCCTTTCTCACGCGGTGTCCGGCCGGAAGCTCGGTGAACTCCCACTTCTTGAGCTCCTCAAGGTTGAGGAGGTGCCATATCTTCTCACTTGCATCCGGCAGGAACGGCTCGAGGAGTATTCCGAGTGCCTTGACTATCTGGAGCGAGACGTTGACGGTCGTCGCAGTCCTCTCGCGGTCGGTCTTGGCGGTCTTCCATGGCTTCTGGTAATCGAAGTAGCGGTTTCCGAAAATGGCCAGCTCCATAACACGCTTGAGCGCGTCCTTGAAGCGGTAGCTAGCTATGAGCTCGCCAGTCTCCTTAAAGGCCTTCTCTATCTCCTCAAAGGCCTGCTTGTCCAGCTCGTTCAGTTCACCCCTCTCCGGAACCTTTCCATCGAAGTAGCGGTTCACGAAGGTCATGGCCCTGTGCACAAAGTTTCCGAGGTTGTTCACGAGCTCCTCGTTTATCTTGCTCTTGAAGTCGGCGAAGTTAAAGTCAGAATCCCTCGTCTCGGGCATTATGGCGGTGAGGTAGTAGCGGAGGTAATCGGCTGGAAACGCATCCAGGAACTCGTGGACCCATATCGCCCAGTTCCTGCTCGTTGAGAACTTCTTGCCCTCGAGGTTGAGGTACTCGTTGGCGGGGATGTCGTAGGGCAGGTTCCACTCGGCCTCGACTTCATCGTCCTTGTACTTGCCGTAGGCCATCAGGAAGGCGGGCCAGAATATCGCGTGGAAGGGAACGTTATCCTTTCCGATGAAGTGGATGACCTTGGTCTGACCGTCGAGGTTGAGCCAGAACTTCTTCCACTCGTTCTCCCTTCCTTCCCTCTTCAGGTGCTCGATGGTGATGCTGATGTAGCCGATCGGGGCCTCGAACCAGACGTAGAGGACCTTTCCCTTAACGTCTTCGTCGTCGAGCGGAACCGGGATACCCCAGTCGAGGTCGCGCGTCATGGCCCTCTCTTCGAGACCCTCGTTTATCCAGCCGAGGACTGTGTTGCGCACGTTCGGCTTCCAGTGCTCCTGACTCTCGACCCACTTCTTGAGTCTCTCCTGGAAGTCCCCCATGCGGATGTAGTAGTGCGCCGAGTCCTTAAAGGTGATCGGGTTGCCGCAGATGTTGCAGCGGGGGTTGATGAGGATTTCGGGCGTTAGCGGGTGACCGCAGACCTCACACTGGTCGCCTCTCTGGTTTTCCGCCCCACAGTAGGGGCACGTTCCGATGACATACCTATCCGGCAGGAACATCTTGTCGTGCTCGCAGTAGGCCTGCTTGCTCACCTTTTTTACCAGATGACCGTTCTCAAGGGCCTTGAGGAAGAACTCCTGGCTTACCCGGTAGTGGACGGGAAGTTCAGTCCTTCCGAAGTAGTCGAAGCTTATCTTTGCCCTCTCGAAGGTGGTCTTTATGTGCTCGTGGAACTCGTCAACAATCTCCCTCGGGCTTCTGCCTTCCTTGAGCGCGCGGAAGGTTATCGGCGTTCCATGCTCGTCCGTTCCGCAGACGAAGAGAACCTCCTCACCCTTCAGGCGGAGGTAGCGCACGAAGATGTCCGCTGGCAGATAGGCTCCAGCTAAATGCCCCGCGTGAATCGGCCCGTTAGCGTAAGGCAACGCCGATGTGACCATGTACCTGACCATTTTAACCACCGTCCGGCAGTGGGTTCCCTCCCTTATAAGCCCTGCGGGTTTTAAACATTACGGTGGGTTATTAAGATAGGGAGAAAATATGCAGGGTTTGATATATAGCAGAAGCGACTCATGGAGCGATCCTGAGGGACCCAAAAATTAATAAGTATTGCTTTCCAATTTTCATGCCCGTAAACCGGAAGGCTTAATAGTTAGGAGACCCTAATTAGAGGGAGGTGTGAAAATGCCCGAGAAGTTTGACAAAATATATGACTACTATGTGGACAAGGACTACGAGCCCAACCGGAAAAGGGACGTCGTGGCCGTTTTTAGGATGACTCCGGCTAAAGGATACACCATCGAGCAGGCAGCCGGAGCAGTTGCCGCTGAGAGCTCTACTGGAACGTGGACGACGCTCTACCCCTGGTACGAGCACGAGAGATGGGCCGACATGTCGGCCAAGGCATACCACTTCACGGACATGGGCGACGGTAGCTGGATAGTGAGAATAGCCTATCCGGAGCACATCTTTGAGGAGGGCAACATGCCCGCTTTCCTTGCGAGTGTGGCTGGAAACGTCTTCGGAATGAAGCGCGTCGAGTGGCTCCGCCTCGAGGACATCTACCTCCCGGAGAAGTTCCTGCGCAACTATCCCGGTCCGCAGTTCGGTATCGAGGGCGTCAGAAAGAAGCTCGAGATCTATGACAGGCCGCTCTACGGTGTCGTTCCCAAGCCCAAGGTTGGCTACTCCCCGGAGGAGCTCTACAAGCTCGCCCTCGACCTGTACACTGGAGGGGCTGACTACATCAAGGACGACGAGAACCTGACCAGCCCTTGGTACAACCGCTTCGAGGAGCGCGTTAAGGTCGTCACCAAGGCCATGGAGAAGGCAGAAGCAGAGACGGGCGAAAAGAAGACCTGGTTCGCCAACATAACCTCCCCGATACTCGAGCTTGAGAACAGGCTTGAGATACTCGCTGAATACGGCGTTCCTCACGCGATGGTCGATGTGGTTGTCCTTGGATGGGGCGTCCTCGACTACATAAGGGACCTCGCCGAGGACTACGGCATAGCCCTCCACGCCCACAGGGCGATGCACACGGCCTTTGCCCGCTACAAGTACCACGGCATCTCGATGTTCGTCCTTGCCAAGCTCTACAGGGTCATCGGCGTTGACCAGCTCCACATCGGAACTGCCGGAGCCGGCAAGATGGAGGGCGAGAAGTGGGAGGTAATCCAGTACAAGCGCATAATCACCGAGGACCACTACGTTCCCGATGAAAACGACGTCTTCCACCTCGAGCAGAAGTTCTACCACATAAAGCCCGTCTTCCCGACGAGCTCCGGTGGATTGCACCCCGGCAACATCCAGCCCGTTATAGAGGCCCTCGGAAAGGACATCGTCCTCCAGCTCGGCGGCGGAACCATGGGTCACCCGGACGGGCCGAAGGCCGGAGCCATGGCCGTGAGGCAGGCGATAGACGCCATAATGCAGGGAATACCGCTGGATGAGTATGCTAAGACCCACAAGGAGCTCGCAAGAGCACTGGAGAAGTGGGGCCACGTCACGCCGGTCTGACGGGTTCTTTCTCCTCCTATTTTTAGATCTTTTGATCGGGGCCCTCGTTAGCATCTTCAACGAAAACCCTAATATACCCCCATTCACTATTCACCGCCGGTGATACATGTGGGAAAGAGAGCTTTGGGAGCCATTCTCCTTCTCGTCCTCCTGATGGGCGTCTTCGCCTCGGGCTGTCTGAGCGGCAAAGGAAATCCCGCGGCAAACACGACCACAAGCCAACTCCCAACGTCCCAGAAATCATCGATCCCCAGTACAACCTCGGAGTCGATTACTGAAACTGCCACTACCACCCCGCACACATCAACAACGCCCACCACATCCTCAAGCCCCACTACGACCACAGTCACGACAACGGCGACGACAACAACGCCTTCACAGTCTCACCGGGAGAACTACACGGTAATCTACCTCTCCGGTTCCTCCGGCTCCTGCCCGGCGGGTAAAGTTCCGGTCACCTTCGTTTACGAGCCAAAAAACAAAACCGTCAAGCGCGTCAGCCTGAGGGGAACCTTCAACAGCTGGGGCCAGTGGTACATGAGGAAGACCATCAACGGCACGTGGGTTCTCAAGACATGCCTCAAGCCGGGAACTTACCAGTACAAGTTCTACATAGACGGCCGGTGGGTTGAGGACATGTCAGCAGTCGATCCAACCGCCGACGGCTACGTTGACGACGGCTACGGAGGTAAAAACGCCCTCAAGGTGGTCAAAGGAGAGAGCTTTCTCAGCGTTGAGCACGATCCCTCCGACCCCACTTATCTCTCCGTTGCCGACAACAGAACCGTTGTACGCTTTAAGGCAGCGCCCGGAGTTATAGAGTCCGCAGTTCTGGTTACATCGGTAGGGAACTTCACGATGGAAAAGCAGGTATGGTGGAGCTCAGGGGAGATCTGGCGCGCCGAGGCCCCAGTTGAGCCATTCACCTACCACTTCGTCGTGAAGGCCAACGGGAGCGGGTTCGCCATCTTCAACTCAAGCGACTCGAAGCTCTTCTCCTTCGACGGTGTCGACAACTTCCCGCAGGTATCATGGGTAAGCAGGTCGGTGGGCTATCAAATCTTTCCAGACCGCTTCTACAACGGCAACAGGAGCAACGACGTTCTGGCACTGGATCACGACGAGCTCGTTCTCAACCAGGTCAATCCCGGCAAGCCCATACTCTCCAACTGGAGCGACCCGATAACCCCGCCCCACTGCTGCCATCAGTACTTCGGCGGGGACATAGCAGGAATTACGCAGAAACTCGACTACCTCCAGTCCATCGGCGTTACCCTGATCTATTTGAACCCCATCTTCCTCTCGGGAAGTGCCCACGGCTACGACCCTTACAGCTACTACGAGATCGATCCAAAGTTTGGAACGGAGGAAGAGCTCAAAACTTTCCTCAACGAGGCCCACAAACGTGGAATAAAGGTCATCTTCGACTTCGTGCCAGACCATACTGGCATTGGACACCCGGCTTTCCTGGACGTCTGGAGGAAGGGCAACCAGAGCCCCTACTGGGACTGGTACTTCATCAAGGAGTGGCCCTTCAGACTCGGCGACGGGAGCGCCTACGAGGGCTGGTGGGGGATAGGGAGCCTCCCGAAGCTCAACACCGCCAACCCTGAGGTGAAGGAACACCTCATAAACGCAACGCTCAAGTGGCTGGATTTCGGCTTCGACGGCTTCAGGGTTGACGTACCAAACGACCTCGTGAACGCGGACGAGTTCTTCCGCGAGCTCAGGGGGAGGGTAAAAGAGGAACATCCGAACGCTTACATGGTTGGCGAAATATGGACGCTCTCCCCGGAGTGGGTTAGAGGGGACCGCTTTGACTCCCTCATGAACTACGCCCTCGGGAGGGACATCCTCCTGCCCTACGCGGGGGGAACCCTAAACGGAAAGACCGCCCTCGACATGCTGGGAAGGTACTATGCCTCCTACGGTGAGAACGTCGTTGCCATGGGCTTCAACCTCGTCGATTCCCACGACACCTCACGGGCCCTCACGGATCTCGGCGGCGGAAAGTTAGGCGAGAAACCGAAGCCGGAAGCAGTCCAGAGACTCAAGCTCCTCTCCGCCCTGCTGTACACCCTCCCCGGGATGCCGGTGACGTTCCAGGGCGACGAGTGCGGCTTTTTGGGTGACAAGAGCCACTACGACGAACAGCGCTATCCACTCCAGTGGGACGAGTGCAACCAGAGCCTCGTCCAGCACTACAGGGCCTTATCAGAGCTGAGAAAGAGTCTGCCAGCACTTACAAGCAGCAAGATAAAGTTCTACACCGTCAAAGAGGGAGTTGTATCGTTCTTCCGCGGGCATGACGACGAAGTCCTAGTAATAGCCAACAACAGGGAAAACGCGACGATGATGGAGCTCCCACAGGGAACGTGGGAGGAATTCTGGCCTGGAAGCAGGAAGTTCAGCGGGGAGATCGAAGTCCCGCCCATAAGCCTGCTCGTGCTGGTAAAAGGAAAATAAAGGTCATCCGAAGATGACCTTCCTCCACGTTTCTCTAACTTTTTCCACGTACTTCGCTGGAGCCGCTATAAGAACGGCCCACCTCGGCGTCTGCCTCCTCTTAAGGGCGTTTGCGAGGGGGGTAACCTTAGTCAGGGGCTCCAGCTTTCCGTCTTCCATGAGGACGTTTATTTCCGTGGCCTTGAGCCTCGGCTCGCTGAGCATTAGATCGGCTATGCTGAACTCAAGGATGACCTCTCCCTCCCTTGCACCCGCGGCATCGGCAAGGGCCCTCTCTATCTCCTGCCTTCTCTTCACGTTCTTGTAGGCCGTCAGGAGTTCTCTTTTCTCCTCAGTGCTCAGCTCGTCGGTTCCAGCTAAGACGGCCGCTTTGTATAGGTTGCGGTACTTTATGCGTCTGACCATCTCCGAGGGGAAGCCCTCAAGGTCCTCCAGCTCAACGAGAACCCTGCAGTCTATCATCTTCCAGAAGTCCCACAGGTGATCCTCCTCAAGGGCGAACTCAAGGGCCCTGGTAAGCATTCCCTCGGCTATTTTGACGGTGTGGTGGAAGTAAACGCGCGAGTACATGAGGGAGCGCGCCACCATCATGCCCTCGACGGCCTCTATTCCCTTCTCCTCAACGGCAAGTTCCCCGTCATGGATAGTCAGAACCTTCAGGAGTCTCTCCATGTCGATTATGCCGTGTGCAACGCCGGTGTAGTGGGCGTCGCGGATTAAATAGTCGATCTGGTCAACGTCAACGTCGCCGTGTAGCGCCTGTCCGAGGTACCTCCTCCCGTGCTTTCCAAGGATGAGCTTTGCAACTTCGTGGGGATCGATGCCGTGCTTTCCAAGAATCTCAGGGATCCTTCCTCCCCCGTTGCCGTCGGTGAGGTCTATCTCCCCCAGGATTATCTTCTGGCCGAGCCTCATGTGATCGTATTCCTTCGTGTAGTGCTTGTATATCATCTCAAACGTGTGGCTGAAGGGGCCGTGGCCGATGTCGTGGAGCAGGGCCGCTATCTCAAGGACTTCCGCCTCCTCTTTCTCCAGCCCGAGCTCATCAGAGAGCCTTCTCGCAACGTTCCACGTTCCGAGCGAGTGCTCAAAGCGGCTGTGGTTTGCTCCAGGATAGACGAGAAAGGCAAGGCCCAGCTGTCTTATGTGCCTGAGCCTCTGGAACTCGGGCGTTTTAACGAGATCGAGAACGACGCCGTCGATCTTCATGCTGCCGTGAATGCCGTCGTGGATAACCTTTCCACCCATAATCACCACCGAAAAACGTTCGTCAAGTAATTTAAAAGGGTTTTCCACAGATCGCCAAAAATTGAAGGAGAAAATAGGAGGATTACCTATACTCGCGCTCAAGGTTCATCTGCTTAAGCCTGGCCGTTAATCCCTTAGCTGA
The DNA here is from genome assembly GCF_002214585.1 of Thermococcus profundus. NCBI lineage: Archaea > Methanobacteriati > Methanobacteriota > Thermococci > Thermococcales > Thermococcaceae > Thermococcus > Thermococcus profundus. Next base: position 1,362,447 of record NZ_CP014862.1, read on the forward strand.
AACGGAGTCCTCCTTAAGGATCCCGCCGCTCCTCGTATCGATCCTCGCGTAGTAGAGCCTGTCCTTGCCGGAGACCTTTATGTGGACGTAGCCCTTGTCCTTGTAGTGGGTCAGCCGCTCGGTCCTCGGGTTCTCCTCGCCGTATTTCTCACGCACATGCCTGTGGTAGAACTCCTCCAGCGCCCTCTCGGTGAAGTAAGCTTCCTTCTCAACGATTTCTCCCGTTGCCCTGTGGAGAACCAGCTTTCCCACCTTTGAAACGCCCGTGAACGTGACTACCCAGTCCTTGGCCAGCTCGATGGAGTCCACCTTCGCCTCGGGATCCACTTCCCTCGCCTTCTCCTCCGCGATCTTCTCGGCCAGCTTCCGCCTTAGGATTCTGTCAATCTCCTCCATCATCTTGCCGTCCTTGCTCAGGCGGACCTTTATCTCGTGAGTCTCGTTGGCGGCGTCGACCAGGTACTCGTCTCCTTCATCGGACACCGATGCTATCTCATAGCCGGGATACTTCTCCAGAACGAGTTCTCCTGCCCTCTTCTCAGAGATCTCAACGTAGTAGTCTAGAACGTCTCCTGTAGAGCCGTCTATCCTCACCCGGGCCATTCCGTCCTCCCCTGAAAGCTCAAGTTCGAGGTACTTGTGTTCAACCACCCGGTAGGAGGAGAGCGAAAGCCCATTGACGGGAAAGTTCTCCTCGATTATGGATTTCCCCTTTTCGACGGCCCCTTTGAGGGAGGGAAACCTGGCGACCTCTCTGGTTTCTCCGTTGCTCAGATCAATGGCTACAGAGACCACTGTGTCCCCGGTCAGAAGATCGGCGACGGCGCTCTTCTTGTTGAACTCAACACCCAATATTTCACTTCCGGGATAGGACTCAGCCAGGAGCTTCTTAACTGCCTCCTCGCTCATCCTCGTGTCTAGACGGAGGAGCTTCCCGGTGTAGGGATTGAACGCGGCCTCAAAGGAGAACCTCTCGGTGGTTCCGGAGACGAGCACTTTTTTCTTCTTCTTTGTTATCTTGACCCCCTTTCCCTTGATCCCCTCCCCCGTTGCCTTCATAACTGCCTCTCTGGCCTTCTCCACGAAGTACTTCTCGGGGAGGGGTTCTATTGATGCCTCAACTTTGCCTTTTGGAAGCTTCACTAGGGCCGTTCCCCTGTTGGCGCCGATTTTGAACTCAAGCTCTGCCTCTTTCGGCACGTAGACCTTTCTTCTATCTGAAATCTGAACCTTGTTCTCGGACGTTCCCAGTTCCTTCGCCGCGGTCTCCTTAAGAACGAGGACGGCTTCCCCAGGGGTCAGCGGAACCTCCAGCTCCCTTTCCGTAGCCCTGATGACCGCCGGAGAATCCAGTCTGGCCTTTCTGATTGGGTTGCTCAGCTCGGCATCCTCATCCGCACGCAGAACGATCTTGTCCCTGGAGAAAACGACAGCACGTCCCTTGTTTTCATCGTCCACTGCCCAAGAGATTATGTACGCACTCTGGAGCTTCACTCTCAGGCCGGAAAGCTCCACCTCATCGGGTTCGATGGGGTAATTCGAGGACAGGTACCTGGCGACACCCTTCAGGATTTCCTCGGGGGAGAACTCGTACAGAAGGGGGGCATCGAGGTTGAACTCCCTCAGGGTCTCCTCTTGGTGGTTTACCTCTTCCCTCTCCTCGAGGATTCTTTCAATGTCCTCTGGAACCGGAACGGAGTAGTTGTTTAGGAGTGAAGCCAGCTTGTCCCCGTCCCAGGGGACGATCCTCCCCCGGTACTCGCGGGAAAGAAGGAGCTTCGCGTCCTTTGTAAAGCCAGCGGGGGACACAAAAACCCCCTTATCGGCCCGGTGCTCGTCCAGAAGTTCCCCGAACTGGTTCACCCTACGCGAATCGGCAAGGCCCTTCTCGTGGAGGGCAATAATGACCTTCTCAGTCCCGGCTATCGGATCCTTTCTGAGGGCGATTATGTCGAGGCCCCACTCCCCCCGCCGGGGAACCTTTTCGTACTCCATGAAGCCCATCCTTTTGAGTAGCTCGATCAAAACATCGATGAGACTGTCCCTAGGTGAGAGCATCACGATCTCCGACGTCCATGCCACCGTCATCACCACACTGTAATCCCTTGGGCGGCATCCTATAAATCTCTTTCTTCGCGGTTATCACCCCGGGTGTTCAGAATGATTTTTAACACTTTGAAAGCAACATCCACCGGTGAAAGGGGGATGGAAAAAGCGTTCAAGCTCACGGACTTCGACTTCCACGATAAAACCGTCTTTCTGAGGGCGGATCTCAACTCTCCTGTCAAGGACGGGAGGATAATAAGCGACGCCAGGTTCAGGGCGGTTCTCCCCACGATAAAGACCCTTCTCGAAAGCGGGGCAAAGGTGGTTATAGCCACCCATCAGAGCAAGCCCTACAAAAGCGACTACATAACGACCGAGGAGCACGCAGAGATACTCTCCAGGCTCCTGGGGATCACCGTTGAGTACGTCGAGGACATCTTCGGAAGATATGCTAGGGAGAGAATAAAAGCCCTCAAGCCGGGAGAGGCCGTAATCCTAGAAAACCTGCGCTTCTCCGCCGAGGAAACCCTCTACAAGCCCATTGAGGAATGCGAAAAGACTCACTTCGTCAGAAAGCTGGCCCCGCTCATAGACTACGTCGTCAACGACGCCTTCGCGGCCGCCCACCGGAGCCAGCCTTCCCTCGTCGGCTTTGCCCGGCTGAAGCCGATGATAATGGGAAAGCTCATGGAAGCTGAGGTAGAAGCCCTCGGGAGGGCCTACGAAACGGGGGAGAAGCCCAGGGTCTACGTTCTTGGAGGGGCAAAGGTCGACGACTCCCTCAGGGTAGCGGAGAACGTCCTCAGGATGGGAAGGGCCGATGTAATACTCACCGGCGGCCTCGTCGCCCAGGTTTTCACCCTCGCCAAGGGCTTCAACATTGGGGATGCGAACCTCTCGTTCCTCGAAAGAAAGGGCCTCTTGGAACTCGTTGACTGGGCGGAAAGGATCCTCGACGAATTCTATCCCTACGTTAGAACCCCCGTCGACTTCGCGATCGATTACAGGGGGGAGAGGCGTGAGATAGATCTTCTAAGCGATGAAAAGCGGCTCTTCGATGAGTACCCGATACTGGACATCGGCGGGAGGACGATAGAGAAGTACAGAAAGATCCTCCTCGATGCCAGAACGATAGTCGCCAACGGTCCGATGGGCGTCTTCGAGAGGGAAGAGTTCGCCAGGGGCACCGTTGGAGTTTTCAGAGCCGTTGGGGAAAGCGAAGCCTTCAGCGTCGTCGGGGGCGGCCACTCGATAGCCAGCATCTACCAGTACGGCATAGAGGGCATAAGCCACGTATCCACCGGAGGGGGAGCCATGCTGAGCTTCTTCGCCGGGGAAAGGCTTCCAGTCCTGGAGGCGCTCAGTGTGAGCTACCAAAGGTTCAGGAGCGCTCTGGGGGGATAAAGGGGGCACCAGGTTTATCCCCCTTCCACCGTCTTCTTGATTGAGTCTAAAATCCCGCGCATGGCCTTTCCTGCGGGCAGGGGGATAAAAAGATCCGCTATCGGTGTTATCCCGCTCCCCTTCGGGTTTATCTCAATCACCCTCCCGCCCCTCTCTTTGACGATGTAAGGGATGTACGCGGCCGGATAGACGACCCCGCTCGTGCCGATCACTAAAACAAGATCCGCTTTGGAAGCCAGCTCAAACGCCTTCTCAAGGGCTTCCTTCGGCAGGGGCTCCCCAAACCAGACCACGTCCGGCCTTAGCTGGGAACCGCAGTTAGGACATTTTGGAACCCCGTTTCCTTTCAGGAATTCCTCAAGCCTTCCGCTTTTCTTAAGATCTTCCGAGTAGTTGCAGGAGGTACATTTAACACGGAATATGTTGCCGTGGAGCTCGATTAGGTTCTCCGTCCCGGCCTCCCTGTGGAGGTCGTCGACGTTCTGGGTTATCACCGCTCTTATAATCCCCATCCTCTCAAGCTCCGCGAGGGCTAGATGAGCGTCGTTTGGCCTTGCCTTCCGTATCAGCTCCATCCTCCATCTGTAGAAGTCCCAGACAAGCTCAGGGTTCCTCTTGAATGCCTCGGGGGTTGCCAGTTCCTCAGGTTTGTGGTTCCTCCACAGCCCGTTGGGATCTCTGAACGTTGGCACACCGCTCTCAGCACTTATCCCGGCTCCGGTGAAGGCTATCGCGGAGCGGGAGCGCAGTAAGAGTTTGACGGCCTCCCCTATCATGTTCCATCCTACTCGCACCCCCTTAAAAATCCTGCCCGAGTTCGACGGGTATTCCCCGAAAGGGCCGAATAAAATTTGAAGTCCGGTTCAATCTTTCGAGCAAGGGTTTAAATTGTATGCATGCATACATTTTAACGGTGAGAGAAATGCCGGTTTCAAACGGGGTTGAGAGAAAGAGAGTGACCACATCACACGGGAGGTACTATTCGGCGAGAATAGCGGCCCAAAGAAGAAAAAAGCTCATTGTCATACAGAACATAAGACGCAGGAAAGGATCCAAGGGGCTCAGAACAAGCCCGATAACCCTTGAGAAGGCACGGATAAGCGAGAGGGAAGCGCTGGCGGTATTAGTTGGAACGCAGATAGGTGCTGGGGTGCTCGGACTCCCGTATGCTGCGGCAAAGGTGGGCCTCATTCCAGCTATCGGCGTCCTCATCGGGGTAATGGCCCTCATGCTCGGAACGGCCTTCATAACCCTGAGGTTCTCTGCTGAGATGGGCGGGGCCCAGATGAGCACAATCGCCCAGAAGAAGCTCGGAAAAGCAGGCGGCTGGCTCATGTACCTCAGCATAACCCTCATGAGCTTCGGTGCTCTCCTCGCGTACGTTGCCGGAATGGGACAGGTGTTCTCAAGCCTCTTCGGCGTCAGCGAGACAGTGGGCGGCGTTATATTCTGGGTGCTGGCTTCAATCGTCGTCTACCACGGCCTAGAAGCCAGCGGAAAGACCGAGCTGATAATGAGCTACGTCATGCTGGCCCTCTTCGTTGGGGTTACTCTAATGCTCGTCCCCCACGCCAGGCTGGAGAATGGCCTCTACGCAGACCTCTCTGGCCTGTTGAGCATAACAGGCGTTGCGATCTTCGCCCTTGGCTGCCACACGATAATTCCCGACGTCTACAAGGGGCTCGGAAGCTACGAGAAGACGAAGAGGGTAGTTGTCCTGGCTTTCCTCATCCCAACGGCGATCTACGCTGTGTTCATGGCCTCTTTCCTGCTTGTCTTCGGCAGGGGAACGCCAGAGGTGGCCACGCAGGGCCTTGAGACGCTCTATGGAAGGATCGGCTGGCTCACCGGCAACCTCATACCCCTCTTAGCCATAACGACGAGCTACATAGGGATAGCCCTAGCCCAGCAGAGCAACAGCGAGGAGTTCGTGAGGCTCAAAAGACCACTCGCATGGGGCCTGACGGTTATTCCCCCCGCCCTCGTCTACTTCGCTGGCATCAGGAACTTCGCGGACGTGCTGGCCTTCGCGGGCGACACCGGAGACATGCTGGCCTTCATCGTGCTCCCGCTCCTCATCTGGGGAGTCGAGAAGATACGGGGACTGCGGGCTAGGGCAGAGGAGAAAGCCCCAAGGCCGCTCCCATCCCCATGATCTCCTTTTTTACCCTTCTTTCAGTGTTTCGAGTTCGGCACCAGTGCCGTTTTTGAGCGTTCAATGTCCTTTTTCATCCAAGTGCACACCTCGGTAAGATTTATATCCTCATCGTTCAAACCTCCGTCGAGGTGTTCCACATGGCTGAGGGATACAGGGAGTACAGGGATAAGGTTCTGGAGTTTATTGAAGACCACGAGAACTGGAGGAAGCACACGATAAACCTCATCGCGAGCGAAAACGTGACTTCTCCGACGGTTACGCGGGCCGTTGCGAGCGGCTTCATGCACAAGTACGCCGAGGGCTGGCCGAAGCAGAGGTATTATCAGGGCTGCAAGTACGTTGATGAGGTCGAACTCATCGGTGTAGAGCTCTTCACCAAGCTCTTCAAGAGTGATTTCGCTGACCTTCGCCCGATTTCCGGAACGAACGCCAACCAGGCCGTCTTCTTCGGACTCACCCAACCGGGCGACAAGGCCATAGTTCTCCACACCAGCCACGGCGGTCACATAAGCCACATGCCCTTTGGAGCGGCTGGAATGCGCGGTCTTGAAGTCCACACCTGGCCCTTCGACAACGAGGAGTTCAACATCGACGTCGACAAGGCCGAGAAGATGATAAGGGAGCTCGAGCCCAAGATAGTAGTCTTCGGCGGTTCGCTCTTCCCGTTCCCGCACCCGGTCAAGGAGCTCGCGCCAGTAGCCAAGGAAGTTGGAGCATACGTCATGTTCGACGGTACCCACGTCCTCGGCCTCATCGCTGGAAAGCAGTTCCAGGACCCGCTCCGCGAAGGAGCCGACATAATCACAGCCTCAACTCATAAGACCTTCCCGGGACCACAGGGCGGTGTCATCCTCTACAAGCGCTTCGGTGAGACAGAGGAGATAGCCAAGCTCCAGTGGGCCATCTTCCCGGGCGTTTTGAGCAACCACCACCTCCACCACATGGCCGGAAAGACCCTCACCGCGGCTGAGATGCTCGAGTACGGTGAGAAGTACGCGGCCCAGATAGTCAAGAACGCCAAGGCCCTCGCCGAGGCTCTCGCAGAGGAGGGCTTCAAGGTCATCGGTGAGGACAAGGGCTACACCGAGAGCCACCAGGTCATCGTCGATGTATCCGACCTCCACGAAGCTGCCGGAGGATGGGCGGCTCCCCTACTTGAAGAGGCTGGCATAATCCTCAACAAGAACCTCCTGCCCTGGGATCCGCTTGAGAAGGTCAACACCCCGAGCGGCCTCCGCATAGGAGTCCAAGAAATGACCCGCGTCGGAATGATGGAGGACGACATGAAGGAGATAGCCCGCTTCATGAAGCGCGTCCTCCTCGACAGGGAAGACCCTGCCAAGGTCAGGAGGGACGTCTACGGCTTCCGCGCCGAGTTCCAGAAGGTTTACTACTCCTTCGACCACGGCCTCCCGATGAGGGAGTGATCCCATTTCTTTCCTTTGTTTGCCTCAGATACTTCAAGCGCTTTTGAAACCGTCGCAAGTTTTAATAGCCTCCACCGCGAGGATTCAATGATAACGATGAAGCGCGTGGTACTCGTGATGCTGCTCCTGTTTGGGATGGTGTTTGCCTACCAAGTACTGATCACCCAGGAGGAGGGCACCCTCAAGGAAGTGGATCTGCGAAAAGACACCATAGACCTGAACGAAACCCTCGGCCCGATGGTGCCAGTTGAAAACATATCCCACATTATTCGCCTCGACAGACAGACCTACTCTCCCGGGGACACGATGACGCTGACGGTAACCAACTCGATGAATTCAACGCTCACTACAAGGTACGACTTCAGGATCTACAGGAGAGGGAACGAGGGCTGGATCGAGGTTCAGCTTAACCTCGCATTCCCGGACGTCTTGATCGAGGTGAGGCCCGGCGAAAGCTGGGAGGAGAGGATAGACCTCTCGGAGCTCGGGCTGAAGCCCGGGAAGTACAGGGTTGAAAAGACAATATGCGCCAACGGTCTCTGCTTCCCCGACTGGGCAGAGTTTGAGGTTAAGGGATGAACAACTAGCTCACCTTTCTCTCTCAAAACCTCCCCTTCAAGAGAGGGGGAGTTGGGCAAGAGATATAAAATCCGAAAACCTATTCTCTTATCGTGCGGTGCCCGGCCTTCATCAGCCGTGCACCCCCTAGCGGTGAACGGCCGGGTGCCGCACCAACAAACGAAAACGATTCTGGAGCCTAAATTGTCCGCCGGAAAACTCAAGAAGCTGTGGTGCGGGGGACGGGATTTGAACCCGCGAACCCCTACGGGACGGGACCCTAAATCCCGCGCCTTTGGCCAGGCTCGGCAACCCCCGCGCGTTGAGAGGTAGAATGGGGCGGTTAAAAAATCTTTCGATGGGTAGGTTTTTAATCGGAAGGCTCAAGTGAAGCCCATGGGACAGAGAATCAATTTAACCTATCGCAGGATTCCCAACAGGATCCTTGAGCGGGATGATGAGATAGTCGCGGATCTGGGGAATGTCATAGTCGCAAAATCCCGCTTTGCAGGCATGCTGGCCCCGCTCAAGGTTAACGGTATCGAGGTCATCAGGAACGGCTACAACATGCTCTACTTCGCCTTCGTTGGGAAAAACTACGACGTCCTCAAGGTATACGACGAAGAGGGGAACTTTAAAGGGCTTTACATCGACGTTCTGGCCTACACGAGGCGCGAGGGAAACACCCTGGACATGCTCGACCTGTTCTTGGATATCTTTGTCTTCCCAAACGGGGAGGCCTTTCTCATCGACGAGGATGAGCTCGAGATGGCGCTGAACTACGGGCTTATAGATAAGAAGACCTTCGACTTCGCCTACCGGGTCGCGCGGGAGATACTCGAAAAGCTTAAACGGAAGAAGTTCCCGCCGGAGATCGTGTGGGAGTACGACTGGGGGGATTGAGATGAGGAAGTTCATCAAGGAGACAAAGGACGGGGTTCTGCTCCTCATTCACGTCCAGCCGAAGGCGAAGAAGAACGCGGTTGAGGGGATCGATGAATGGCGCGGAAGATTAAAGGTCAGGATAGCGGCGCCGCCCGTTGAGGGAAAGGCGAACAAGGAAGTGGTGAAGTTCTTCTCAAAGCTCCTCGGGGCTGAGGTCAGCATAGTCCGGGGAGAAACGGGCAGGGAGAAGGACTTGCTCGTGAAGGGCCTGAGCGTTGAAGAAGTAAAGAAAAAGCTGGGGGTTTAATCACTTCAGAATCCCTAAACTCTTGTTCGTCTTCCTTATACTCTCCCACTTGTCGGCCATCTCGAACATGGCCCTTATCGCATCTACGTTCTCCGGAACGACGTCGCTCTCCTGGTGGACGGCCTGGATGTAGAAGAGCCTGTTGCCCTTCACGCTTATGCTCTCCTTCCAGACGGCTATCTCGTAGAGGTTGTTCCACTCGCGGTGGAGATCCCTTGCGAACTCTATGAGCTGGGCCGTGCTCTCAAAGCCCTTATCCTTCTCGAAGAGGAGAACCCTAGTGGTGTTCTCGAAGATATCGATAACATCCTCCCTCGTTACCGGCTTCTTGAGCTCTATCATAACGCTGTGAACGTGCATCAGGGTGGTCGGCACGATGAAGGCCATCGTCTCGATGTTTATCGGGATAACCGTCTGAACATCGGGGCCGTGGTGAGAGGGAACCGTTACGCTCGGCGTTATCGCGTTGACCGGGCCGCGCTTGGAGTCGTTCGGATCTGCGGCTCTCCTAATCATTACTGCGTAGACGTAGTCGATGTACTCTTGAAGGACTGAGAGCGTTCTGGTCAATCCAGTCGTGTTGCAGGAGACTACTCTAACGTAGTCCTTTCCGAGGGCCTTCTCGTAGTTTGCCTGGGCCACAAAGGAAACTTCGGCAGTGGAGGCCTTCTCACCACCCTGGAAGATAGCTTTAACGCCGGCCTTCTCGTAGAGGGCCTTGTTCTTCGCCCCCATTCCACCGGGGGTGGCGTCAACGATCACGTCAACTTTCTCCAGAAGATCGTTTAGGGTCCCGGCCACCTCGAAGCCGGCCTTCTCAAAGCGCGGGAGGAACTCCTCGCCCGCGGCATAAACGGGAATTCCAAGCTCTTTAGCGCGGTAGGACTCAAAGTCTGGCTTCGTCTTTGTTACTCCAATGAGCTCCATATCGTCCTGCTTCGAGACGGCATAAGCTACACGCTTTCCAATGGTTCCATAACCGTTAACTCCAACCCTGACCTTCATGGGATCACCGGGAATTTTACAGTGATAAAATACTTAAGCCTTGTTTTCACTGGGGGTGAAAACCCGAAAGGATCGAAAGAATGATAAAGGGCTGTGAGGAGTTGGAAGGGGTTTGAGCGGTGGTTAGGATGCTACCCGATGAAGTCAGAGCGGTGCTTGAAGAGATGAGAACTGAGAGGATCCACGGGGCCAGCTGGCTGGCCATGCGGGGAGCCGAAGCGTACGTTCTTCTCTCAGAGCTTCTTGAAGGAGAAGAGCTTGAAATGGCCCTCCGCGAGATGAGGAGAGAAATCCCCTCCGTAAACCGGACGATGGCCTCCCTCTACAACCTGGCCAGGTTCATCCCGATAACTGGCTCGCCGGAGATCGTCAGATCCAGGGCCGGGGAGTTCATCCGTCTGGCCCAGGAAGCCAAGAGGGAAATCGGAAACATCGGAAGCGAGCTCATAGATGAGAACGACGTTGTGATAACCCACTCATTCTCCTCAGCAGTTCTTGAGATCCTCAAATCCGCCTGGAGGAAGGGAAAGAGGTTCAGGGTCATCCTCACCGAGAGCGCCCCGGACTATGAGGGAATAGCCCTGGCAAACGAGCTCCACTCCTTGGGCATACCCCACGAGGTCATCACAGATGCCCAGCTCGGCCTCTTTGCCAAAAATGCAACTCTGGCCCTTGTAGGCGCGGACAACGTGACGAAGGACGGGTACGTGGTGAACAAGGCCGGGACGTACCCCCTTGCCCTCGCCTGCCACGACAGCGGCGTTCCCTTCTACGTTGCGGCTGAGAGCTTCAAGCTCCATCCAGAACTCGAATCGAAAGAGGTAGAAATAGTTGAAAGGCCATACACAAGACAGGGGCACAGGGTAAGGAACTTCATATTCGACGTGACCCCCTGGAGGTACGTCCGCGGGATAATCACGGAGCTTGGAGTGCTCGTTCCCCCCAAGGAGATCTGACCGACGGCTCGTCCCTCTCGAAGCCAAAGCTTGAAAAGTAAAAATCATTCGCTCGCTAGTTCGATGAGCTTCCGCATGTGGATCGCGGCGGTGTCGAAGACTTCAACGGAGACGTCTTCCGGCTTGATGGCCAATGGCAGCTCGGTGCAGCCGAGGATTACCCCCTCGATCCCCTCCTCCCTCGCGTACCTTTCAACAAGCTCGATCAGGTAAGGCTTGCTCTTCAGGTTCTCGAAGGCCAGCTCGCTGAAAATTATTCTGTCAACCTCGTTCATCTCGTCTTCGTTTGGAACGACCACTTCAAAACCCGCCTCCCTAAGGGCGTTCCTGTAGAAGTCAGCAGTCATCGTCGTTTTGGTTCCCAGAAGGAGAACCTTTTCAACTCCCCTGCGCTTTATCTCCTCAATCAGGGCGTCGATTATGCTCACCATTGGAACACTCACAGCCTTCTGAACCTGGGGAAAGACTATGTGTGGTGTGTTGGCGGACATGGCTATTATCTCCGCACCTGCCCTCTCAAGGGCCTTCGCCGCGCTTATGAGGATCTCCGTCCTCCCCTCCCAGCCGCGGGGGTTGTTCTTGAACTCCTCAAAGTTTATGGAGTAGATTATGAGCTCCGGAAACGTCATAGGGCCAAATTTCTCCCTGCTTATCATTATGTAGTTCCGGTAGTAGTAGCAGGTGGATTCCGGGGTGGTTCCACCTATTATTCCTATCCTCTTCACGGAGAATCACCGCACGGGGATAAATTTCGAAAATTATGAAGCTTTCGGCTATTTCAAGAGAGAAAAGTGAAAATGGGTTCACAGGACCAGAGATGTTATCTCGTCCCACAACCTCTCGGCGAGCTTCCTCTTGTCCATCCTCGGAAGCTTTTTTGTAAAATCCCTGCCGACAAGCAGAACCTCATTCTCATCACTGCCGAAGGCCTTGAGGGTGTTTGCCACAACCAGATCGCTTCCAGCGCGCTCAATTTGCTTTCTAGCGGCGTTTATGAGCTCCTCCTCGTTCAGTCCTGTTTCGGCCTTAAAGCCAACGAGGAACACATCCGGTTGAAGCTCCTTCACGCGGTCGATTATCTTCGGGGTCGGCTCGAGCTCAAGTGTTAGAGTTTGCCCGCTCTTTATTTTCACTCTGGATTTCTCCTTCACACGGAAGTCGCTGACCGCGGCGGCTAAAACCACCACGTCGTACTTTTTGCTCTTCAGCTCACTTTCTATCGCCTCAAGCATCTCTTCAACGGTATTGACCTCAATCTGGTTCTCAACGAGGCTCGGCACACTTCCCTTGGTCCGGATTAGAGTTACCTCCGCTCCCCGAAGTTCGGCTTCCTCGGCCATTGCGACTCCCATCTTCCCGCTGCTCGCGTTGGTTATGTAGCGTATTGGATCTATGTACTCCCTCGTTGCCCCCGCAGTGACTAGAACGCGCTTTCCAGCGAGATCCTTTTTGTAGAGCTTTCTTATAACGTGATAAACTATCTCCTCAATCGAGGCTACCTTTGCCTTGCCCTCCTCAAATCTGGGCTGGATAAATTCCACACCGAGTTTCTCCAGCTTCTCGATGTTCTCCCTCACAATTGGGTGATCGTACATCGTTGAATGCATCGCGGGGGCTATCACGATTGGCGTGTGGGCGAACGCCGTTGTCACGACGGTTGTAACTGGCGTATCGTCGATTCCGCAGGCAATTTTGGATATGGTGTTGGCCGTCGCGGGACAAACGAGGACCAGGTCCGCCTTGTTCTCGTGATCCCCTGCAAGTTCGACGTGTTCTATAAAGCCCGTAATTTCAGTCACTACAGGGTTCCCCGTGGCAAACTCCATGGAGTAGGGGTGAATTATCTTTTGAGCATTTTCGCTCATTACGGCGTGGACTTCTGCGCCGTGTCTTATAAGCTCCCTCGCGAGTTTAACGCACTCGACCGCCGCTATACTCCCGGGGATTGCGAGAACAATTTTCTTGCCAATGAGCTTCCGGCTTTTGGTAGCGTGGATCAGTTTAACATGGTGGAGCACGGTGATCACCGTTTTCAATTGGTCTCTCCAACTCTAAAGGTTTTTGGGAATCAGAAAAAGCTAGGATACCTCCAAATAGACTGGACGTTTCTGAAAGAGGCTGAAGCGATAGGGACGTCTGAGGCGTTACGGTGATATCATTATTCGGGTCAAAGTGTTCCTGTGAACGATCTTTGTGGAGAACTGGTTATCAAAGCCGAGGGTGCCGAACCGGGATCTTAGGACGCCCGAAAGGGACTCGATTGGGAACTCACCGCTGGTTATTACCGTAATCCTCGTGGGAAGAAATGCTCCCATCTCCGGCCTGTACTGCATGATGACGACCACAGGGTAGGTCTTCCCATCCAGATGAACCGCGTTTATGAACGCTTGGTCTATAAACCTGAAGCCCTCACTCTCCGAGACCACCGTTATCTCCAAGGCATCACCGTAGGACTGAGCGAGTCTAAAGAGCACCTCCTCAAGATCCCCCTCAGGAATCCTCACCCTAAGCGCGGCGGTGTCCCTGTGCTTATTGTAAAGAGCCCACCTAAGGAAGATGCCTTGATTTATCAACGGCTCCATGATTTTATTCATCTTGGATATAGGAACCTCAAAGTCAAGTTCTACCATGTTACATCACCGCTGGTACCAGCAAGGCCCCCAGTCATTACGGGATGTGATGTGTTATCTTATTAAGTTTTCGGCAGGGGTACAGATTTAAGAGCACTAATGAACATATTTGAAACCGCAGCACAAAAAGGTGAAAGCAAAAGCTTATTCAACCCGGAGGGTCGGATTCAAGCCCTTATTCAACCACCTTATTACATTGCAGGGGGCACCCGCTTGTTACTGTCTTCGTAATAATCATATATAAAGTTTTCGCAAAAAATTGTGGTCATTTCAATAGAATAACAAAATTTTTACGAAATTTTACAAAATATCCAAACTCAGCCCTCCCTCACAGCATCCTCTTCGAACCTTTTTACTTCATCGGAGGTCCCCACCCACACAACGATGACAGGCTCAACGGTTATCATGCCGTCAGTTATCATTGGTTTTATTTTGCATATCGCCTCCTCTATTTTATATCCCCTGTCAACAACCTCAACAATAACGGGCAGGTCAGTGGAGAGCCGCATGACGTCGGCAGAATGGACGCGGCTCTTCTTTCCGAAGCCGTAGATGCCGCGGTAGACGGTTGCCCCAGCCATACCCATCTCGCGGAGCCTCTCAACTATCGCCTTGTAGAGGGGCTTCCCATCCCAGCGGTCGTTCTCGCCGATGTAGATCTTAAGGCGGAGGGTGTTCCAGTGCTCGACTTCAACCACAATCTCACCTCCGGGCCAGCATAAAGCCCATGAACACTAGAGATATTGTGATTATAACGTTTGCTAAAACGTTGAGGGTGGCGGTCAGGTACTCCCTCTCGCGGAGGAGCGAGAAGGTTTCATAGGAGAACGTTGAAAACGTACTCAAAGCGCCGCAGAAGCCGGTTCCGAAGAATGCCCTCCAGTCCGAGGGAACATCAAAGCCCCAGAAAAGGAGGCCGTAGAGGTAGCCGAGGATGAGACTGGCTATGCTGTTAACGAGCAAAGTTCCCACGGGAAGATCTCTGTAAACCGGCAGTATCCCCGAAAGGTAAAAACGTGCCAATGCTCCCAGTGCGCCACCAAAAGCTACTGCCATCGCGATCCTGCCGTTCATCCCATCACCACCGAAGCCCCTTTTGAATCCTTTTTAATCCTTACCCCCAAAGGAGAGGTAGTAGTGGATCAGTCCCTCAACCTCTGAGAAGTCCCGCTCAGGTTTCCCGAGCATTTTTCTTAAACGTCTGTTCTCAGCTATCATTCCCGAAAGCTGGATTGCGAGGTTCTGGTTGTCCATTGCCAGGTAGTAGGTCTTAAACTTCAGGGGCGACCATTTCCCCTCAAGCTCATAGAGCTCTCTTTCCAGCTCAGATATTTCTTCCTCAAGCTCCCTAAATACCCCTTCATTCCCCTCGCCCCTCTCAACGTAGCCGTGGAGGAGGATTATTCTGAGGGCTTCATCAGTACGAAAACCATAACGCTTTGAGAGCCGTTCGATCCTCTCAAACGTTTTGTCGGATATTTTGAACACCACCTTCCTCCAGCCCCTGCTCGGCCTGACGGTTATTTTCATCTCCTCTCCTCCAGCTCTTTTCTAAGCCTTTTGTTCTCTTCACTGAGTTCCATTCTGAAGGCCATCAAAAGCTCCTTGTCACGTTTGGCCTTCCCCTCGAACTCAACAAGCTCCTTGTATAAGCTTCTCATTTCCTCCAGCTTCTCTCTCAGCCTGTCCCTGTGCTCCCGAAGGTATTCGAGCCTGAGTGTTCTCAGCGTTCTCTCCAGCCCTTCTAGGTCGTTGAACCTCTTCTCAATTTCGCGCTTGTTTCTCCGCACCGCTTCAAGCTCCTCCGGAGACAGGACTACTTCCAATGCAACAGCCCCCTCTTCTTTTCCCGGTGATTCCCAACGGTTGTTCCCATTTCAAGACCTTTCAGGACTTCTATTGTCAGGGGGAGGGAAGACACCTCCTCTCTCGTGTGCTCCCCCTCAGCCCTGTAGTCAAACTTGTCTATGAAAGAGTTTATCCGTCTCCGAAGCTCTTTCAGCTTTTCTACTTGGATTTCCCGGAGCCTGTCCGCAGTTTTGGGACTCCTCTGGCTGACCTCCCGGAGAAGCATCTCGTAGTGCCTCTTGCAGAGGATTGAGTTTGAGTTCTCGTAATCTGGGAGCAGTTCTTCAATTCTCTCTGCAAACGCTTCTACCGTGTCCCTTTCCTTTCGTTGAATGAGTTCACAGAGGAAGCACTCCCCCTCATCCAGAGGTTTTTTCTCCTCCAGTGCGGCGATGTAAATGGAAAGGACGCCCTCGTAGATTATTGCCACCCCAAGGGGGCCCAGTAGAGGCTCCGAGTATGCTTTTTTGAGCGTCTTCCAGGCGTGGTACGTGCAGAGTCCAAAGCTCTCATGGAACTTTTTCCGAACCTCCGGATCGTTCACGTGCTCGTAGAGGATGGTGTCTATCTGCGACTCCTCGTAGGAGCGGAGGATCCTGCATACTGGGCAGCCCTCGTCCATAGCCTCGCGGAGGTAGACGCCGATTAGGTCCATTGGAATCACTCAGATGTGCTTCATCATTGAATCAACCACTGCAAGCGCCCTGTACGTGTTCTGGAAATTTGATATGCCCAGCTCAAGGCTCCTCCTGAAGCCGCCGTTGGAGTTCTGGAGCTGGCGAATGAACCAGATGTGCCTCCGGGGACAGGTGGGGATTTCACCCTGGAGCTCAAGCCCCCTAGTGGCATAAAACGTCGGCTCAAGGTATGGCGGAAGACTGTAGGGAACCTCAGTGAAGCCGCCCCAGTCGCCGCAGAGCTCACAATTTCTGAAATGGGGGCTCTTGGGTGGCCGGTAACCGAGGGAGTAGAGGGTGTAGAGGGCTTGGTAGGTCATCGTGGTCGTTGGTTGCTTTACTCCAAAGCCGCTACCCATCCTAAAGCGCATTACGAAGGTCCTTATTTTGTCCCTCTCCTCATCGCTGATCGGCTGTCCTATTGCCTTGAATGCCTTGACGACCCAGTATGTAGCCTCCAGCGGTGTTGCTGTCCCGAACTCCTCGCTCCCCCCGAGACCGACGGCGAACTTGTCTTCTAGGGGGTTGTACTTTGTGTAGACGATCTCCACATGCTCTCTGGCAACGTCCCCTGCACCCAGTATCGCAAGGGCCTCAAGGGCCATCGCTATGGCAACAACGGCAGTCTGCGGCTGAATTGCCTTTTCCAAGAACTCTATCGTCTGCTCCTTTTCGGGTACTTCAAAGCCTAGCAGGTCGTACATCTTGACGGCATAGTATGTGTCGTTGACGTTGGTATCATTGAGAACGCTGACGAAGCAGTACCCACCGTCCTCGTGGCGGCGTTTCTCCACGTAATCTAGAACCTTCTCTATGTTCACAAAGCGACCGAATTCCCCAAGCTTCGAGCCCATTCTACCGCCTCCCAATACCGGTAGAACAGGCGTCATCAGCCCATTAGGGCGGTTCGGGCCCGAAGCCCCGGGCGGACGCCATCGCCCGAGTTTTATCAAGGGGCATAGCTTTAAAAGGTTTCCGTTCGAGGGGTTTAACTTTAAAAATACCGAGCCGAAATCCCGTGGGGGAAGCAAGGATGGTGACTTTCATTCCATTTGGGGAAAAGCCAAATCGAGAGGGAGTGGAATACGCCCTCAGGCTCCTTCTCAGGGAGGGTCTAATCGATGAAGGAGAAGTCAGAAAACTAGAAGCCAGGAACGTTGCCCAGCTTAAGGACAAGCTGGAGCGGGACTGCTGCTACATCGTAGGAGAACATCTAGCAACCTACGCCGTGGTGGAAAAGCTCAGACCAGAGGCCGTACTCAGTGTGGATGCCCACACTGATCTCCTCCACGATTATCTCGATCACGGTTCGTGGCTGGCTTATGCTCTCGAGGAGAGGATCTTAGAGAGAGCGGGAGTTGTGGGACCTGTTCTCATGATCCCCACGAGCAGGAGGACCGACCTCTGGACAAGGAGAGTCAGGATCTATCCTGCTCTGCCGAGAACCAAGAAGGTCAGAGGAAAATGGAAGACTTACATCAACCTTACAAACCACGGGGTAGATGGAGTTCTGGACGATGCCAGAAGATACCTTGGGGAGGAAATCTACCTTACAGTGGATCTTGACGTTCTCAGACCGGAATATCGGATAGCGAGATTCCAGCACGGCGAACTGACCTTAGACGAGCTTCTTGAGGTAGTAGAGGGAATACGGAAGAGATTCAGGATAACGGCCTTCGACCTCGCGGAAGTCTCAGATAGGATAAAAAGATCAAAGCTGGGCAGAGAGGCCCTCATTGAAGTTTTCTCTGTACTAAGGGGGTGAAGGGTATGACGGGGCCAACTGACGAAGAGATCAGAAACGTTATAATGCCTCTGATGCTCTCAGGGGCCAAGATGCTGGATAAACACTGCCCAAAATGCGGTTCTCCTCTATTTGAGAAGAATGGAAAGGTTTTCTGTCCCGTCTGTGAGTATCGGGCCAAGAAGAGAATGGAGCGGGCCAAGGGCGTGGAGGAGAGGCTCCTGGAAAAACTCAACGAACTTGCCGGCTCACTCCCCTCGGACGTTGAAGTTCTTGAGAAACACTTAAGTGCCATGGAAAAGATAATAGATCTGATTAGGAAGTATCGTGAGCTGGAGGGAGAGAAATGAAGAACCGTAAAGTTCTGAAGGCTCTGGAAGGTGGGGCAAAGACCCTCAGGGAGATAAGTGAGGAAACGGGTATTCCCGAGATGGAAGTCAGGAGATACCTCCTCAGGTTTGCCGAGCAGGGGAAAGTGGAGAGCTTTGAAAAAGATGGCAACATATACTGGAAGCTGAAGGAGAAAAAACCCGAGGAAGAGGAATTTAAGTACGTCTGACTTCTCTTTTTTAAAACTCTGCCTAATTTTACAGAGAGAACGTGCGGAATCTATTGAGGTACCACAAAAATGCGATTAAAGAGTGAAGAAGGAAGAATCAGGCCTTTTTGGCCTTCTCCCAGTACTCGTTGAACTTGGCCTCGAAGAGCGCCCTGACGCGGAAGTCCTTGATCCATATCTGGGTCTCGTAGTTGAAGTACCTGGCCGCCATGTCCTCAAGGGCGAAGAAGACCTCGTCATCGCAGATGAGCATCGGGAGCTCAAACTTATCGAGAACCTTGAGCTCGATCTTCCCTTTCTTGGCGTAGTCCATGAGCTTTGAGGTCTTAAGCCTCGGAAGGAGGTTCTCGGCAACGAGTATCTGGGCCTTAACACCCCTGTCAACCGCGGCAATGATGTCCTTCTCAAGGTTAACGGCTATGTAACCGTCATCCGCCAGGAGGAGCTTCTCCTGAACCGTTTCAAACATCTCCTTGGTCTTAAGGGTGGCGTTCCTTATGCCCCTGACAACCCAGACCCTCTCAACGCCGTACTTCGGTATCTCGGTCTCGATAAGCGGGTTCATGAGCTCAAGGAGCTCCTCCTTGGCTTTCTTCTTAGCCTCAAGCTCTTCCTTGACGCGCTCCTGCCACTCCTCGATGAACTTCTCAAGGATGTTCTCTGGGTGAACTGGCCTGTACTTGTTGACCTTGCCGGGCTGGCTTATGGCAAAACCCTTCTTCTCAAGGCTCCTCAGAACGTCGTAGGTTCTCGGAGCGGGAACTTCAGAGACGCTGGCAAGCTCTGCTGGAGTCAGTACTCCAAACCCAACGAGGGCCACGTACGCCCTAGCCTCGTAGAGGTTCAACTCAAAGTGCTCCTGGAGGAGCTCTACCATCCTGTCCTTCACCACTTTTACCACCACCTGAAACTGTATGTTTATATATCCGATCTTGGAACATATAAGTTTTTTCCTAATCCCCTGCAGTGTTCACATCAATGAGCCATTTAATAATATCAATAACTTAGCTAGATCCTATCAAAGTTGCATGTATATGCAACACTATTACTACTGGGCTTACACTCCTTTTAAAGGTTTTCGGTTAGGAGGATATATCCACCAGAAAACTATACGCGACACAAAATCGAATGGAAGAAGAAACGAGCGGGTTCAGCATCCGATTCCCTTGACTCCGCAGAGTATCTCGTTATAAAGATCGTATAGAACCTTAAGGTAGTCTAGCTTACCTTCCTCAATGAGATCCATCTTCTCCTCCAGTGATCTCGTCTTCTCCTCGCTGACAAGATCCTTGTACTTTGTGACCAGATAGTGGTAGACCTTGATTCCCTTGTCCGTCGGGACGAGCTTCTTCCTCCCACGGGTCTCGAAAACGTAGTAGCGCTGGAGTAGCGTCTGGACTATCTTGGCGTAGGTGGAGGGCCGCCCTATCTTGCGCTCCTTCATCATCGCTATAATGTCCCCCTGGCTGTACAGCTGAACCTTTGGTGCCTTCCACTTCTTTGCTTCAACGACCTTAAGTTTAGCCCCTTCTTTGAGCCTCGGTAACTGCCTGAAGTTCGGCGAGCGGAGCTTCGTCCAGCCGTCCTCGATTATCTCCACGTAACCTTCAAGCTCGGCCTTTCCAACGCCTGCATCGATGACGGCCCGCTCCATGAGGAGCTTTGCCGCCTTCATCTGGCTCGTCATGAACCTTCTGAATATCATGTCGTAGAGCCTGTAGTGGTTCCTGGTGAGGTTCTTGGGGAGTTGGATTATCCCATCGCGGACGAGCTGCATCAAGCGGCCGGTGTCTATTGGCCTAGTCGGTCTTATGGCCTCATGGGTGCCTTCCTCGCCCCAGTGCCGCGGTTTGAAGTACTCCTCTCCTACTTCCTGGGTTATGTACTCCTTGGCGACCTCTATACCGGTGTTGCTGACGTGGGTGCTGTCTGTTCTGTGGTAGGTACAGTTGTGGGAGACTGCACCGTTGGAAAGGAAGTTCTCAGTAGTTGTCGTGAAGTCGTAGAGTTTTCCCGTGTAGTGCTCTTCTTCAACTTCCTTCACTTTAACCCAGGTAACACCCGCCTCGACGAGTGACTTGAGAAACTCTTTTTCCGGTCCTTCCTCTGCGTATTCAAGCACCTTAGCGAGTTTGCTCCGTGGGATCTCTCCCTCCAAACGCTTGAGCCAGTTCCAAATGTCAATTCCGGTTTCTTTTAGAATTCTGTTCTTAACGCCGTTTCTGAACTTCAGCTTCCTAAAGATTGAGGCGACCGGGAGCAGATCCTCCTCAAAGGCTCTCCGCGATGACCTGTAAACGGAATACGCCTCCTCAAACTGCCTTCTTCTAATTCTGAGGTATGGGTAAATTTTCTCTCTGAATTTCTCAAGACTTCTGTTGCTTATTATCAAGTCCCAGACTCCGGTGCGCTCATCCCGTCTGAGATAGTTCATGATGCCGACCTGGTAGAGGTAAACGCTGAGCATCCTGAGAACGTCGCCCCTCTTCGAGGTCAGAATCGCCCTGAAGTTCGGTCCCTTCCTGCCGTTGAGGATCGAGAAGGTTCCGTCCGTGTCAAAATAGCCAGCAATCATTGCGTTGATGTACTCCTCACGCAGTCCAAACACGAGCGGATGGAGCTTCCCTTCTCTTGCTCCCAGTCTCCTGAAGACCTCAGCGAGGATCGAGTTCGAGAAGCCGACCTGAGTAGTCGTTTCAAAGACGTAGAGGAACGGGAAAACCTCCTTGAGTACAGATTTGACATCCTTCAGAGGAGTCTGCGAGATCAAAACTTTGCTATTTCTTAGAGTCCCATCCCCAAGGACGAGGCCAAAGACGTACCAGAACCTCTCATCGAGTTTGAAGTTGGGTATGGGCTTTGAGCCGGCCCTTTGGCGGTAGAGAGACTTAACATGGGTCTCGTAGTCATCAATTCTCCACTCCTGAAGAAGGTGAAGTGGAAGGACATACCTGCGGAGATATTTGTACTTGGTGCTCGTTGGGATTCTCTCCTTGATTATCGGGGCAACCTTCTCGTTAAAGTACTCCTCATCCACCTCAACCATTACATCGGTTATCCCAAGCTTTATCAGGAGGTTGAGGAGCGTGTATTCCTCCCTTCCACGGTGCCCAGTGTTGTAGGCAAAAGCAACGTAGTCTCCCTCCCTGATGTTCTTAGCGGAGACCCAGCCGAGCTTGCCGTCCCTCATAACGAGGAGACCGTGGTCTGGAGTCGCCTTGATTTCGTGCCCGTTTTTGAGCTTGATGACCTTGAGCGGCCCGTTCCAGTCAATCTCCCAGAACTTAAGGGCTTTTGCTTCCTTCGGCTTGAGGCCGTTAACTGCTAGCAGGTTCCCCTCGGATCCCTCGACTGCCTCCTTTATCTCCATAATCCTTCCATCGGAAAGGCTAACGAGAGTATCAGGAGTGACGCAGAGACCAGCCTCAAACAGATCCTGTGCAAGTCTCATCGTTTCGGGAGCGGAAAGCTTCAGGAAGGTCGAAGCGTCCTTCAGCATGGCGTCCGTAGTGTAAGGCGGCTGGGGGTTGAACTCCTTCTCCTCGAGCTCGACCTTCTCGACGGTGACGTATTCCGGTGGCTCAACCTCTTTGCCATCCTTTCCTATCTCAACCGTAAACTGGAGGCCGTTTTCCAAGGTCAATCCGAGGAAGTAGGTCTCGCTCTCGCTGAACTCTTTATAGCGTTCGATTATCCAGCCTAGGACCGGAGTCTGAACCCTTCCGGCGGAGAGGTTGCGGTTCTCAAAGACGCGCTGGAGCTCCTGGCTCAGCTCGAAGCCTATCCAGCGATCCTCTATCCTTCTGACGATCTGGGCGTTAACCCTGCCCTCGTTTACGTCTCTGGCCTCTTGGATAGCCTTCATTATTGCCGGCCTCGTGACCTCGTGGAACTCTATCCTCTTGATGTTGGGGGTGTAGGGGCTGAGAACGTTCCTTATGTCCCAGGCTATCTTCTCACCCTCGGTATCGGGGTCCGTTGCGATGAGAATCTCGTCGACCTCCTGGGCCAGCTCGCGCATCGCCTTAACGTTGTCGAGGGCATCACGGACGTTAGTTGAACCACAGCGCGGACAGACACCTTTCTGTTCCCAGTCGACGAACTGGTGGCCGCAGTCACGGCACCGCTTTATGGTGTCGTAGACGGGGATGAACTTGAGCATGTTGCCATCGTTCTGGATGATGACACCGTGGTAGCCCTCGTTCGTCACGAGGTCAAACATGTGGCCTCCGCTCGCCAGAATCGTCAGCATCATGTTGCCTATGCTGACTTCATAGGCAACCAGATCGCCTATTCTTGTCTTGCTAGGCTGGCCGAAGAAGTTGGCTATGGTTCTGGCCTTGTTCGGACTCTCCACTATCATGAGGGCTGATTTGACGAGGTCTTTGACCTTGGCGCTTATCTTGCCCTCCATGACCAGGCGAACCTTCTCCCTGTCCTCGTCTATCTGCTTCAGAATCTCATCGAGGTCAAGCTCCTCGAAGGGCACCATCTTGAACTCCTGGAAGCGCCACCGCATCTGTCTGACGAGGCCGTTGAAGACCTTCTCGTTGTCCACTATGAGAACGCTTAAACCCTTGGTGATTCCGCCCGCGAAGAGCCTGCTCGTTCTCCCCGTTGCTTGGATGTACGTCCTCACATCGGGAATCTCGATGTACCACTTTCCTTCCTCTTCGGTCAGGCTGACGAACGGATCCTCGGCGAGCTTTTTGAGAACTTCCTCATCGTGAAGGGCCTTACGCAGGAATTCGACCAGCTCGCGGAAGACACCGAGGACGTGATTGTGGAACTCGTTCTCTATTGGCAGACCTTCAGCAAGGGCCTCCTCTATCTTGAGGAGCTCGAACTGCGGAATGTTCCTTATTAGTCTCCTCAAGCGGGCGTGTAATTTTTCAGCCTGCTTTCTATCTTCATCGCTCAGGAAGTCCATTATCTCACTGAGAAGACCCAGTGCGCGGTATATGGTGGGTCTCTCAAGGTCTATCGAAAACCTGAACTTCGGGACGCCGGTGAAGACGGCGTAGCGTATGAGGTGCGGCAGATCAAGCCCCCTGACGAGGGAGCCGTAGTAGGTGGCGGAGCCGACGAGGTAGTCAGCCTCGCCGTTCTCAAAGCGCTCTATCGCCTTTTTGTTCTTCGAACTTACCAGCTCGACCCTGAAGCCCCTCTCGCGGAGGTAGTTCACCAGCTCCTCAGCGTAGCCGAGTCCCTGGTCGATGGGGGTGAATATTATTCCACCCTTCCCTAGCATCGTGAGTAGCTCTTCCACGTGCCCCTTGATGTCCCTGGTGGGCTTGAGATAGCTGTCGACGACGTTCCTCAGCGCGCTCCTTCCTGAACCGACCTCGAAGCCGAGGAGCTCGCGGTAGAGCTTTATCCTGTCGCCCCTCGCGCTCCCTGTGGCGGAGGCGATTATCATTATCCCTATCTTGTTCTCGCGCTTGAACTCCTCTATCTCGCGCTGGAGCCTCGAGATCTCGGAGTTGAGCTCCTTTAACTTCTCCTCCCTGTCCTGGGCGCGGCCGTTCAGATACTTCGACATCTGCTTCTTGAGCTTGATTATCTCCCACGCCTTGCCTATGATATCGTCGTTGAATCCTAGGAGGTAGAGGGAGCGGTCTATGTTCTTGCTAGCCTTGAGGAAGGCATCAACATCATCGACGAAGATGAAGTCGAAGTGCCTGCCCTTTAGAACCTCGTCGAACTTCCTCGCCATCCACTGGGCGCTGGTAACGAGGATATCGTAGTCCTCGCCCTGGATTTTGGCAAGCATCTCCTCCTTCTCCTTCTTCCGGAGGTTGCCGTGATAGTAGGCGAGGTTGATCTCTATTCCAGCCCTCTCGGCTACCGCCTGAATCTTCCTGACGGTCTGGATAACGAGGGGCGTTGTAGGAACCACTATGTAGCTCTTCTTTCCTTTAGTGGCGTGCCAGACCGCCATGAAAGCTCCAAAGGTGCTCTTGCCCATCCCGGTTGGGGCTATGATCGAGAAGCTCCTCCCCTTGAGGAGTCGTTTCACCCACGTCCTCTGGGCGCTCCAGAAGGTAAAGCCGGTTGCTCTCTCAAAGAATCCCTCTATCTCGCGGAGGTTCTTCTCCAAGCTGTAAATCCGCTCCCACTCCTTGAGCGTGCCCTTCACCTTGAGGGCGTTTCTCACCGCGGTAATGAGTTCAAAATAAGAATCGGCGTGAACGGGCTCGTCAAGACACTCATCGCAGGGGTTCTTGTTGATGAGCCTTTCATCGGAGATTCTACCGAGGCAGTTCGGGCACATTTCCCGATAGATCGCCTTCATTTTCCCACCCTCTGGCTAAATCAAGTGTTTAAATCTCACTGCATCTCAACTCTCAAACGTTCAAACTCAGATTTAAGCCTTTCTGTGAGCTGGTAATCAGGAAACACTGAGGAGTATTCATCGAGAAGAGACTCAACAACGGCCAGTTTTCTAGGATTTCCAACCTTTTCTAAGAGCTTAAAGGCCTTAAAGAAAAGTTCGGCACTGAGGCTTCCGCTCTCGTCGGTTTCAAGCGAGTGTCGGAGTTCCTTTATAACAACTTCAAGGGCTAGAGATGGCACGGATTCAAGCATTGAGAGGGCACAAGCTTCGGGGAAGACAGAAGCACCTTCGGGGCAGTCAAAGTAGAAGCCCCGTTCATACGCTAGCTCTAAAGCCTCGACATGCTCACATGCGCCACCTTTAGGACAAGTACACCGGTTCTCGCCAGTCTCAAGATTGATTTCAACGGTGTATGGATAATCATCCAGAACTCTCCCGTACAGGGTTTTACCACTTCTAACCACCCAGAGAACCTTTCCGGCGTAGTACAGCCCCTCACCGTCCATAGATCAAGTCTCCTCGAGAGCTCAGGAGAATAGTAAAGAAAATCAGAGGCCGCTGAGCTTTCTAACTATCGGATTCTCGGCCTCTTCGGGCTTTATCTCCTCGACGGTCTCGATCCATATCTTGTTCCTCGGAACGCGGTGCTTGCTTCCTATCTCGGAGTAGAGTATCTCAACGACGTCATCCTTCTTAAGCCCGCGGTACTCCCTGGTGAACTTCTCCTTCTTTCCGTTCCTCTCAAAGACACCCTTAACGCGGAAGACCTTAACCTCCATTTCTCACACCTCCATCATCAGTCAAGGAAACCCAGAGCTTCCTCAATCTTCACAATCTCGGGTCCAGTGGTGAGGTGCCCAACGACGACACCGTGAGAGTTCGCCAGCAGACACGAGCCGACGAACGGAACTCCCATGTTGGCGGTTCCCACGTAAATATCGACCTTGAACAGGTCGCGGAGCCACTCGAGCTCCTCGTCGGTCGCCTCCGGGTGGACGAGGCCACCCCTGTTGGTAACCACACCGGCGCTTCCAACGGCATGGTAGTCCGCTATAATCCCCCGCTCAACCTCAACACCCAGGATGTCCTCGAGCTCCTTCGCCTCCTCCCTGCTGAATTTAGCGCTTACAAGAGCGGCCCTGTCATTGGCCAGGATCAGGTTGCCGAAAGCGGTGAGGGTGCTTTTGAACGGGACGACCTTCATGTCAATCCCGTACTCCTTGAGCTTTTGGTTTATGTTGTCGAGCTCGGCGTCCCAGGCGTACCAGGGGAGGACTATCGCGTTCGAGTTCCCGGCGGCAAATATTCCAACTATGCGAGACTTCATTACGCTGGTCTCGATGATCGGAACCTTGAGAACTTCCCTGAGAACCTCAAGCTTCTTTTCGCCGAGGCCCTCCCTAATCAGGACTACCTTATCGGTTGCAAGACCGTAAACGCCCAGATACGGTGAGTTCTCAAAATCGAGTCTTTCTATGTGCATGCTCAATCCCTCGCAAAAGGAAAGGATCATGCGAGGGAGACCTTAGCCACCCTCTTGCCGTCCTCCTCCTCAACGACGACCTTAACCCTGAGCTTGCTCGGGGGCTTCTCTATTCCCCTCTCCCAGATCTTCTCGTTGACGTCGGTGCCGATGATGACCTCCTCAGCCTTGGCGTGCCTGGCTATCCACTCGCGGACGAAGCGAGCAGCCCTCGGAGCCCTCTTCCACCTGGGGACCCTCTTCTTGACCTTCCTTATGGGAACGACGAATATAACTTCCTGACCGGGCTTGATCGGCATCTACATCACCTCACTCTTTAAGCTTGGTCCTTCTCCACATTCTCCTCTTTGGATGGGTCATGACCTTCCTGTTGGTCTTAACGATGACCCAGACCGGAACACGCCTGTTCTGCTTCGCGGCCTTGGCAAGCCTGAGCTTCTTTGCAAGCGGCTTGTTTCTCGCCATAACAACACCTCCCGGTTTAGTCATGTTATCGTGAATGCCTAACGTTCCTTCCGCCACCCGTTTTTAAGCTTTTTTGTGGGGGAACGATTGAAAAGAAGAGGTAGAAATCAGAATATCAGGGGAGCGCGGTACTCGCCCCAAACCTCGCGGAGCACGTTGGTAACCTCGCCGAGCGTGGCGAGGTGCCTGTGGGCCTCGATGATGTAGGGCATGAGGTTCTCATCCTCTGTGTCCGCCGCGTTCCTGAGCTTGTCGAGTGCCTCCTCGACCTTCTTACTATCCCTCTCGCTCCTGAGCTTCTTAAGGCGCTCAATCTGCTTCTCCCTGATGCTCGGGTCGACCTTGAGTATCTCGACGTCGAGCGGCTCATCAACGATGAACTCGTTGACGCCGACGATTATGCGCTTCTTCTCTTCGACTTCCTTCTGGTACTTGTAGGCGGAATCGGCTATCTCCTTCTGGAT
The DNA here is from genome assembly GCF_002214585.1 of Thermococcus profundus. NCBI lineage: Archaea > Methanobacteriati > Methanobacteriota > Thermococci > Thermococcales > Thermococcaceae > Thermococcus > Thermococcus profundus. The sequence goes on from NZ_CP014862.1 coordinate 1,389,400, forward strand.
GTAGCCGCGCTCGATGGCCCTCATCATGCCGCCCATCTTCTCTATCTTCTCGATGTACTTCAGGGCTTCATCGTAGATGTGATCGGTGAGCCACTCGATGTAGTAGCTTCCTCCAAGCGGGTCAACGGTGTCAACGACGCCGCTCTCGTAGGCTATTATCTGCTGTGTCCTCAGAGCGATCCTCACGCTCTTCTCGGTCGGGAGTGAGAGAGCCTCGTCGTAGGAGTTGGTGTGGAGGCTCTGCGTTCCGCCGAGGACAGCAGCTAAAGCCTGGATTGCCACGCGGACGATGTTGTTCTCGGGCTGCTGCGCGGTGAGTGTTGAACCCGCGGTTTGCGTGTGGAAGCGGAGCATCATGGAGCGCGGGTTCTTGGCGTTGAACTTCTCCTTCATGATGTAGGCCCAGAGCTTTCTGGCTGCCCTAAACTTGGCTATCTCCTCAAGGAAGTTGTTGTGGGCGTTGAAGAAGAAGCTCAGCCTCGGAGCGAACTTGTCAACGTCCATGCCCCTCTCTATGACCGCCTTAACGTACTCGATACCGTCAGCTAGGGTGAAAGCTACCTCCTGGACGGCGTTTGCTCCCGCTTCCCTGATGTGGTAGCCGCTTATGCTTATCGAGTTCCACTTTGGAATGTTCTCGGCGCAGTACATTATGATATCAGTGGTAAGCCTCATGCTCGGCTGGGGAGGGAATATGTAAGTTCCCCTCGCTATGTACTCCTTCAGGATGTCGTTTTGAACTGTACCGCGGAGCTGCTCGGGCTTTACTCCCTGCTCCTCCGCAACGAGGATGTACATTGCCAGAAGGTTGGCGGCGGTTGAGTTTATGGTCATCGAAGTGGAGACCTTATCGAGCGGGATTCCGTCAAAGAGAACGCGCATGTCCCAGAGGGAATCGATGGCAACACCAACCTTACCGACCTCGCCCTCGGCCATCGGGTCATCTGAGTCGTAGCCTATCTGGGTCGGCAGGTCGAAGGCAACGCTCAAACCGGTCTGCCCCTGGCTGAGGAGGTATTTGTAGCGCTTGTTGCTTTCCTCCGCCGTTCCAAAGCCCGCATACTGCCTCATCGTCCAAAAGCGACCGCGATACATGGTGGCGTAAACGCCGCGGGTGAAGGGATACTCACCCGGAAAGCCGAGCTTTTCGAGGTAGTCCCACCCCTCACCGAGGTCCGAGGGGGTGTAAACGCGCTTTATCTCGAAGCCATCGTCCGTCATGAACTTCTCCTTTCTCTCCGGCCTCTTTTCGATGAACTTTTTAACGGTCGTCTCCTCCCAGCGCTTCTCTTCCTCCCGAATCTTCTTGAGTTTCTCCTTATCGAACGTCATGCCTATCACCTGCCCCTATTTGGGCACCGGAGTATAAAAACCTTTTACATACCTCAAGGATGCCCTTGATGTTGGATAAATTGTCCATCAGTTTCGGAGTTTTATCATTTCCTCTGGATAGCATCGGATAGGAACAGGACTCGGGGCTCTAGAGGAAGATTATTATTGGGAGGCACCTATGTCATTATAATGATAATCCAAAACGTCGGCCTCGACAGCTCCGCTCGCTTTGCCTTCCAGAGCCACGCCCACACAGATCACTTCGTCAGCGGGGAGGTTATCTTCGCCACCAAAGCTACAAAATACCTCAGCCACCTAAGAAAGGGGGGATTCTACCGGGAGGTGGAGTTTGGAAAGACATTCTACATAGGTGATTTCAAGGCAAAGCTCTACCCAGCTGGCCACATGCTCGGTTCAACCGGGATAAAACTCTGGCTCGAAAACGGCACGCTCTTTTACACGGGAGATACGAAATGGTTCAAGCTGAGAACTGCAGAGAAAAGTCGCTTCCCGCGGGCTGACTTTCTCATAATCGAGGCGACCTTTGGCGTTCCAAGCTTCACGTTTCCGTCGCCTAGGGAAGCCGAGAAGAAACTGGTCGCCTTCGTCGAGGAGGCCCTGGAAAGGGGAAAGCGGCCGACCCTCTACGTCAACCAGATGGGAAAGGCCCAGGAGGTTATGAAGATCCTCGACGTTCACGGAATTACTGTAAGGCCCAGCAGGGAGATGTTAAAGGTTGCAAGGGTTTATTCAAAGTTCGGCGTGAGCTTTGGGAACATATCCAAAGAGGGGGACGTGGTTCTACGCTCCTACCGTTCGCCGAGGATCGGGGACTCCCTTTCCCCCTGGGAGCTCACCGTTTCTGGGTTTGGAGGGCTCAAGTTGAGCAACCACGCAGATTTCTGGGAGCTGATGAAAATAGTCGAAAGGGTGAAGCCGGAAAAAATTTTCACAGTTTACGGCTTCGCCTGGGAGTTTGCGAGAATCCTTAGGGGGTTAGGTTACGATGCCCTCCCCATAGAAAGAGCAACCGATCTCGATTTGTTGGGAATTTTATGACCTAACCTATTCTTTACTGGATATCTTGCACCAAACATCAGCCTTGAGTATTGAATGTCCAACAATGGCCGCGAAAACTTAATATACCATTAACGCACTAATTATAACTAGGAAGCACGTATAGGTTCGTCCCAACCCGTATGATTGGAGTGGTGTTGCGGGCCGCGGCAGTGACGCCCGCCGCCCACGAGTCGCAGGTGGCCTTCCAAACAGCTGGATGGAGGTGGTGCGTCAAGCACCTGTTAGCTCTTTGCTTCTGTATTCTTGTGTTCTCTTCTTTCTCGCTGGTCGTCTGTAGTGTGTTTTTAATTGTCAACATCCCCAGGGCGCAAAATTTTTAAACCCTTCTTTTTTTAGTTACTAATGGTGAGAAAATAAGGGGGTGAGAAAATGGTCTGGAGGAGGGACCGCTACTGGGATCCATTCGACATAATGAGAGAAATACAGGAGGAGATCGACGCGATATTCCGCGACGTCATGAGAGGCCCGAGGCTCTGGAGCACCCGTGAGCCAAGGGAAGGCATCACCGAGATAAGCGAGACCTGGAGAGAGCCCTTTGCCGACATCTTCGATAGGGGCGACCGCTTTGTGATCACCGTTGAGCTTCCAGGTGTCAGAAAGGAGGACATAAAGCTCCGCGTTACCGAGGACGCAGTGTACATCGAAGCCCAGATGAAGCGCGAGAAGGAGCTTGAGAGGGAGGGTGCAATAAGGATAGAGCGCTACTACAGCGGCTACAGAAGAGTCATCCAGCTCCCGGAGGAGGTTATTCCAGAGAAGGCCAAGGCCCGCTACAACAACGGCGTTCTAGAGATCGAGATCCCCAAGAAGAAGCCCACCAAGCCTGAGAAGGAGGGCTTTGAGGTCAAGATCGAGTGATTTTGGATTTTTTCCAATTCTTCTGCCAGTATTTAGGAGGTTTTCTTAACTATTCTGCTGTGTCCCCATATGAATCCATTTTGATAACCTTGCTTAAGAAAAACCGAAAGATTTATAAAGGGTTAACCTTTTAGTAACAACAGGTAATCAAAAAGTACGAGGTGATGCTCATGAGTGAGAGAAAGGAGATCAAGCTCAAGGTTGCCTCTGCCTACCAGAGGGACGTGGGCAGGGGAATCGTTAGGATTGATAGAAAGGCCATGCGCGAACTCGGCGTTCAGTCAGGTGACATAGTCGAGGTCATAGGCACAAAGAACACAGCGGCAGTTGTATGGCCCGCTTATCCCGAGGACGAGGGACTCGGGATCATCAGAATGGACGGTACAATCAGGAAGAACTCGGGAGTAGGCCTTGGTGACGAGGTAACGGTGAGGAAAGCAGAGGTGAAGGAGGCAAGGAAGGTCATCGTGGCACCGACGGAGCCAATCAGATTTGGAGGAGACTTCGTCGAATGGCTTCACAGCAGGCTCGTCGGGAGGCCGGTTGTCAGGGGGGACTACATAAAGGTCGGGATCCTCGGCCAGGAGCTGACCTTCGTAGTAACTGCCACCACCCCCGCTGGAATAGTCCAGGTGACGGAATTCACAGACTTCCAGGTTAGCGAAAAGCCCGTTAAGGAAGTCAGTAAGACCGCGGCGCTCGGCGTCACATACGAGGACATCGGCGGCCTCAAGGACGTTATCCAGAAGGTCAGGGAGATGATAGAGCTCCCGCTCAAGCATCCGGAGATATTTGAGAAGCTCGGCATCGAGCCGCCGAAGGGAGTGCTCCTCTACGGTCCGCCTGGAACTGGTAAGACTCTCCTCGCTAAGGCAGTAGCAAACGAAGCCAACGCCCACTTCATAGCCATCAACGGTCCAGAGATAATGAGCAAGTACTACGGCGAAAGCGAGGAAAGACTTAGAGAGGTATTCAAGGAAGCTGAGGAGAACGCCCCGGCGATAATCTTCATTGACGAGATTGACGCAATAGCCCCCAAGAGGGAGGAGACCCACGGTGAGGTCGAGAAGAGGGTTGTCAGCCAGCTGCTCACCCTAATGGACGGCCTGAAGAGCAGGGGTAAGGTCATCGTAATCGGTGCGACCAACAGACCGGATGCAATTGATCCGGCCCTGAGGAGACCAGGAAGGTTCGACCGCGAGCTCGAGGTAGGCGTCCCTGACAAGCAAGGCAGAAAGGAGATACTCCAGATTCACACAAGGGGAATGCCGATTGAGCCAGAGTTCAGAAAGAGCAGGGTCATTGAGATACTCGAGGAGCTTGAGAAGAACGATGCCTACCGCGAGGCTGCCGAGAGGGCCGTCATGAAGGTCAAGAACGCCAAGGACGAGGAGGAGATCAAGGACATCCTCAGGGAGGTCGACGAGAGACTCTACGAGGAGGTCAGACACAGGCTCATCGACGGCCTGCTTGAGGAGCTGGCAGAGATAACCCACGGCTTCGTCGGTGCCGACTTAGCAGCGCTCGCCAGGGAGGCGGCCATGGCTGCACTCAGGAGACTCATCAAAGACGGCAAGATAGACTTCGAGGCCGAGCACATACCCAAGGAAGTCCTTGAGGAGCTCAAGGTCACCAGGAAAGACTTCTACGAGGCGCTGAAGATGATTGAACCAAGCGCGCTCAGGGAAGTTCTGCTGGAGGTACCAAACGTCCACTGGGACGACGTCGGCGGACTTGATGACGTTAAGGAGGAGCTCAGAGAGGCAGTTGAGTGGCCGCTCAAGTATCCGGAGGCCTTCATGGGTCTCGGCATAACTCCACCAAAGGGGATCCTGCTCTACGGCCCGCCCGGAACTGGTAAGACTCTACTAGCCAAGGCGGTCGCCAACGAGAGCGAAGCCAACTTCATAGCAATCAAGGGCCCAGAAGTCCTCTCAAAGTGGGTGGGTGAGAGCGAGAAGAACATCCGTGAGATCTTCAGGAAGGCCAGGCAAGCTGCTCCGACGGTGATATTCATCGACGAGATTGACGCAATCGCCCCGAGAAGGGGAACCGACGTGAACAGGGTCACCGACAGACTCATCAACCAGCTCCTCACCGAGATGGACGGAATCCAGGAGAACAGCGGTGTGGTCGTCATAGCGGCGACCAACAGGCCGGACATCATTGACCCTGCACTCCTCAGGCCCGGAAGGTTCGACAGGCTGATACTGGTTCCAGCGCCGGACGAGAAGGCGAGACTGGAGATATTCAAGGTGCACACCAGAAACGTCCCGCTGGCGGAAGATGTGAACCTCGAGGAGCTGGCAAAGAGGACTGAAGGTTACACCGGTGCCGACATAGAGGCGGTCGTCAGGGAGGCCGCGATGCTCGCCATGAGAAGGGCCCTGCAGGAGGGCATCATAAGGCCGGGCATGAAGGCCGACGAAGTCAGGCAGAAGGTCAAAGTAAAGATGAAGGACTTCGAGGAGGCCCTCAAGAAGATCGGCCCGAGCGTGGGCAAGGAGACCATGGAGTACTACAGGAAGATTCAGGAGCAGTTCAAGCAATCACGCGGCTGATTCCATTCTTTCTTTGTTTTCTATCCGAGCACAAATGGGGGTGGAAAAATGATCTACGGTGTTCTGCTGAGCATTCCGGAGAAGCTCGTTCCGAAGTACGAGGAGGAAGTTAGAAAATCTATCGGCCTTGGAATAGCTAGAGGAGATGTTATAACCTTCACAGAGGCCAAATACAAGGGCGATGTTGCCTTTGTGATGCTGGTAAGGTCCAGAAGGGCCGCGGAGAGAATGCTGTCCGAGCTCCAAAGCATGCCAATCTATGTGAAGGTAATTGAGATAGAAGGGGAGTCGTAACTCCCTCTTATTTAATTTGAGGAGGGGAGGAGCGTCAGGCTATAAGTTCCACTTCGTAGTAAATAGCTCTAAATTCCCTCATTTTTTCTCTCGCAAGCTCTTCAGCTCTCCTAATGTCGTTTGCCGGAACAACGATCTCCCACGGCATCTCTTTCTCGCGGTAGTACAGTATCCTGGCGAGCATCAGATCACCCCCAATGTATCACTTCGAGTGAAAGGCAATGTGGATCCCTTTAAAACCCTTACTGTACAAAAATAATCCTCAATGTACAAGATTTTTGAGGATTAAGTGGAGAAGAATGCACACAGAGGGCCCAATGAAAATAAGTGTCCATCGAAGCAGGGGCGAGGAAATTGATGAGAGGAAAGCAAACCCAGAAAGAACGACATTATTCAAGCTTCTCAAGCTCAAAAACCCTGGCGTTCTTGTCCCTGAGCTCCATCAGGGCTATCCTTCTTGCCGCATCGGCGTTTTCAGCCTCGAAAGTTATCCTCTTTCCGTGGTGTTCCCCACCGTGCAGGGTAACTGCCCACTTCATAGGATCACCGCAGACTTTGTCATTCTGTCAAACCTTAAAAGTTTAACGGGGCCAATTCTGGACCATAAAGCTGTCAATACGACAAGAAGAATTGGATCAGAGCATTGGGAGGACAACCTCAAACACTGAAAACTGGGCTTTCTGCCGAGAAAGGCCATCCGATACACGTCCACAAGACCAAGTGAAACTCTTTTCAGTCCTCCTTTATCACAATCTCTATCTTCCTTCCCTCCCGGTAGCCCTTCATCGCCGAGAGCATTCCTTTTATCGTCTTCTCGACCAGCTCCTGAACCCAGTCTTTCATGGGAAGAACTTGGCCGTCTATCTTAACCGTGACCTTGGGTTTCTGGCTTAGCACGACGCAGTCCTTCACCGTTTTCTCGCCGCTAACTATCATTCTCGCCATCTCTGCGCAGTTGAAACCACAGAGGCCGCAGTCTATATTTGGGAGCATGAAGGCGCGCTTCTCAACGATGTCCGCCAGCTTCTCGGGCTCTTTGGTGGCGTCAACCACTGGAAGGCCGTCGATTTCAGCTGTTCCCTTGGACGCTATAACCCCGCTCACCGCTATTGCAAGGCCGTCGTTCAGCTCTCTAACCTCCTCCTCACTCCTCGCGCAGATTACCTTGGGGACGTGCTTGATGCTCTTAAAGCCCTCTAGAAGGAGGAAGTCGGCGTTCACCATCGAGAGGAGTGCGTTTACGTCCTTCGCCCTAAAGAGAAGTGCGTCGGTATCGCTGGCACGCACCAGCACGGAATCCGCCACCTGGGAAAAGCGCCACGTGTCGCTTCCATCCCTGTCGAAGTTCGCGTGCATGCTCTTGGCCACCGCAACCCGGTAGTTCCTCTCCTTCAGGATTCTGGCAACAGCCTCGACCGTTGTGGTCTTCCCGCTCTTTTTGTATCCGACGAAGGCCACTGCCCTCATGGGCTCACCTCATAGCAGGGTTATCCAGTTAATATCGTCAATCTTAGCTATAAGCTCCCTCGCCCTGTTGCCCGTGTAGTCCGTGACGTCCTTAAGGAGGATGACCTCCTCGTCGAAGTCCACCAGAGTCCCCGAAAAGCTCGTCTCGCTTCCTATACCTATGGCCACCCTCCGGTTCTTCCACTTCTCCAGCGTCCTGTCAAGGAGGTACTGCTTTCCATCGTCGCCCATTCTCTCACCCCCAAATCCAAAAGTCTATAAGGCTTTTTAGCCTTTACCGCACGGTGATAGCATGAGGCTGGTAACAAAGAGCCCGTCAATCAAAGAAGCACTCACAGGCGAGCTCAGAAAGGAAGGGATAAAATTTGAGCTCACGGAGAGATCCTCCTACGAGACCTTCGTCGGCTACACTATCGAGGGCACGCTCGACGAGATACGGGCCAAGATAGAGACCATGGAGAGCGCCGAGAGGGAGGCCATAATGGAGGGCTTCACCTCGTTCAAGGAAAGCATAATGCACGTTCTTGACCATCTAAAAGCGGGTGCCCAGGCAGAGAAGCTCCTGGCTGAGGGGCCGTGGGTTGTGGACATACTGGATCAGCTCTACACATCTGGGGTTGTTGATTACAATCCAGAAGACGGAAGTCTGAAGCTCAAGGAGGGTGTGGACACGGCAGCTATTCCGTTCCAGTTCAAGTTCCCCTTCGATCTGGTGACGAACCCCGAAGGAGTAGAGAAAATCGCAAAGCAGTTCGTCTTCACGGATCTCGTTCAGGAGTGGGAGTTCGAGATACACGAGCTTGACATCGGTAAGATAAACGCCCTCGGAAGGATAGCGAGCAGGTACTTCCCGGAGGATTACGTCCTCAAAGTCTACTTCGCACTCATCGGAAGGGCGATTTTGGCCGGGGAGATACTCAAGGCCCTGGGAAGCGGAAAGGCGGATCTAAACGAGCTGAGAAAGGCTTTCCTATCCTCAATGCCGATACAGATCCCCACTGAGAAAGGAACGCTCGTGATAAACTCATCAAAAGAAGCCTTTGACGCCGTCATCCGCTTCCTTGAGAAGCAGGGCTACGTGGACGTGAAGGCGGGAAAGGTCAGAAAGCTGAGGGATATTGCTTGATCCCCTTGGAACTCCCCTTTTAAGAATTTTTACGACCCTGCCAAAAGTCCCAGGACTCCGTACTGTTCCTACAAAATTCGCTATTCTTTTAAGTTCCATGCAATACAAGCGTGTACCATGTCCCTCTTCGAAGCCCTCAAACCGATGAAGTCTGAGATCGCGAGAGTCCACGTTTTTCCACCAAGGGAGGGCGAGTTCAGAGAGTTTGACTTCCACAACCCTGAGATAAACGCCCTCCTTGAAGAGCTGGGATTCAGGCTCTACCGCCATCAGGTCGAAGCCCTTGAAAAGCTCTACTCCGGCAAGAACATCGTCGTAACGACGCCCACGGCCAGCGGAAAGAGCGAGATTTTTCGGCTGGCTATTTTCGATTCCTACCTATCTGACCCCAGAAAGACATACCTGCTGGTCTATCCCACGCGGGCGCTCATAAACAACCAGATCGAGAAGTTCCAGCTGGCAAACTTGATCTTTTACCACATTACTGGAAAGCCAGTCTCCGCGAGGATCCTAACGGGAGACGTTCCATGGGAAGAGCGGAGAAGGCTCCTTAGAGAGAAGCCGAGGGTTGTTTTCACCACTCCGGACATGCTCCACTACAACATACTGAGGAGGTGGAGGGAATACGAATGGCTCCTCAGGAATCTGCGCTACCTCGTTGTCGATGAGCTCCACGTCTACCGCGGGGTCTTCGGGAGCAATGCGGCGTGGCTCTTCAGGCGTTTGTCCTTCAGGCTCAAGCGCCTTGGAGTGAAGCCCCAGATCATAGCCCTCTCCGCCACGCTGAGAAATCCCAAGGAGTTCGCGGAGAAGTTGTTCAGAGCGGAGTTTGAGCCTATAGCTCGAGCTACAAACCCGTTCCCGAGGAGGTATCTAATCCTTTTCGAGCCTAAGAACCTCGACGACAGACAGCTTTTGAGAGCGGTAATCGAGAGGCTCGTGAGTAAGGGCATAAAGACCCTCGTCTTCTTCGACAGCAGGAAGGGCACCGAGAAGGCCTTACGCTTCCTCCTCAACTCTCCAGTCTTCTCAAAGGTGACGACCTACAAGGGCACCCTTCCCAAAAACGTCCGCTGGGAAGTTGAGAGGGACTTCAGGGACGGGAAGCTATTGGCTCTCCTCACTACCAACGCCCTCGAGCTTGGAATAGACATAGGGGACTTGGATGCCGTGATAAACTACGGCATCCCCCCTGACGGGCTGTTCTCTCTAATCCAGCGCTTTGGAAGGGCGGGAAGGAGCGCCGACAGGGAAGCTTTGAACGGAGTGGTTTTAAGGAAGAACGGCCTCGATTACTACTACCGCGAGCACTTCGACGAGCTCGTTGAGAGGCTTGAGAGGGGCATCATCGAGTACATGCCGGTCAAAGTTGACAACGAGCGCATAGCGGAGAAGCACCTCCACTACCTCCTCACCGAGCTTGGAATACTCGACTGGGACGAGCTGGATGGGTTTGAGAGGAAAATAGCGGAAAAACTCGCCATCGAGAGAAAGGCCGACCTCAAGAAGAACCCGCTCACGGGGAAGCTTGAGGTAAGGGTTAGAAGACCGGCTTTCGAGTACTCCTCGCTGAGGACTGCCAGCGACGAGAGCTTCTTTCTCGTAAAGGACGAGCCGTGGATACGGGGGAAGCTAATGGAGAAGGCTTCTCTGAGGGAGCTCCTAAACTTCATCAACTGGCTCAAGCTGAAGGGATACATCATCGAGGAAGTTGACGAGGACGAGTACCACCGCTCCCTCCTGCCGGGGATGGCGTACTTCTCGAGGGGAGAGCTCTACATGACGAAGGAGCGCCTCAGCCTCGGTAAGTTCCACTTCGTCTTTGCGAAACAGCTCAACCGCCTCTGGGACGTTGAAACCTTCGCGAGGAAGCTGGAAGAAGTTGAGATACTCTGGGAGAGGGCGAAAAAGAGCTATAAGGGAGTAGAGATAGGCCTCGGGAGGCTCCGCGTCAGGCATGTTTACACTGGTTTTGCAGTCAAGGGGCTCGACACCGGGAACTACGTTGAAGAATTGATAAAGCTGAGGGAAGAGGGGATACTCAAGGGCGAAATCTCCTCCCCAGCAACGGGCGAGAGAGTTGAGACTGAAGAAGACTTCTCGATACTCAACTGGGAGCGCTTTGCCAAGGTCGAGTTCGAGGAGCCCTACGTTAGGGAGTTCGAGACCGAGGGAATATGGCTCGTCTTCCCAGAGGATATACGGGAGGTCTCCAGCGAGGAGTTCAGGGAGTTCTTTGGAAAAGTGACTGAGAAGGGGTTTGGGAGCATCGCTTTCCAGCTCTACGAGAACCTCGACAGGAGAAAGCTCTTCCCACTTTACCTCGGCGCCACGAGCTTCGTCATAAGGAAGGTCATAGACGATGCCCTCCAAAAGGCCGAAATCCAGGATGAAGAGTTCGCCTTCTCCATAAAGAAGATGGTGGACAGCAAGGACGGAATCGGGAGCGCTCTCCACGCGATAGAGCACAACCTCATCAAGATAGCACCGATTTTTACCTATGTGGATTCCAGAGAGCTTGGAGGCTACAGCTACGAGAGCTTTCCAGGGATGCCCTACTCTGGAAAGCCGGTTGTTTTCATCTACGACGGCAATGAGGGCGGAGCAGGTTTGGCAGAGATAATCTATGAGAACGCCGAAAGACTAATGGAGAAGAGCCTCGAGCATCTAACTTCCTGCAAATGCAGGGACGGCTGTCCCGTCTGCGTCCTCTCTCCCAAGTGCGGCACATTCAACGAGTTTCTCGACAAGTGGGCCGCGATTAGGGTGTGGGAGAGGATTCTTGAAGATGGCAATCACACAGAGTAATCTCATTAATGATCATCCATCAAATTTTTAAACTTGTTCTTGATTGGGTAAAAAACATGGATGTCAAAAATCCCGTTGAATCAGCCAAGCGTCTTATCCAGAGGGGAATGCTGGATGATGCCTACGAGTTCTTCAAGATCCTGCCAGAGGATCTGCTGAACGGAGAACTGGAGCCCTACGTGGTGGAGACGGCAGAACACTTCGCCAAGACTGGGGACATTGGAAAGGCCCTGAATGTGGCGTACCTCCTCGATGGCGAACACTTCGAATGGGCGGTTTACAGGGCATTCTCGGCTTACCTCTGGGAGGGTAAGAGCACCGAGAGAGCAAGGAGGGCCCTTGAACTTCACTACATTATTCCCGATCCAGAGGACAAGGTGGGGATCCTAAGAAGAATAGCAGGCATACTTGGAAAGGAAGAACCCGAGCTGGCTAGGATGTCGCTTAGACTTGGGATCGGGTGGGCGCGGAGAATCAACAAGCGCGCTGACAGGTATGATGCCTTCGAGGGGCTTTACTGGAGGGCGGAAGAGTTAGAGGACTGGGAGTCGGTCAGAAGGATATGCAAACTCCTCGACGATAGGGGAAGGCGGGAGCTCGTGATGGATGTGCTCGACCTGGACGAGGGAGATCCCGTTCCCGACTGCGAGGAGTTCATTGAGATCAGGAGAAACAGGTCTGAGGATGAAGACGCCCTGGGTATCCTAATACGGGTGTACAAGGAGCACGAAAGGGAGCTCCTGCGCTCCAGGGGCGTTAACCCATACCTCTACAAGCTGAAAGCCCGAAAGACCGAGGACGGTGTCCAGTTCTACGCTGTGAGGAGGCCAATAACGGTGGCAGTTCTGCTCTATCTGCTCGATAAGGGGAGGAAAATTCTAACTAGAGGCTCCTCATGAAAAGAGGTCTTAATCGTACTCTCCCCCTCGTCTTCTCAGTTAACAGCTCCATCAGCGGCTCGGCCTCGCCCTTTCTTGTCTCGACAGTGAACTTCACAAGTTCTCCATACTCCTCACCAACAACCCTGCCGCCGTTTTCCTCTATCGTGCTTCTGACCTTATGAAAGAGGTTGTAAGGAAAAGCTACCTCAAAGCGTTCCGTTTCGTGGACCTCAACTATTCCAGCGTTTTCTATGGCCAAACTGGCGGCATCGCTGTAGGCTTTCACCAAACCGCCGTAGCCGAGCTTTATCCCACCGAAGTAGCGCGTAACCACCACCACGACGTTGCTCAGCCCTCTGTTTTGGATGACCTTGAGGACAGGCTTTCCAGCGGAACCTTTAGGTTCTCCGTCGTCATCATACCTGACCGCGAAGTTCTTGCCATCATTGATGAGATAAGCCGAAACGTTGTGCGTCGCGTCGCTGTGGTGGGCTTTTATCTTTCCTATGAACCCCCTCGCTTCCTCCTCGGTGTTTGCCGGGGAGGCATAACCTATGAAGACGGACTTCTTAACTATCAGCTGGGCTGTGCCAACGCCCCTGATGGTTTTGTAGCCCAAATCCTCCACCTCATCCCCTCAGAGTGGCTATCAGCTTCTTCTCGTCGAGTAGCATTGCTATGGCGTCTTTGACGTCCGTAACAACGATGTCGCTAGCTAGGAGGGCATCGACGGTGGCCCCTTCCTTCCCGATGACGCAGAAAGCAAGCTCCGCTCCCTCCAGCATAGCAACGTCGTTGTTTCCGTTGCCAACTGCTGCGTAGGGGGCGTATCCCTTAGCGATCTCTGCCTTCCCCATCCCGCTGGAGACACGCTCTATCCTCAGGGAAAGGCCGGCCAGCTCTTCTTCAAGGGTCCCGAAGGTGTCCGAGCTGAGAACGACGACGGTGTATTTATCTGCCAATCTCTCAAGGAGGTGTTTCACCTCTTCGCTTACTCTCCCGCTCTCCCCAAGGGTGCCGTTGAGGTCGAAGAGAACCACATCAAACCTGAGCTCACCGAAGTTTGGAACCGAAACTTCCATCCCGCTCACCACTGGTACTAAGCGGCAGACATAAAAACATTGTCGATCCGCGTACCTTAACCGCCGTGAATGGGGCTCTGAAAACAGGGAAGAACGCCAAACCTCGCACCAGTTTTCTAAAGATATACAACTCGGTAAAGTCAAAAAGTTTAAATACTCCTATGGTCTACTGGGGGTAGTCACCGTCAGAACGGAGGGGAAGCCATGGGGTATGGGCCGCTGGATCGTATAATAAGATCTCTCAACGACCATGATGTCCTCGTCAGGCTCAATACATTTCTCATGCTGTACTTCGGATGGATCGGATTCACGGTCGTGTACGACCACTTCTTGAAGTACCACAGCCGGAACGTCGTTGAGGCCTTTCTGAGGCTGCCCTTTACGTCCTATGACTTCATAGTCTCCGTAGTGGACTTCTCAAAAAGCGCCCCCCCGTTCTATCTCCTGATGAAGGCCGTTTATTACATAGGCTTCTCCGGCTCGATTGCACTAACGGTCTTCTTCATCCTGATATACTGGAGGGACCTTGAGAAAGCCGATGAACTCGCCTTTGGCTACCTGCTTGCCTACGGGTTCTGCGGGCTTACTTATTCCCTCTTCCATGTCTATGCCCCCCCACTACGTCTACAACCTTCCGGGATTCTACCCCGACAGAACGTACCTCACCCAGCAGGAGTTCGTCCTTCCGTCGCTCCACAACACGGTGGCGGCGATTAACATACTGGTTCTCTGGAAATACCGGGAGAAAACGTGGGGCAAGCTTCTCATAGGCCTCAACTCCCTCGTCCCCTTTGCCACGATTTTTCTCGGGCACCACTGGATCTACGACGCGCTGGCTGGGATATTCCTGGCAATGGTGATAGGAAAGCTCTCCCAGGGAAAGAGAATAGAGATACCCTCCTCACTAAAGAGGACCCACATATCCCACATTCAAAGGGTCACGGTCCTGGGCTTTCTGGCAGGAGGGTTTATCCTCTTCCTGGCCGTTACATTGCCCAAACCCTAGCGGGAAAAACTTATAAACCCCCTTCCCATCTTTCCATCGGTTGTGCCGGGGTAGCCTAGCTCGGCAGGGCGGCGGACTCGTAATCCGCAGGTCCCGGGTTCAAATCCCGGTCCCGGCTCCACAACTTCTCCGCCACGTTTTTATACCTCCCAATCCAAAATTCTTTAGGTGATCCCGTGCACCCCATCAAGAGCGCGGTTACCGTTAAGGGAAGCGGGGAGTTCTCAAGGAGCGAGTTAGTTGGGATTCTAGCCTTCAAGCTGAGGCTCATGAGTGTAAGCGAGGCAAAACGCTCTATTGAGGAATGGCTGAATAAGGGACTCCTTGAGGCGGACGGGGACACATTGAAGGTCAGATTGGAGTTCCTCAACAGAACAAAGGAGAGCGAGGATCTCTTTGAGGAGATGGTATCCCACGTGGCCTCTGCCCTTGAATGGGAAAGGGCCGATCTCTTGGAGGCTCTGGATGAGTTCTCAAAGAGGTATGGAAACCTGGACAAAAAGCTTGTTCTCTACCTCTTCGGCCTTGAGAAAGGAGTCAACATGGAGAAGTTCAAGGACAGGCTGGAGCTTGAATGAGGGCAAACCTAATTAATTTTCGTGAGTACATCCCCCGGTGAGACCATGCCGGAGGAGGCTCTTATAGTTGTTGACATGCAGAGGGATTTTATGCCCGGGGGCGCGCTTCCAGTTCCCGAAGGGGACAGAATAATACCTATCGTGAACGGCTGCATAAGGAAGTTCCGTGAAAGGGGAGCCCTCATTGTGGCAACAAGGGACTGGCACCCGGAGAACCACGTCAGCTTTAAAGAGCGGGGAGGCCCATGGCCAGCCCACTGCGTTCGGAATACGCCGGGGGCAGAGTTCGTCGTCGAACTTCCGGCGGACGCGGTGATAATTTCCAAGGCGACTGAACCTGATAAAGAGGCCTACTCTGGATTCGAGGGCACGGAACTGGAGAAAATACTAAAGGAAAACGGCATCAAGCGGGTTTACGTCTGCGGCGTTGCGACCGAGTACTGCGTTAGGGCAACGGCCCTTGACGCGGTCAGACTGGGCTTTGAAACATTTCTCCTGCGCGATGCAGTGAGGGGCATAACCCCAGAGGGCGAGAGGAGAGCGCTTAAAGAGATGGAGAGTGCGGGGATAAAGATAGTGAGATGTGACTCAGTTTAAACCCCTATGGACCTCCTTCCATTCCTTGAGGAGAACAAGGGCCACACTGAGTATCACCGGACCCAGTATGAGGCCCTTAAGTCCGAAGGCCCACGTTCCGCCGAGCATTCCTATGAAAACCAGGGTCTCATCGAGATCCGCATCCCTCGCAACGAGCATCGGTCTGATCGTGTAATCTGGAAGGGGAGAGACGAGGGCCGCGCCGTATATCGATATCCCCACTGCCCCGAGTATTGAGCCCTCCTGGTAGAGGTAGATAGCGCCGGCCACCCAGAGCATCCAGCCTTCGAGGAGGGGAACGAAGCTGAAGATGAAGGTCAAAAGCCCAGCTATGACCGCGGTGTAAAAATCCCCCACCCCGAATATTACGTACCCCACTGTCATCAGGACGCTCTTGGCCACGTTAAGAAGGAGCCAAGCCCTAACAAGGGCATTGAGGGTTTTATCAACCCTCTCAATTATCTCGGTCATGAGAGCCCGCTGACTGGGGGGAACGAGAGACAGAACGAACTCCGTGGTGTATTCCCCGTAAACGAGGGAGTAGTAGAAGGTGAAGAGAAAGATCGTCATTTGAAGCGCATACCCCGGAACGGAGAAAGTAAAGGACGATACGTAGCCCGCTAGTTTGGGAACTATCTGTGATCTAAGGCCCTCCACAAAGTTCTGGAGAGTTCCAGAGAGGGGCAGTGACGTCAGCCATGAAAAAACGTCTTGAACGCTGGTGTAGAAGCTCCGTATGAGGTTCAGGGAAACGAGGGTCAGGAAGGCCAGAAAGCCCGCACCTATACCTATCATAACTATCGTCAGGAGCAGGGCCGAGGCCTCAGGGGATAAGCGCCTTTTCAGCCTGTCGTGGACGGGGTAGAAGATGTAAGCTAGCAAAACACCAAAGAAGAGGGAGGTAAGGAGAGGACTAACCGTCCTCCAGGACAGGTACAGAACCAGCAGGCTGACGGCGCTCCAGATGATCATCTCGGTTTTCCCGTTCATGGCACCCTTTAATCTTACCCGCACGCGGTTATAAAGTTTGATGCTGGGGGATCGAACTTTTCCCAGTCTTTTTAAGTAACCTAATCCCTAAGGGGACCCTCCATAACACCCAACCTAGGTAAGAGACCCTCGAGAGAAAAAGATAAAGGGCGGTAGATGAAACTACAACAGGTAGACGGTGCCCTCAGGATGATGACTTTGCCGAGTTCTGACCGAGTGATGACTCAAACCGGCTGACTGGGGGCCAGATCTATCAGCGCGGTATCTTCATTCTTACCCTTTCCCATACTCGACGCCTCAACGGCGGCAGTTATTACGGGCTCCATGCCCCTAGCACCTACGAGGAAAACCCCAATGACGCCGCTGATCCCCCGATACCTCCCATGCGGCTTTATCAGAAGGTAGAGATCCTCCCCATCCGTGACCGTTGAAACCATCTGGGCGTCGGCTACGATTCTTACGGCGTTTTTTCCTCCCCTTCCCCAGATTGAGTACACCTCCAGAAAACCATCGGAGTAGAACACCGACACATACTCCGTGCATTCTCCCGGACTGAGAAGGTGAACCCTACCATTGTGTTCGATGAAAACAAAGCCCTGGCCGAACCTATGTATGATGCCCCCGACAGACTGTCCAGGTAGCGGCCCAAAATTTCATAAGCCTTGCCTCCCATACGTATCACTGGATAAACTACGGTACCCGCGAATATGGGTAATTGGTCGTTATTGTAAAGGAGGGGCTGAAATGAGGATAGTCGCAGCAGATACAGGTGGTGCCCTGCTTGATGAAGCTTACAATCCCCTCGGCCTTGTAGCCACGGCCGCGGTTCTCGTGGAAAAGCCGTATAAAACGGCATCAGTCAGCCTCGTCCGCTACGCCGACCCGTTCAGCTACGACATGAGCGGGAGGCAGGCCATAAGGGACGAGACTTATCTGGCCGTTGAACTCGCCAGAGAGGTTATGCCGGATGTGGTGCACCTCGACTCCACTATAGGAGGTATCGAGGTCAGAAAACTGGACGAGGCCACTATAGATGCCCTGAGCATAACCGACCGGGGAAAGGAAGTGTGGAAGGATCTGGCCAAAGATCTCCAGCCGTTGGCAAGAAGATTTTGGGAGGAAACGGGGATAGAGATCGTCGCGGTGGGAAAATCCAGCGTTCCGGTAAGAATAGCCGAGATCTACTCAGGGATTTATACGGCGAAGTGGGCTGTAGAGTACGCCAAGGAGCACGGAAGGGCTAGGGTGGGACTTCCCAGATACATGAAAGTCGAGATAATGCCCGGAAGGATACACGGGGAGAGCCTCGACCCCCGAGAGGGAGGACTCTACGGAGAAGTCGATGCCCAAGCAGATGGTATCGGCTGGGAGCTCTACCCGAACCCTTTCGTGAGGCGTTTTATGGTCTTGGAGGTCTGGAGGGCTTGAGAACGAATTTTAGTTCTTCCCTCAGTTTTTAAGGAGTGATACCCTCGATGCAGCGGATCAAAGATTATGCCCCTTTGCCGTTCTGATGCTGATTCCAGTGCCCACTCGACTCCAGGGAGGCCAAAAGAAAGAGGAAAGAAAGGGATAGTTGGCATTACGAGTGGTTTTGGCTCTCTGGGTCTTGTATATGTTGCTTCTGACCTGTTGGAACCTCGCACTCCGGCCCATCCCTAATCTCAATGCCCGGTATCTTCCCTATCCTCGATATTATCACTTCACCCTCGTAGTTTTTCACTCCGGAGATTGAATACAAGATGAGCTTGTCCTCCCCGGGACATGTTCTAATCCTTGCCCGTATGACATAGTCTCTGCCAAGATATATGCTCATTGTATATTCATGTGTCAGGTAATCAAAGTGTAAATCAACAGGACGTGTTGCATATGGTCCCATGGCAGCATGTACTAACTGGAAAAGCAATTTATTTGCATGTTCAATGTCTATGTGAGCGGTTAAATTGGAAGCATCCTCACGATTGGATGTAACAACGAGGAGACTACTTCGGACGTATGACTGATTTGTACCCTCTGGCCCCTCTTCGTCGCTGTCTGCGTAATACTCATCCAGATATATTTTTATACGGGTCTCAAAACCAATATAACCAAAAACAGAGGATAACCCTGTTAAATCACTCCCAAACAGACCGCAGGGAAACACAAGCTTGGAAATCTTCTTAATGGCCTCCGTTGCAGAACGCTCGAGGCTTCTCCCGAGTTCCATGTGTATTATGTCATCAAGTCTAATGCAACCGTCATGCACGTACATATAGGTCCATAGAAACTTCCCCCAATCCACTACTGCATACCACTGCCAGCTGTGCAAGTTTTCAGCGATGACTACCGGTGTTATTCTGGTACTCCTAAATTTCTCCGCATTCCTCCTTAATACTATTAGGCCCCAAATTAGTTCACCCTCCGCTCGAAGAAGCCTAATGAAGGCTTCAGCCAGCTTCATGTTCTTCAACAATCTGCACTCGTTATTAAGGACGAACAGCATATTGCCATCCTTTATGACCCTGCCCTTGAATGACCTAACCCAGTGATAGAATTTCCCATCCCCTCGTATCACTGAGACCTCTATTTCACCAATTTCTGGTTCCGCTCCCTGGATGACACTCCTCAGCTTTTTAAAATCTAAGATGTAGCGTTCCATCCTCACTCGCCCCCCCAATAAGCTTCATCAATAGGATAACCAACGGAATGTCCGGAATCCAAATCAAAAATGTCAGTTGCTATTTTCCAGGTAATTGCCTCAAGCATTTTCCTTAAACGGTTCTCGTTGGCACGTATTAAGTCCTCAAGACCCAGCTCACGGGTCATACGCATTAACTCCCACTCATCAATTGCCATTGTTACCAGGGTTTCAATATCCAGATAGTCCTCTTCTAAAGCCTTCAACTTAAGCTTCAGAGATGAAAGGGCAAGCTCGATATCTCTACTGGGCAACCCAAAAACCCTTGCAGGGATGAGAAAACCTATGTACGGCTTTCTCCCGATGACAGGGACACCCACAACCAGTACATCGGTGTCGCCTATGGTTGCCTCAACATCAGTAACGTCCTCAACAAAGCCAATTTTGAACTTTCTATCGTCCCCTGTGTAGAACACCACCTGTTTAAGCACAAGGGGTGACGTTAGCGTCAAAAACTCTACAACCGGCTTTCCATTGAAGAAAAGCCCGGTGAATTTTAGCCTCGCTTCGAAAAGTTCAACACCGTTAAAGTAAAAGCTGAAGTCCCTGATAATCAGCTCCCTCGGAACAATGTCGATGTCCCCAACCTCATCGTCATCGATAAGGAAAAGAACTGTATCCCCCTCAATTTTGAAGAGGGGCAAACCATCCGTTAGACCTTCTCGAACGCTCAATGCGCTCCTGTCTACCGTAAACTCCATTCCTTCAACAATAATGTTGAACCTTGCTGGGAGCGCCTCGCCAAAGGCAACGAACTTTGCGACTTCGCTACCTGCTTCATCGCCTAGAAGGGTACTGAACTTCTCCATAAACCTCCGGTACATATCTATCTTCTTAAGCACCGTTTTAGGTGCATCAACAACAACCTTATTACCTACTTCCATTTTTACTACCTCCACGTCCTGCAAACAAATATTTGGATTGTCAATTTTAAAAACTTTATCAAATTCTTATCTATACTATACATCATAGTATTTTTATTCATTGCATAAACGTCATCAATACCAAGGTCTTAAATCTAGGCTTACCCCCGATGAGGCATCTCAAAACAGCTCACCATGTCCACAATGAAGGCTCACTGTGAAAAGAAAGAAACGAACAGAAATACTCATCCCTTCTTCAGCTCGCTCGGGAACTTTATGGCGTCGAATGGGCACGTCTGGTTGCAGACACCACAACCGGTGCAGAGGAGTTCGTCTATCCTGACCTTCTTCGTCTCCGGGTCGTAGACGAGCGCCGGACAGCCGGTCAGGAGTATGCAGGCCTTGCAACCTGTACACTTGTCCTCGATGACTATAGGCTTCTCCCCGATTTCGCCGCGCCTTATCACAGGGATGACGCACTCGCGCTTCGCTATTATCACGGCCGGTCCGTCAATCTGCATCGCTTCCTTTATGGCTTCCCTCGTTGCCTTGAGGTCGTAGGGGTCAACGGTCTTGACGTATTTGACTCCCAAAGCTTTCACGAGAGCCTCTATATCGATCTCGTTGAACTTCCTACCGGTCTCGCTTCCGCCGGTTCCCGGGTGCGGCTGGTGGCCAGTCATGGCCGTCGTCCTGTTGTCGAGTATCATCACTAGAACGTTCAGGTTCTTGTAAACGGCATCGATGAGCGGCTGGATTCCGTTGTGGAAGAACGTTGAGTCGCCAATGGTAGCGATTATCTTCTTGCCCATGACGACGCTCTGGCCGTTGGCGAGGCTTATACTAGCGCCCATGACGTACTCCGTCCAGATGGCCTCGAGCGGCGGAAGGAGCGATAGGGCGTAGCAACCTATGTCGCCGTGTATCGGGACCTTGTAGCGGCCGAGCTTGAGGTCTCTCAATGCATCGAGGGCAGCACGGTAGGAGCCTCTATGTGGACAGCCGGGACACATGACCGGCGGCCTCTTGGGTGCGAGGCTCTCGGCGTAGGCAACCTCCTCCGGCCTGGTGTACTCCTCTCCCTCCTCGCCGATAAAGCCAAGAAGGGCGTTCCTTACGAGGGATGGAGTGAGCTCACCCTCAAGCGGCAGATGACCGCTCCTCTTTCCATATATCGGCACATTAAGCGCCTCTTCGTAGGCCGCTATTTTCACTTCTTCTTCAAGGAAAGGTGCGCCGTCTTCGATGACTATGGCCTCATCAACGGTCTTCAGGAACTCGACGACGAGCTTCTTCGGGAGCGGGTGAGGAGTTGAGAGCTTGAGGATTTTGAAGTCGGCGTTTATCTTTGGAAGGACCTCCTTCACGTAGTTGTAGGGGGCGCCTTCGACGATTATTCCAATCCTGGCGTCTTCCTTGCCCTCCACCCAGTTGAAGGGCATTTCATTGAACTCCTCCTCGATCTTCTTGAGAGTCTCATTCAGCCACTTGTGCCTCTTCCTGTTCCCCTCCATGCTCGCCCTGACGTATCTTTCAATGTCCTTCTTGAAGACGGGCTTCCTGTCGAGATCAACGAACTCCCCAACCTCAACGTCTGCCGTTGTGTGATTAACCCTAGTTGTCGTTCTGAAGATTATCGGGACTTTATATTTCTCGCTCAGCTCGTAGGCGTACTTTATGAGGTCGTGGGCCTCCTGCGGGTCGGCGGGCTCGAGAACGGGGAGGAGCGAAATCTTGCCGTAGTAGCGGTCGTCCTGCTCGGTCTGGCTCGTGTGTGGGCCAGGGTCATCGGCGACGAGAACTACCAAACCTCCTTCAACGCCCGAATATGCGAGGCTCATGAGAGGGTCAGCGGCGACGTTGAGACCAACGCATTTCATTGTAACGAGGGCCCTAAGGCCAGTGTAGGCAACTCCAGCGGCCTCCTCAAGGGCCACCTTCTCGTTCGGCGCCCACTCCGCGAATACTTCCGGTTTGAGGTGTGCTATTGTCTCCACGACCTCCGTCGAGGGAGTTCCTGGATAGCCAGTGGCAAAGGCCACGCCGCTCTCAAGTGCGCCGTATGCTATAGCCTCGTTCCCCATGAGAAGGAGCCTCTTTTTTCTCTCCGCAGGTTTGAACTCGGAGGAAGTGTTTCCAGACTTAACGGCCTCCACGATGACCACCGGTTAAATATGGGGCGTGGAGTATAAAACTTGTGGCTCGAAAAGTTGGGGAAAGACCCGAAAAATATTCGAAAAACGTCACCTCTTCTTGCCGTAGTTGGGGTCGTAGAAGTACTTACCGTGGGCCTCCGCCGTAGCGTCAAGGACCCTTCTCTGGACAAGGAAGGCATGGATTGCGTAGCCGAGTATCACCACTGCCGCGATCCCTCCGAAGAACTTGAACATCGAGTAGACCCAGAGGCCGAGGAAGGCAAAGAAGCCGAGGAGGACGAGGGCAAACAGCCCGAGGAGGATTTTGTAACCGTACCGCTCCATAAAAAGGGAGAAGTCCATGGGATCACCCTGTATCATTATCGCAGGGGAAGATATAAACGTTTCGCCAGCCCGCTCGCCCAAGCGGAATTCACCCTCAGGAAGGTATATAAAAGCCGGTGAGAACTTCCCCTGATGAAGGTTCGAGAACTGCTTGAGATGGTGGACGAAACCATAGCGGAGCTGAAGGTTGCCCTTGTTGCCAATCAGAGCAGGGCCTTTGAAACGCCGTACACAAGCCTTGAATTCACGCAGAGGGCCATAGAAATCCAGGAGGATTTAGACGATCTCATCAAGGTAAGGGAAAGACTCTCAGCTCTCGACCCCGATACGGAGGCCGAGGAGTACTTTGGAGAGGAAGAGATAGAGAAGCTTAAAGAGCTCCTTGAGCTCCTGAAGGAAAGCAAGAGCCACGTTTACTGAGGTGTCCCAATGAGGTTCGGGGAGCTGAAGGTAACCGCCGCGGTCCTTGCCATTCAGGGGCTTTTGGCCCTCTACACTGCCCAGAGTTATCCCAGGGTGTACCTCCCCTTTGCGGCCCTGGACTTCCTCCTGGCATACTTGGTTTACACAAAGAGCAACACGGCGGTCAAGGTAGCCCTGATATACCTCGGGATCGACCTATTCCTCGCAATATTCTACCTCATCGCGGGGGTTCTCCTTAAGGGCGTCGTCGCGTTTCTCGACTTCCTCGCGATCCACGATATGGTCTCCTACATCGAACTGACCTTTGGGGAGGAAGAGGCGTCCGAAGGGAACGGGTGAGCCCACCGACCCAATGGATTTCTGGCCCACGGAGCAAACTTTATAAGGATGTAAAGGAAGCTTTACGTAAAGGAAACTTTACATCGGTGGTGAGAGTGTGGGGGGAATCATGCAAAACATTCTGATTTGGACGGCCCTCATCATTCTGTCTGGACTTACTCTTGCTATCACATCGAGAGGGGCCGAAAACAGCGGGCGTAGAAAGGCTCTGATTCCGGCGGTCCTCGTGATCCTGAGCATGGGATACTTCCTCGGATGGGGGGTGAGCGAGGGGAACCTTGCAGCGGCATTTTCGGCCTTCGTAATGGGTGCCGTTCTTCTCAACATCTACTACAGGGAACTCGAAAAAAGAGGATATGTCCTGGGGGACGAGAGAACGCTGAGAATAGAAGAAACTGCCTCCAGGAGAACGCTCCAGGCCACGATGCTTTTCCTGGCCGTTCTAATGGTTTACCTTTCAGTGGAAAAGACGACAAACTCGGAGCTTGATCTGGCCTTCAAAACTGTTTCAGGGATCTTGGTTTTTGTCTTCATAACACACTGGACACTATTCCACTACTACTCGAGGGTGATGTGATGAAGAACCGCCTCCGCGAGCTGAGGGAGGAAAGGGGCCTAACACAGGAGGAGCTCGCAAAGGCCCTCGGCGTCACGAGGCAGACAATAATAGCGATAGAAAAGGGCAAGTACGATCCATCTCTCAGATTGGCCTTCAAAATAGCGAGGTTTTTTGGGGTTAAAATCGAGGACGTATTCGTGTACGAGGGAGAGTAAGGTGGTGGATTATGCCCGCTGCTAAGGTCGAAAACCTTGAGAAGGACTACGGGAAGGTTAAGGCCCTGAAGGGGATAAGTTTTGAGATCAAAGAGGGGGAGATATTCGGTCTCATCGGGCCGAACGGCGCTGGTAAGAGCACGACGCTCAAGATACTATCCACGCTCCTCAAGCCAACAGGGGGAAAGGCTGAGGTCTTCGGAAGGGACGTGGTGGAGGAGGCCGAGGAGGTCAGATCCCTGATAAGCTACCTCCCGGAGGAAGCTGGGGCCTACAAGAACCTGACCGGGATGGAGTACCTCACGTTCATGGCGAGGCTATACGCGAAGGACGAGAGGAAGGCTAGAGAAATGGCGGAGCTGGGGGTTAAGCTATCCGGTCTTGGCGAGAGGCTCAAGGACAAGGTCTCGACGTACTCAAAGGGAATGACCAGAAAGCTCCTCCTCGCGAGGGCGCTCATGGTGATGCCGAAGCTGGCCATCCTGGACGAGCCAGCGAGCGGCCTGGATATAGTAAACGCCTACACTATAAGGAAGACGATAAAGGCCTTTGCAAGAGAGAAGGGCGTCACCTTCCTCGTTTCAAGCCACAACATGCTGGAAGTCGAGTTCCTCTGCGACAGGGTGGCGCTGATAAACGAGGGAAGGATCGTCGAGTCTGGCACACCTGCGGAGCTGAAGGAGAAGTACGGCGCCGAGAATCTAGAGGAGGTCTTCATGAGGGCCGTGGGAGTCGAGATCCCCGAGCCCGTTGGAGGTGAAGGTTCATGAGCGACTTCTGGGTGCTGGCTAGGAAGGAGATAATGAACCTCGTCAGGGACAAGAAGCTTCTCTTCGGCCTGATAATAGTCCCGCTCATCCTCTACCCAGCGATGGGAAAGATGATACAGGTTGGCTTCCAGCAGGCGCAGGAGGAGACCCACGTTGCCATAGTGAACTTCGACGAAGGGAAGTACGGCGGGGTTCTGATAGACGCGCTGAACGTGACCCCCAACGTGACCGTGACGGTGATAAACGCGAAATCGCTCCAAGATGCACTGGAAGAGGCTTCCAAAGAAAAACAGAACGTTCTGGTCATAATCCCACCCAACTTCAGCCGGGCAATAGAGGGCAACCTCAAAGCGGAGGTAGAGGTCTACGGAATATTCAGGTCAGTGGGGACGGGTATAAAGGAGAGCGTGAGCGAGAGCAGAATAAAAGGCGTCGTAGAAGTCCTCTCAAAGGAGCTGGCCAGGATAAAGGTAAAGAAGGCCGGTTTTGAGGATCCCGATGCAGTCCTTGAACCCGTTGGTGCCGTCAGCAGGTCAGTCATAAGGGGCAGGATAGTCGACATACCGCCATCGGTCGTTTCGTCGGTTCTCGCCTCCCAATCCATGAGCCTGCCCCTGATAGTGTTCCTGATGGTCACAATAACCGCCCAGATGTCCGCAGGAGCAGTGGCGGCGGAGAAGGAGAACAAGACCCTTGAGACGCTCCTAACCCTTCCAGTGAAGAGAACAACTATAGTGGCCTCCAAAATAGCGGGGACGGCCCTCATGGGCCTGGTGGCCGCCCTAGCCTACATGATCGGCCTCAAGAGCTACATGGGCACTTTCCAGACCGACACCGGGGTGAGTCTTTCAGATCTAGGGCTCGGTGTAACCCCAGAGGGAATGATCCTCTTCTCTATCGTGGTCTTCCTGACGATAGTGTTCGCCCTGGCCCTGGCCATGCTCCTGGCGATCTACGCGGAGGACGTTCAGAGCGCCAACACCGTCGTCAGCTCGGTCATACTGCCGCTCGCCTTTCCGGCCTTCCTGCTGATGTTCGTTGACCTCTCCCAGCTACCGGCACTCGCCCGCTACTTCCTCCTCGCCATACCCTTCACGCACCCGATAGCGGCCTACAGGTACGCGGTAACCGGTGAATACTATCCCATGATCCTCAGCGTGGGCTACCTCACTTTTATAGCGGCTGTAACCCTCTACCTGACTGCGAGGATATTCTCGAGCGAGAAGGTTCTGACGGCAAAGATAAGCTGGGGCAAAAAGAAGAGGTGAGGGCTTCTTTTTGTTTTTTCATTACTTACGGTTAAATCTAACTCAAGATCAAGCACTATGCCAGCCTTAACCGCAGTCCAGGATCACTGGATAAAAAAGTTTAAAAATTACAATCCAAAATAGTTCTTATGAGGGTTCTCCGCGAGCTGTCGCAGGAAGAGACGGAAGAAGTACAGAAATCAGCCCTGGAACTCAGAGAGCAGGGATTGAGCTACTCACAGATCACTGAGAGGATCGCAGAGGAGTTCAACGTAAAGGTCTCCAAGGCCACAGTTCTCCGCTGGTGCAGAGGAACCCACAACACTTTCAACAAGATGAGAAAGGTCAACCTGAAGCCCTCACCGGCACTGGCGTACATAATCGGGGCCTATTTTGGAGACGGGACGGCAACTAAGGGGTCAAGATACAAGTACAACGTCAAATTGAAGGTCGTGGACAGAGAGTTTGCAGAGACATTCGCCAGTGCCCTAAAAGCGATAGGTCTCAACCCACGAACGGGATTCGAGAACAACGGGACAAGAACCGGTCGCTGGTACGTTGAAACATCAAGTAAAAGTCTCTACCTGTACTTAAAGAGCCCAAAAGAGCGTCTTTTTAATGTGGCAATGGAGTATCCAAGGGAGTTCCTGAGGGGGTTCTTTGACAGCGAGGGGAGCGTTATCTTCACGAGGAACAGGATTAGGGTGGAGGCCTGCAACTACGATGGAGAAGTTTTAGAGTTCTGTCAGGAACTGCTAAACGGACTCGGTATATATTCCAGGATATATAAAACAAAAAGAAAAGGGCAACCTGTAGTGATAAGAGGGAAACAGTACCGTTACACCTCTGACTTATTCACGCTTAAAATATACCGAGTTGAAAGCGTTTACAGATATATGCATGAGGTCGGATTCAGTATTTCTAGAAAACAGAACAAGCTGATTGACTTTTTTGGATTACCACAACAGAAATCACAAAATTTAGAAGAAAACAGAACAAAACGCGCTTTATAGCGGGGGGTGGATTTGAACCACCGACCTCCGGGTTATGAGCCCGGCGGGCACTCCTAGCTGCCCCACCCCGCTGCTCGACCCGTTAGTTAGTGAACCGGGCAGGGTTTATAAATCTTGCGGAAGCGGGTTTATAACTTTCAATGCCAGAAATAGGGCAGGTGGTAAGATGTATCTGACGAAAGAGGAGGAGCTTATTCTTGCCGGCGAATACGGCTACGCGCTCCAGAAGGCGATGGAGATACTGGTTGCACTCGGCGACATCTACGGTGCCGATAGACTCATTCCAATCAAAAGCGCCCAGGTGGCTGGGGTTTCATACAAAAACATAGGCGAAGCCGGTGTTGAGTTCCTGAGGGACTTCGTGGAGGCGGGGGCGAAGGTGAGCGTTTACACCACACTCAATCCAGCGGGGATAGGCGACGATGAGTTTATGGAGAAGCAGAGGGAGGTACTTGAACTGTACCGCGCGATGGGAATAGAAACCACATCAACCTGTACCCCATACTACGGCGCCAATCTTCCCAAGTTCGGCGACCATATAGCGTGGAGCGAGAGCTCGGCCGTTATCTTTGCCAACTCGATCATTGGAGCTAGGACAAACCGCGAGGGAGGGCCCTCAAGCCTCGCGGCCGCCATAGTGGGGAAGACACCCAACTACGGCCTTCACCTCGATGAGAACAGAAAGGCAACGGTGATTGTGGACGTTCAGGCTAAAGTAAAAACCTTCGCGGACTATGCCGCTTTGGGCTACCACCTCGGCAGAACCCTCGGAAACGACGTGCCCTACGTCAAGGGAATAAAACCGGAGAGCCTCGACTTCCTCAAGGAGATGGGGGCCGCTATGGCCGCGAGCGGCTCAATAGCACTCTACCACGTTGAGGGTGAGACACCCGAGTACAGAGAAGCCATAGCAGATAAAGTAGAGACAATAACCGTCGAGGACTCGGACATAAAGGCGGTGAAGGAGCAGTTCTCCGACGACTGGAGCGAGATAGACATGATACTGATCGGCTGTCCCCACGCCTCCCTGCCCGAGGTGAAAGAGATAGCGGAACTCCTGAGGATGCGCGGAAGACCGCTCAAAATCCCGCTCTTCATAACCGCCAGCAGGGCCGTTAAGGCTTTAGCGGACGCCCTCGGATACACGGAAACCATAGAGCGCTACAACGGGAGGATTATTCCGGATTCCTGCTTCGTGGTGTCGCCGATAAAGGGATGGTACAATGGGATAGCCACCAACAGCGGCAAGTCAGCTTTCTACTTCCGCTCCTTCGGGTTCAGCGTCAGACTCGACGACGCGGAGAACCTGATAAAGGAGGCCCCGTGAGGTGGGAGAATGAAGCTCAAGGGAAGGAAAGTTGTTGGTGGGAAAGCTGAGGGGGAGCTGGTCGTGTCCCAAAAACCACTCTCATTCCTCGGCGGTGTGGATCCAGATACCGGGATCGTTACAGACGCGGAGAGCGACATCAGGGGGCAGAGTATAGCTGGAAAGATTCTCGCCTTCCCCCGAGGCAAAGGGTCAACAGTTGGCTCCTACGTCATCTACGCCCTTAAAAAGAACGGTAAGGCCCCAAAAGCAATAATCGTCGAGGAGGCGGAGACAATAGTAGCGACCGGTGCTATAATCGCCGGAATTCCGATGGTGCAGGGGATAGACGTCTCAAAGCTGAAGAGCGGGAGAAAGGCCAGGATTGACGCGGATTCGGGCGAGGTCGAAGTCCTCGAATCGGGGGAGTAGATTTTTAACCCTTCTTTCAGTTTTTTAGCAGGGGGAAGACATGCCAAAGGGTATCTACGAGTGCGTCAACTGCGGCCACCGCGAGGTTCTTGATTCCAACGAGCCCCTCCTCGAGGGAGCCTGTCCCAAGTGCGGGGGGGACATGGTATTAGTGGGCTTTAGCGGGGAAACCTCGGGAATCCTACCCGGCACGGGGGGAAAGCTGGAGGAGATCGAGGATCTCATTGCCCGCTTTTATAGGGCTGAATTCTTGGAGAGCAGGGGAGGAGTTTTCGTCTTCCGGGTCAGCGAGATCTACGAGAGAAACTTTGAGGTCGTTCTGAAGGAGCTTGAGGCCTGCGGCTACTGGGGGGCGCTGAAAAAGGCCAATGAGGAGGTTCTCCTCTACGTTTTCCCCGCCGGAGAGGTCAAACCGGACAACCCGAAGATAGGGATAGTGCTCTTTCTCCTCACCCTCCTCTCGACCCTGTGGGCGGGTTATGTTCTTGCCATCGGTCACATAGCTACTCTCGACCACTACGGCATCCCAGGCTACAAGAACCCATACGTCACGGCCGTGGCGTTCTCGCTCAGTGTTCTGGCCATCCTCGGAACCCACGAGATGGGGCACAAGATAGCCGCGACGCTCCACAACGTTAAGTCCACGTTCCCCTACTTCATTCCATTTCCGAACCTCCTCGGAACCCTCGGGGCGGTGATACGGGTAAAGTCGCCGGTCCCAACGAAGAACGCGGCCATAGATCTGGGAGTCAGCGGGCCCCTGGCGGGGATAATCGTGGCGATCCCGGTGACGGCGATCGGGCTGAGGCTTTCAGTTGTAGTGCCGAGCTCCGCGGTTCCACAGACCGGCAAGGGACTGTACATGGGCACCAACTTGCTGTTCACCCTCATAGAGCGGCTGGTACTCGGCCTCAACGGATCAAGCGGCGACTACGTGGTGTTCCTCCATCCGGTTGCGATAGCCGGGTGGGTGGGCATACTGGTGACATTCCTCAACCTGATCCCCGCGGTGCAGCTCGACGGAGGACACATAGCCCGGGCGTTCCTGGGGGAGAAAACCCACAGGTACTTCACCTTCGCCATAGCGCTGGGGCTCATATTACTGAGCTACCTCTGGAGCGGGTGGCTTATATGGGGCCTCCTCGTGCTGTTCATAGGTAGTGCGGGCAACCCCGGGGCGCTGGATGAAGTAACGCCGGCCTCGCCGGGCAGAAAAGTCCTGGCCATCCTGGCGGCCCTGCTCTTCATCCTGTGCGCAACTCCTGTTCCCCTGGTCGTGAAGTGAGCTATTCTTTCTTTTCCCTTTCTTCCAAGATGCGCTGGATGTCGTAGTATATAGTGTCCCTCGATACCCCAAACACCCTCGCAAGCTCGGAGATGTTCAGGACTTTGGGGTTGTAGTCAAAGAGGGAAAGGACGTGAGCGAGAAGCGTTCTCCGATCAGGTTTTTCTGCAAAGGGGCCCGCTTTCCGCGGGGTCGAGTTGTAGGCGACGATGCCAACCGCGTACGTCCTCCTCGTCACTGGCGTTGTGTAAGTTCCGATCCTGAAGGCCACCACGTCCACACTGCTGAGATAGGGATTGATTTTTTCCAGTACGTTCCGGATCGCCACCTCCCTGTTCCGCCCCGTGGAATACTCCACAATGACGTTCCCGCCGGGCTTCGATGCGTCGGTCAGGAGAACGGCAGAAAGGTGCATAAACGCACCGAACGTAAGGTTAAGTTCCGCTGATTTTATATAACAGCTGGAAGGAGAAAGCACTTCCTTCAGCTTCCTTTTGAAATCGTTTATGCAGTCCTCGACGCTGGCAGACTCACAGGAAACGTGGAGCAGCTTCATTCCTCCCCCTCGGACTTTTTAAGAGCAAAAAATATATAAAGCTTGCCTGGCAACTGTCGGAGACTGGTGGTAAAATAACCTTACTCAGAAGGCATCAAACTTGACTGTATAAAATCCAAGCGCCTAGTTGTTAGTTTGTGGTTTCTCCAACATATTTACAGAACAGTTAAGGGAAATTTCGCAATCCGCAATTTTGGTGGCAGATCCGACAAAAATGGGGAGAAAGGTATTTAAGGTCGGATTTTGCTAGGTAATACGAAGAACCCTTTGGAGGTGATGTGAAATGAAGAGGAAGGCCCAGGGTGCAATTGAGTACCTGTTCATGATCGCAGCGGCGCTAGTCATCGTCCTAATAGTTGTCAAGCAGCTCAGCAACAAGGGAAGCAGCGCTAAGAGCACCGCCAACACCGCAGAGGAGTCTGCTAACAGCGAGCTCAACAGCATGATTAGCAATGCATGATGTAGAGACGTGTTGTTTGAGTTTAATATCTTTCTCACTTTTAATATATCAGTCGGTTGTATCTCGGTTTAAAATTATAGTCAGCTGGAGGTATGGATATTGAGGTACAGGGGTCAAGGATCGTTGGAATATCTGTTCATGGTGGCCGCGGCGCTGGTCATAGTAGCGATCTTAATGACAAAATTCTTCAATCCAAGAACTGGAACTGTTCACAAGCTCGGAAACACTGCATCCAACGTTGAACAGGACATAGATTCCAGTTTAAACAGCATGATCAGCTCCTCCTAGTTACCAGATGTATTTCGATTTTATTTCCAGAAGCGACTAAAAAGCCCTTTTCTTTGAGCTCCAATCTGCGCCCAGTTAGAGAAACACATACTCTCTGTGTGCACACACGGATCACATTTTGAGATACATTATAAGGCAAAAGTTCCCCATCCTCGCTAAAAGCAATTCCATCGTAAACAATTCCAAGGCTGGTGTTGTTCAAGGGAGTAATCCGAATACCGTCATCATTCATGTACCATACAACTGCCGAGTACATGCCTCCATCGGAACCTGCCCAAGTAGCCAGATAGGAATCCCCTTCCAGAAAAATCTTCAAACGGTGATCAATGGTGGTGTTATCCCTTAATACGAAGATCTCCAAGATCTCAGAGAGATTGTATAGAACACTGAGCCGGCCCCCTTGAGGGACAATCTTAAGCTTGGAGGGTGTCATGTTGGCTCCAAAAGAGAACATCTCAATGACCTCATTGTCTTCATAACTCTCCCCAAAGAGTAGGGTTCCATGTTGGAGAGTCTGATTGACTAGTTTGGAGTAACCTTCTTCAAGTCTTTTGCTCTTGGGCATTATCGCATACATCCAAGTGCTGAATAAAACACAGCTCGTATTGGTTTTTTCCATGCGCTTGATAATAGAGTCCGAATTTTCTTTTTTTAGATATATCCATCCAAAGGTATCAATGGAATAAGGATCTACTTTGAGGCCAAGATAATATGCATTCATTGGGTTAACAGACAGACAAAGACCTGGGTTAATTTTATGCTCCTCTAAGTACAACTTAAGATCGTCCCTCAATTCTTTTGTATGGGGTCCAAATGCAAGCTTCAACCGCCCAGAGGGGTAATTTACAAGAAGCCCATAGTCAACAGCAGATATGAAAAGTAGAGTTATTAAAACTGCCGTAAACATCTTTTTTGGGGATATCCTAAGCGACATCAAGGAGTAAAGCAACATCAGGTACGTGACAAGAAAAAGAGGATATATAAAGCGCTCGTCGGGGATTACAGGCATTAAAAAGAGGAACATAAATAGATTGACCACAAAAAGGCCCGCTAGTGGCTTTTCTACCTTGATTTCATGACCCCTGCTAACTACCAAAATAACCCACGCCAAGAGGCTTATTAAAGGAACCCAGTGCAGAAGAACCTCCGGGGAATTCCTACCGAGATCCCTAAGAATCTTGTTAATTATAGAAAAGAATCCTGTAAAGAGAGTATATCTTCCACCCTGGGGAAGATATGTCTGCAAAATGTAATCTCTGGAAACAACAACTCCTAAGGGCACCTCAACCAGTGCTTTGGCCAATACAACAACAAACCCCAACTTCAGCTCGATCTTCCAATTTTTGAGAAGTATCACCAAAGTCTCCAAAACTTTGTGGGAATATTTGATATCGAGAATATAAACCGTTAGTCCCATCCACAATAGTAGAAAGAGGGCAGCGAAGTACTTGTGTCCCACTAGATTCACGGGGTGAACTCCCGGAAGTATTATTAAAAGTCGAACTATCCTGTCAGGATATACGGTGACTATTGAGATAACAGCAAGTGCGCCCAGGAGATATGCAAACAAGACTATAAAAATCTGCCTTGAGGTCAAAATTGAGTTCACCATTCCCTCAAAGTGATTCCAACTCTTTTTATTGAGAGATAGCACAATAACTAGATACAAGGAGATCAAAAATGGTATTATCGTGAACTTTGCAGTGCTCCCCAGCCCAGCCCAAAAGAGGGACAAATATGCATATTTCATGACTTTTTTCTTGAAATATTTAACGAAATAGTACATGGATAAGAGAGTGAAAAATTCTATAATCGTCTCATGGAGAACCAGGGAATTCATACGTATAAGCAGGGGATCCAGAGCCAACAGCGAAGCAAATGCAATACCAAGTTTATCATCCTTGAGTTCCCTTCCGATCAGGTAAGCAAGGAATATTGAGATCAAACCCACAAAGACAGAGAGAGTTCTTCCAACAATGTAACTGTCCCCGAAGAACCGGAGCCACAGAGCGAGAAGGTAATAATAGAGCGGTGGATGGACGGCATAGATATCCCTATATGGAAGATAACCGTGGTTTATCATACGAGCTATTAGAAGGTAAGTGCCCTCGTCATAGTCGGTGTATTCGTTCATTGTATAGAGGATCCCCCAAAGGCGGATTATCAGATAGCAAATCGTTATGATAGAGAAAAGTGCAAACTTCTTTTTCACGTTCCTCCCTCCAGTTTCATTCTGATAAATGCATAACCTGGATCTCCTTCAAGTTCAATTATGTAAAGGTTACCCTTCTTTAAGGGACATTCAAACCTCCAATATCCACCCTCCCTAATTTCACCTACCAGGTTTCCATTGATAAATACCTCGATTATTTGATTACCTTGTGGATAAAGTTCAACACCTATCCCTACATAATCCCTGTTAGGGACTACTGCTATAACAGCTCTCTTGGAACGCGTTAAGACGATATCCCATTTTTCAAATTTTATTCCATGTATGATCACAGGATGCCTAAGCAAAAACCCATAAGAGAGATATCTCCAGTCGTTTATGTTCGAAGCCTGTATTTCATCTTTGTTTATTGTATAGTACTGATAAAGAGAAAGGGGATACATTCCAACTTTATCGGATCTATTTGAAAGATTGAAAATCCATATGTTATCATTGAAATAAATCACCTGATATTTCTGGGCGATCTCCCACGGATTAATTGGATTTATCCGAATGTCCCCGTATCCACGAGAGTCCACGTAGAGAATCCCATCCTTATATTCTTGTATCTCACTCATATTCTCAACCATGATAAGATTTTTTTCTGGGAGATATACTTTAATCCAAGTTCCGGAATCATAGAATTTTGGCACAACTATTGTTTCAGGATCAGTCTGCTCTATAAATTCATAAGCTTTTATTGTGTCACTGGTTATCTCTGTTGCCATTTCAAAGGAGAAGTTCCATAGATTTACATAGAAAGCAGGGAGAATGAGAAGAAGCGCGAGTGATACCATCACGATTTTTGGGTGCATGAACAGGCGTTCTATATATTTTAAGGTGAAATAAAGTCCAGTACCCCCAATTATTGGGATTATGGGAGTTATGAGAACATATACCCGCTCGGAACTCCAAATTCCAGAATAAAAGGGGATTGGAATGTGGAATGCTATTTTATTGAACACAAGAAACAGGAGATAGAACACTGTTGCAATTAATGCTTGAAGGGAATAAGTGCCATGTTTTATTCCATAAATCATTCCCACGACAAAAAACAATCCAAGAATAACCTGCCATTCATCAAAGAACGTATACTTGAGAATTCCAGCAACCCAAGAGATGCTATCTTTAAATGCATACTGGGAAGCGTTAAAGAACGCAACGTGCCGCATGGGGTTTACTCTAATAGGATATTCAAGGGTGTAATACGCCAAGAAACTTCCCACGACCTGCAAAATAGAAATCTCCAGAACTCTCGTATCTATCTTCTTTCGTTTTAAAGAGGTCAACAGAACTACAAATGTAGCATATGCCACAAATGCAAGGTACACGTAGGGGTGGATCATCAAAACAGCTGAGATAACCACCAGAGACAAAAGTATATTCCTTCTCTCTGGGGTTTCAATTGTCATATTGTACAAGGAAACTGCTGCAAGGAACATGTAATAGTTCAAGAACTGGTGAAAAAGGGAATAATTGAGATAGTAGTAGTAAAGAGACGAGATGGGAGCTAAAATTGAAGAGAACACTGCTATTTTAGTGTCCTTAAAGACACTCCACGCAGCAGCGTATGTTCCAAGTGGGATGAAGATCCATGTGTAAATTTTCAGTATTAACATAGCCTTTGCTACTGTTATGCCCGTAGCCCCACTTAGGAAAGCTACGATTGAATGATATCCCGATGGATATGCAATTATGTCATCAAACCCTGAGGGCACATTTTTTATGAAAAGGGTGTTTTCCATCAGAATTTCCAGAGATTTATACGCATGAAATACTGCATCCGGACGAGAAACTCCCGCAGGGTATGTCGGAACTTCAAAAAATGGGATTTTGATCCCAAATGATAAAAGCAAGGATATACCCACCCCGCTGATCGCAAATATAGATACATCCCTCCTTACCTTAACAGGATGTACCAGAAGAGATATAACGATCACTAAAAATGCTAGAATTGGATAAGCAAGGCGTAATGATAATCTGAGCCAACTAAGGATATGTATTAGAAATATTGTAACTCCAAGACCAACAGCAGGTGAAATGGAAAATTTGGAAATGGAATCTAAATCTTTTATATTTCTCACGAGCATAAAGCCCAGATAGCAGGGGAGTAGTAAAGTCAAATGAGGTTCAAGCTTGGATATAACAACTACAGATAGTGCCAGTACTACATTCAGCGCCTTTGTTCTTCGCTCCTTCATATAACCAGCACCTCTTATTGATCTCCCCTCCCGTGGTGAGTCTATCGATGCTTATAACTTTGACTTTCACCAAAACAAGAAAAGGCTTTTATTATTGAGAACAACATTTTAAAGGGTGATCCACATGGGCTTCCTGTCATTTGGATCGAAGAGCGGCAAGGTCAAAAAGATGCTCGAGGGCAACCAGTTCCAGCTCGTTGTTGAGGAAGCATTGAAGGACAAGAAAACCAGAAACGCCCTGTTTGAACTTCTGGACGATGTCAACCCGGGTGTTGTTGGCGACGCCCTTTTGGCAATAACTACCATCCTCGATACAAAAAAGGACGTTCTGAAGAATCATCTAAAAGAAGAGGAGTTCAAACGTCTCATCAAATTGATAGAATCCAGCAACCCGTACGTTAGGGAGAACGCGATGATACTCGCCTACTCAATAGTCAGGCATTACCCCTCGTTTGTATCAAGGTACAGGAAGATGATACAGGAAGAGATACGCAAGCTCCTCGCCGAAGGAGATAAAAACCAGAAGGGCTTCGTACTAGTTATAATCGGCGAGCTGGGATTGAAAGAACTCGAACCGGACGTTAAGTCTCTCGTAGGCGTTGAGGACAAGGTTATCCTTCCCTTTGAGGGCAAGAAGTGGGTCAAGCTGGGCGACATCGCCAGCGAAACCCTCGAAAAGCTCTCCGGTGTTTAGCGATGCTTAACCTTCTGATATTTTTACTCCTTCTAGTACTCGTCGGATACGCGGTAGTGAAGCTGACCTTCATGATCCTCAAATGGCTGGCGGTGAACACGCTAACCGGCCTTCTGCTCATAGGGATCCTCAACTACCTCCACATCACCCACGTTCAGGTCAACCTTTTGAACATCCTCATAATCGCCGTCGGCGGAATCCCGGGCGTCTTTATAGTCATCCTGCTTTCCCTTCTCTAGCTCCAAACCTTTATAAATCCCCTTTTCGTGCCTATCTCAGCGAGAGAAGTTAGGGGTGATGTTCATGTCTCACAAGTCAGCAGAAATGTACGAGCTCAAGAAAAAGGTCGAGGAGCTGAAGGGCTATCGAGGTCGTGCAACCGAGCTTGTGAGCCTCTACATCCCGGACGGCTACGACATCAACAAGGTCATGCAGCAGCTTCGAGAGGAGTACGGGACGGCGCAGAACATCAAGAGCAAGTCCACGCGAAAGAACGTTTTGGGTGCTCTAGAAAGGGCCATGCAGCACCTCAAACTCTACAGACAGACCCCAAAGAACGGTCTGGCCCTCTTCGTTGGAAACGTCAGCGAGCAGGAGGGTGTGAGCGATATAAGGCTCTGGGCTATAGTCCCGCCGGAGCCGCTTAAGGTTCGCCTCTACCGATGCGACCAGACATTCGTCACCGAGCCCCTCGAGGAGATGCTTCGAGTTAAGGACGCCTACGGCCTGATAACAGTAGAGAAGAACGACGCCACCATAGGACTCCTCCGAGGGAAGAGAATAGAACTCATAGACGAGCTCCACTCCACCGTTCCAGGTAAGACAAGGGCCGGTGGTCAGTCTGCGAGACGTTACGAGCGCATTAGGGAGCAGGAGACCCACGAGTTCATGAAGAGGATAGCCGAACACGCGAACAACGCTTTCCTCCCGCTCCTTGAGAAGGGAGAACTCAGGGGCATAATCATCGGCGGTCCCGGGCCAACAAAAGAAGAGTTCGTCGAGAAGGGCTACCTCCACCACGAGCTCCAGAAGAAGATAATCGGCGTCGTCGATATAAGCTACAGCGGCGAGTACGGCCTCAAGGAGCTGGTGGAGAAGGCGAGCGACATACTCAAGGATCACGAGGCCATCAAGGAGCGCCACCTCATCCAGGAGTTCTTCAGGCACCTCGTTAAAGACACCGGAATGATAACCTACGGTGAGAAAGAAGTTAGAAACGCCCTCGAGCTCGGGGCGGTTGATACCCTTCTCATCAGCGAGGGCTACGACAGGGTTCGCGTAAGAGCGAAATGCAACAACTGCGGTTGGGAAGAGGTAAAGACCATGAGCGAGCAGGAGTTCCACATTTACAAGAAGAGGCTTACGCACTGCCCGAAGTGCGGCAGCCAGAACATCAGCTTCGAGAAGTGGGACGTGGCAGAGGAGCTCATAAAGATGGCAGAGGAAGCCGGTTCAAACGTCGAGATAATATCCCTCGACACGGAAGAGGGCCAGCAGTTCTACAAGGCCTTTGGAGGAATAGCCGCCTTCCTGAGGTACAAGATAAGGTGACGCCTTTCGTTTTATTTATACGCGTCTTCCCTCTTCTTCAACCGGTGTATTAAAATCAGACGCTTATTCCAGTTTACAGAGTATACGACGCGGTACTCGCCCAATCTAGCCCTGTAAATGTCCAGGTCACCAGTTCCCTTGAGCTTTGCGATGTCGAACCTATCCCTCGGAACTGCCTCATATCTCAAGGCATCCCTGAGTTCCAAAAATTTCCGACGGTAGGACGTGGGAAGTGATCTTAAAGCCTTAACAACATCTTTTTTGACCTTTGACATCAAACGTCATTCGCCGTCCTCCAGAAGGGCATCGAGTTCGTCAGCGTCGACCCACTCCTCCTCGTTGAATTCCCGTGCCTCTACCTCGATTTCTTCCAGTTCTTTTCCAGAGAGCTCATCCTTGACAATGGGAACCAAAAGATCCTCTAATCGTTGAATTTCCCTCTTGAGGCGCTCAAGCTCACTAAGGACGTAGTCAATGCTCACTTTCTCAGCGTTCTCCATCTTCTCACCATGTCAAAATTTGGAAATGGCCTATTTGTAGTTTTCGATTACTGGTCTAGCATTCAGCCCAGCACCTCCTCAATGAGTCTCCTTATCTCCTCTTTCGTTTCTTCTCCATCTACAACGTAGGGGGGCCTGAGGACGGGCTTTATTGAAAAGCCCCTTATGCTCATGGCGAGCTTTATGGCGGAGCCGAAGGAGGAGGCCAGGTCGTAGACCTTTGAAAGCTTCGCGAGCTTCTTCGCGTACTCAAAGGCCTCCTCAAAGCGCTTCTCGTTGAAGGCCCTGTAGAGGCGGACGTGGAGCTCAGGGGCAAAGTTAGCGCACGCCATTATTCCGCCGTCGCCGCCGAGGATCAGCGTGTTGAGGAAGTGCTGGTCGAGGCCGGTAAAGACTTTGAAGTCCTTTCTTTCGCCCTTGATCTCAAGAACAACGTCTCTGACGTGGTTTATGCTGTCTATCGTCTCTTTCACACCTGCGATGTTTGGATACTCCAGAGCCAGGTTCCTTATGAGGGAGACGCTCAGCGGGTTTGCGCATGAGGGGATGTTGTAGAGTATAATAGGAATATCGGTTTTCTCGGCCACCATCGAGTAGTGCTTGAAGAGGGCCTCCTCTTTGAGCGGGCAGTAATAGGGCGGTGCTATGACCGCGTAGTCCGCTCCGATGTCCTGGGCGTGCTTTGTGAGTTCGATCACTTCGAACGTGTTCGATGAGGCGGTGCCGACGAGGTAGAAAGTGGAGCTTACAAGCTCACGGCCTTTTTCGGCCAAAAACTTTCTCTCCTCTTTGCTGAGGCTCGTGAACTCTCCGGTCGTCGCGTTTATGAATATTCCGTGGACTCCGACCTTTTGAAGGTAGTCGACGTGCTCTTCAAGGGCTGGCAGGTCTATCGAGTAGTCCTCGTTGAAAGGAGTTACGAGAGGCACAATTACACCGCGCATGAAATCACCAGTGGGAATACGTCAAAGGAGTATTTTAGGGTTAGGATGGGAAAATACCTTACAGAAAACCTTAAGTATCGGTACCGATACTTGGTATCGGGGGCGATACTTAATGCTGTTTGATCCAAGGCCGAAAGAGAGGCGGGAGGAAATCTTTGATAGGGAGAAGGAACTGGAGAAAATACTCAACGGAATGAATGAGTATCCGATAAGCCTCATCATTGGAATCAGACGTGTGGGGAAAAGTTCCCTGTTAAAAGTTGCCCTGAACGAGTATTCTGGTGTTGGAATCTACATAGACACCCGTCGCCTCTATTCCTCCGGTAGCGGCAGCATAAGCTCAGCCACGCTCGTTGACGAGATAACTAGGATACTCCTCGGGAAGGGCAGGGTTGGTTTCCTTAGGGGCATCAAGGTTGAGGGGGTAAGCTTTGCCGGTCTCCACTTAAAACCCCGCGAATCAAGCTGGATTGACGTTCTGGACGGGCTTGAGCAGCTTGGGAGAAAAACTGGAGAGAAAGTGGTTATCGCCTTTGATGAGGCCCAGTACCTCCGCTTTTTTGGCTCTAGAGGGGGTAAAGACTTCCTCGCTGGAGTGGCTTATGCATACGATTCGCTTCCAAACGTTAGCTTTATATTCACGGGTTCCGAGGTGGGGCTCCTCCACGACTTCGTTGGAATCGACGACTATTCCAGCCCCCTCTACGGCAGAATATCAGAGGAAGTTGAGATAAAACCGTTCTCCAGGGAGCTCTCAGAGGAGTTCCTGAGGAGGGGATTCGAGGAGGTTGGACTTAAAGTCCCTGAAGAAGAGATAATACTGGCAGTAGACAGCCTCGATGGTATCCCAGGATGGCTTGTGGAATTCGGCTTCAATTACTGGAAGAAGGGGAGCTTCAAGGCGGCTATGGAAGCGACCATGAATAGGGCAAAG
Source organism: Thermococcus profundus (assembly GCF_002214585.1). NCBI lineage: Archaea > Methanobacteriati > Methanobacteriota > Thermococci > Thermococcales > Thermococcaceae > Thermococcus > Thermococcus profundus. The sequence continues at coordinate 1,430,006 of NZ_CP014862.1, forward strand.
GCAATGATAAAGGAGGAACTCTTTGAGCTGGAGAAGCGCTCTCCCCGCTACGCTTTGATTCTAAAGGCAATCTCAATTGGGCTTTCAAGGTGGTCTCAGATAAAAGACTACGTGGAAGCTAAAGGCGGTCCCGTGACCAATGCGCGCCTCAACAGCCTTCTCGTGAACCTGGAGAAAATGGGCTGGATAAAGAAGGAGAAAGGCCGCTACCTGATGGTAGACCCCGTTGTGGAAAAAGTGGTTAGAGAGGACTGATCACATCCTCTCCGGGGCCTCAATGCCGAGAACCTCAAGCCCGTTCCTGAGGACCTGCTTGACAGCCAGGACAAGGAGCAGGCGCTCCTCCCTGATTCCCTCCTCCGCCTTCAGTACTGGGTGATCCATGTAGAACTTGTTGAAGAAGCTCGCGAGGTCGTTGAGGTACGCTGGAATAAGGTGCGGCTTAACGTCCTTCCCAGCATTCTGAAGAACCTCCGGGAACTTCGCGAGGAGCTTGATGAGCTCCTTCTCCCTGCTGGTCAGCTTTGAGAAGTCCGCCCTCTCAAGCAGGGCCTTCCAGTCCGTTTCTATCCCGCTCTCTCCTGCCTTTCTGAGTATTGAGGCGCAACGGGCGTGAGCGTACTGGAGGTACGGTGCACTGTCGCCCTCGAAGTTCAGCACATCATCCCAACGGAAGGTGATTATCTTGTCCGGACTGTACTTGACGAGGTTGTAGCGGACGGCTCCGACGCCAACGGCCTCGGCTATCTCGTTCTTCTCCTCGTCGCTTAAGCTGGGGTTCTTCTGCTCAACGAGCTCCCTCGCCCTCTGGACGGCCTCGTTGAGGACCTCATCGACGGTGAAGCCGACCCACGTTCCCTTCCTTCCTGAGAATGAGCCTTCAGGCCTAACAACGTGCTCGTAGGCAAGATGGTGGAAGTTCTCGGCGGCATCTTCAAATCCCAAGAGCTGGAGAGCATATTTTATCGCCATCTGCGGGTGCTTCTGCTCGGCACCGATGACATTGATGACTATATCTGCCCTCCCGAACTTACCAGGCATCTCCTTCCCATCTGGAGCAGTCGTCCAGGTCTCGTGGTCCTCTTTCTTGTCCCAGGGTTTGTAGAGCATATCGGCACTCACCTTACCAAACTTCCAGAGGTGGTAGGCTATGTCCTTGCCCGTGTAGGTTGCCGTCCCGTCGCTCCTCTTGAGAACGAGGAAGGGGTTCTTCATGTCAGGGAAGAGCTTCCTGAGATCCATCACGAAGGCTCCCTTATACTTGCCCTCCGTAGCCCAGAAGAAGTTCTCGTTCTTCTCTATCAGCTCGTATGCTTCTCCGAAGATGCCGCTCTTCATTATGTCGCTCTCCCAGCTGAGGAGGTCGTAGGCTATGCCCATGCGGTAAGTAGTGAGCATCTGCGCCCTAACGACGCGCTCAGCGAGCTTCCTCCCGGTTTCCGCTATCTCGTTGTTGCCCTCTTCGAGCTTCTTCATCAGCTCGCGGACTTCCTTATCAACCTCTGGATCCTCCTCGAGCCTCTTGTTCACCTCGACGTAGAGCAGGCCCATCACGTGGTCTATGAAGTCCTCCTTCAGGCCCTTCCCCCAGAGCTCACTCTCTATCTTCTCGAACTCTTCCTTCAGGTTGAGGTAGCCCCAGAGAACCTGGGCGAACTGGACGCCGAGGTCGTCTATGTAGTTCTGGACTTCAACGGTGTAGCCGAGCTTCCCCATAATCCTCGCCATAGTGTCGCCGAGAACTGAGTTCCTAGCGTGTCCCATGTGGAGCGGCTTCGTCGGGTTCACAGAGGTGTGTTCAACTATGACCTTCTTTCCAGCCCCGATTTCGCTCTCGCCGTATTTCTCGCCCTTCTCGAGTATCTCACCAACGAGCTCCCTTCCAAACCTGCCGTAATCGAGGTAGAAGTTTATGTAGCCGTTCACGGCTTTGACGTCCGCTACTTCTTCCGGAAGCCTTCCCTTCAGCCTCTCGACTATTTCCTCTGCTATGAGCTTCGGGGCCCTCCTGAAGACCCTCGCCAGCTGAAATGAAACTGTGGTCGCGAAATCCCCAAGCTCGATGCTTGGCGTTTCATCGAAGATTATCTCACCGTTCCATTCCCTTCCAGCTTCGGTGAGCATCTCATCAAGCGTTTCTTGGAGGATGAGCTTTACACGTTCCTTAACTTCCACATAACCCATTTACACCACCGCTCCCACTTGGGCCCAACCTTTAAAAACTTCTCCCGCGGATTTACTATGGAGGTGAGTGGGATGAAACACCACGTCGGCGAGCACAAGGCTAGGAAGGGCCTCATAAGGATCGAATTTGATGAGGAGAACGGCGTTGCGGAGCACGTTAAGATCACCGGCGACTTCTTCATGCATCCCGAGGAGGCCGTCCACGATCTAGAGGAGAAGCTAGAGGGACACAGAATTGAAGAGCTTGAGGCCGTTATGGACGAGTTCTTTGCAATGAGGATGGACGTTGAAATGCCCTACGTGAACGTCGAGGACTTCAAGATAGCCCTCAAAAAGGCATTAGAAGGGTGAAAACAGTGATATTCACGTCACCCGACGCCAGGGAGAGGGCAAAGGAGCATTTCATACTTTTAACCGCCGGTTTTACCGCCGCCGCTATCCTCGGGGCGGTTGTGGCCCTGGCAATGCCCGAAATGTCCCTTAGAATCTTTAGGGACATAGGGAGGTCAATAGCGAACAAAGTGAGAGCAGACAGTCCGCTTCACACGTTCGCGTCAATCTACATAAACAACCTAAGCGTTGCAACCTCAGCCTACGCCCTGGGCATCATCTTTGGAATCGTGCCGTGGATCGTCATTTTGACGAACGGCTTCATCCTCGGGCTTGTGCTGGCAATTGTAATCTCAAACGACTTCCTGAGTCCGACACAGGCGGTCCTTGCCATCCTGCCCCACGGAATACTGGAGATACCAGCTATAATACTCTCCGCCACAGCCGGGATAATGCTCTACAGGGGGACCCTAAAGAAAGAGGGGAGGGACGTGGTTTACTCATCCCTCAGGGTGTACGCACTCTCGGCGGTGATGCTGCTCTTCGCGGCCTTCGTAGAGGCGTACGTAACGCCGGCGGTGGCGGGCGTCTGAACTCGAACTCACACTGGCGTTCCTATGTAGATCCCGTGCCTCGTCCTGACTATCTTTACTTTTACCCTATCTCCAACCTTAGCGTCGGTGTTTATGACCTCTATTAGCCTGTTCCTGGCCTTCGCTATCATCTCACCCTTTATCCTTCCGGGCAGAACGATCTCCGCCTTCACGACCTCCCCGGGCCTGAAGGCCAGGGGGATGAACTCGCGCTTCTCCATACCGAAGTGCTTGGGCTTCAAAACTAGGGGCCTCATACCGGTTTTCTCCTCCAGCGAGCGGAGCCAGGCATAGAACTCCTTGAACGGGATCACACGGGCTATAGTAGGATTCCTGCCGAACTTGTAAGGGACGTAGTTCTGGAAGCCGAGGGCAGGCCAGCGTTTTCCAGCGCCGATCTTCCTCGCGAACTCTATGAAAGCCTCCGCCTCGTCGTCGTTTACCCCGAAGATTATGACGGGAGCTATAAGGACGTCTATCCCAGCGTTTACCAGGGCTTCAGCCATCTCCAAGACGTGCTCCAAATCGTAGTCCTTTCTTCCCATCAGCATCTTCGCCTTGTCAGGATCAAGGGAGTGCACCGAGAGGTTCACCCTATCCAAACCAGCCTCGGCCAGCTCCTCTACCAGCCTGTCGGTCAACAGCGTTCCGTTGCTCTGCATGGAAATTACTGAGACGTTGGGATGCTCTTTCAAAGCCTGCACTAACTCGACTCGGAAAGGGTATATGAGAGGCTCGCCCTGACCGTCAAGATGAGCCTCAAGTCCCTTCCCCTTTATTCTGGCGACTTCGTCGAACCACTTCACCAGGTAGTCTATATCAACGACGTAGTCGAGCTTTCTCGTTCTGGAATACGGTCCCTCGTCGACGGAGCAGAACACGCAGCTTAAGTTGCAACCGCTCACTCCCCTGACCTGAATGAGGTTGGTGCCCCTGTCGATCAGGCCAAATGCGTTGTAGCCGAGGAGGGGAATATCAAGCCCCTCGTGGATGTAGAGAATTTTCCTGCCGGTGTAGCGGTTTCTGAGCCTAGCCCCAAGGTTGTTCTGTATGTAAATGGCGAGGAAGGGCTCGATCTTCTCGTAGTCGGTGTCCACCACGAGGGATCCGTCCCTAACTCCGATTTCGGGGCTCACCCTAAACTTCCGTCGGATGGCCCTCTCGATCTCGCCCTTCTCAAAGTCAGCGTAGAGGGTGTCGCGCCAGATCAGCCTTACTAAATCGCCGTGATCCTCGAACCGCGAATTGGGAAACCTGACCTCTATCATGCCCGTGGCTTGGAGCGACCTCTTAAAAACCGCACGATGGACAAAAAATCCATCCGAAACGCTTTTAAATATGGCCAGGACTGGACCCATGCGGACATGGAAACATTTTAATATCAGTGATGCAAAAAGGTTAGTGATGAACTACAATGGGTGATGAGGATGTGGGGAAAGATCGAGCATTACTTTGATGAGTATCCAGTGAGGAAGGTTATAGCGAAAACCCTGCTCAAGTACGGCCTCAGGGTCTCCGATGACCTGAAGATAAAGGCAGGCGACATCGAGGTCCCCTACACGAAGATCGCAAAGGCCCTGGACGTTGACAGAAGGGTGGTCAAGGAGACCGTCGGGATGATACTCAAGATACCCGAGCTCAAGGAGATATACACCAACCTCGAGCCGACGGTTCACATGAAGTACGTTGGAAGGCACGTTGGCTACGGCGTCATCGAGATTGAACCCGAGCCGAGGGCCGTTGGAATACTGGCAAAGATAGCTCAGAAGATCGCGGACAGGGGAATAAACATCGTCCAGGTTGTCGCAGAGGATCCGGAGCTCTATCCAGAGGCTACCCTCACGATAATCACCGAGAAGCCGATACCGGGGGATCTCATAAACGAGCTCTCAAAGCTTGAGGGAGTCAAGAGGATTTCAATCTACTGAGCCCTCTTCTCCGTTTACCCACTGTTTTTGCAGTCTGTTCTTTCCACGGAGTACAAGGGGTCGCCACCAACAGGCGTGAATGTCCGCAGGGAAATTTCTGGCTTCAATTATTCATTGCGCCATAAAGAACCCTTCCCAACATCAAAGAACAAATCTGATACCTCTATTTTAACCAAGGGTTTTAAACCTTAGTTCTTCGTAGGTAACGTTTATAAGCAATTGTTTTGAACCAGAGATTAGCTTCATTTAACCTGTTCAAATGTGTCCACCAACCGTTGGAGGTTGATGATATGGAAGAAGCAAGCAAAATAAGCAGGTATCTGTACACGGTGATCATACTGTTCTTGATATGGCTGTTCCTAACGGCCAGCACTGACGCTCAGGAACTCGAAATGGGGCTGGTGCTCTCCCTCATAATAGGGGCCCTCACATATCCGATATTCACCACAAGGGGACTAGCGAACCTTCATCCCAAGAGGGTTGCCTACGCAGTGGCATACGCGCCGTACTTCCTCTGGGCCATGATCATGGCGAACCTCGACGTTGCTTACAGGGTTCTCCACCCTGCAAGGCCGATAAGACCCGGCATCGTCCACTGCAAGACCGTTCTTAAGACCAACCCCGGCAAGCTCGCCCTTGCGAACTCAATAACCCTGACACCGGGAACCATAACCCTCGACGTTGACGATGACGACTACTTTATCCACTGGATATGGGTTCCGGACGAAGCTCTGACCGAGAACGAGGAGGAGCACGTTAAGGCTGCCTCCAGAAACATAACCGAACCCTTTGAAAAGTTTCTGAAGGTGATCTTCGGATGATAGGGGTAAACATCTACCTAGCTCTGATAGCGATAGCAACTTTCCTCAGCATGTACAGGGTATTCAGGGGGCCGACGACGGTTGACAGACTCGTCGCTGTTGATATCATGACCACCATCACGGCGGGGCTCATGGTGCTCTTTGCGCTCTACTACAAGCGCATGATATTCCTCGACGTGGCCCTCGTCTACGCGGTGCTCGCCTTCGGCGGAGTTATAGCCTTTGCAAGGTACCTGGAGGGAGGCCTATGAACGCGCTCGCCGCTCTCGGTGAAATCCTCGTCTTCATAGGGACGTTCTTCTACTTCCTCTCAGCACTCGGTCTCATCAGGATGCCCGACGTTTACAACAGGATGCAGACGTCCACAAAGAGCGCGACCCTGGGTTCTCTCGGCGTCATGATCGGCGTCGGGATCTGGGCCCTCGGTGAGGACTTCGGAAGCGTTGCCTGGCTCACAAAGACGATAGTAATCTCGGTCTTCCTCCTGCTCACCAACCCGATAAGCGCCCACACCCTCATAAGGGCAGCGTACAAGAGCGGCATTCCCCTCTGGGAGGGCAGCGTGATGGACAAGTACCGCGAGCACATAGAGGCTAAGGCCAAAGAGGCAGAGACCGTTGGAGCTCCCGAGAGTGAAACTCCGGAGGAGGGTGGTGAGGAATGAACTGTATAACCTGTATCGAGTACATAGTAGTGACCCTTATGGTAATCTCAGCAATACTAGCCGTCGAGTGGAGGGATCTGCTCGCGGCAGTCGTTGGAATGGCGGCAGTTAGCCTCTTCGCCTCACTGCTGTTCTTCATGCTCCAGGCCCCGGACGTCGCGATGACCGAGGCGGCGATAGGTGCGGCACTCAGCGGAGCGGTGTTCATCTTCGCCATCAAGAGAACCCAGCGCTTTGAGACCGAAGAGGAGGAGAAGCCCGGCTGGTGGGTGAGGTGGTGAAAATGCTCAAGCGTTCTCTTGCGATAATCACCATCCTGATAATAGGCTACTGGCTGGCCCAGAGCCTCGCTGGAGTCCCCTTCGGGGAGGACAAGATGCTCGTTGGACAGTATTACCTTGACCACGTCAAGGATCAGACTGGTGCAGTAAACGCCGTAACTGCAATAGTCGTCAACTACCGTGGTTTCGATACCCTCGGTGAGGTCACAGTCCTGTTCATCGCCTCAACCGGAGTTGGAGCGCTCCTCTGGAGAAAGAGAAAGAAGAGGACTGCAAAGACCGAGGGTTCAGTTGTCCTGACGACTGGAAGCGAACTCCTGTTCCCGTTCGTGGTTCTGTTCGGTTCATACATATTCATCCACGGACACCTGACACCGGGAGGAGGTTTCCCGGGTGGGGCAACGATAGCCACCGCGTTCCTCCTGCTCTACATGGCCTTCGTCTCCTACGAGATCCCGCACAAGGCCTTTGAGAAGACAGAGGGATTAGCGGGAATGGGCTACGTTCTCGTCGGCCTCACAGGCCTTGCCATAGGGGGATACTTCCTCTTCGACTGGATATGGCAGACCTGGCAGTGGGGCACCGGCAACATAGGCAGGCTCTTCAGCGGAGGGTTCATACCGATCATCTACACCCTGATCGGCATCAAGGTCGGCACGGAGCTCAGCGGAATCATCGACAACATGCTCAAGGAGGAGGTGAGAGAATGAACGTTCCCGACATAAGCGTCTACTACTTCGGAGCGATCTCCCTCATCCTCATCGGCCTCTACGCGGTGCTCGTGAAGAAGAACCTGCTGAAGATGCTCGTGGGGCTCAGCATAATGGAGACCGGTGTCAACCTCCTCCTGATCAGCGTTGGGTACGTCTCAGGAAAGAGCGCCCCGATACTGAGTGAGGGGATAGGCCCAAAGGGAGCCGTCGACCCGATTCCCCAGGCACTTGTCCTCACGGCAATAGTCATCGGTGTCGCCACGACCGCTATGGCCCTTAGTGCTGCTATAATCCTTTACGAGAGGTACGGTACGCTTAACGTTGAGGAGATAAGGAGGTTGAGAGGATGAACGGGCAGTACGCTTCACTCCTCATCGCGTTGCCCCTGATCAGTGCCTTCTTCGTCCCGCTGATCAAGGGACTTGGAAACAAGGCCGTAAAATACTACCTGATACTGATAACCGCCATTCAGGCTGGAATAGCGGGATGGGTATTCAGCGAGGTCTACAGAACTGGAGAGCCGATAATAGTCATGGCCGGCGGCTGGAGGCCACCGGTTGGAATCAACCTCTACATCGGCCACTTCGCGGCCCTCTTCGTGCTCATAGTTGCAATAGTCAGCTTCTTCATGGCAATCTTCAGCCTGAAGGCGGTTGAGACCGAGCCGATAGACAAGTACGCCATGCTCTTCCTGCTCCTCATGCTTGGAGCGACTGGTATGATAGCGACGGGCGATATCTTCAACCTCTTCGTCTTCATGGAGATAACATCCATAACCGCCTACGCCCTCACAGCCTACAACAAGACGGGAGAGGCTGCCGAGGCTTCACTCAAGTACATGATACTTGGGGGAATCGGCTCAAGCTTCTTCCTTATCGGCATAGCCCTCATCTACGGAGCGACCGGAACCCTCAACATGGCCCACCTGGCGATCCTCGCGGGCGGCATCGATGCCAAGGTCGCTGAGGCTGGACTTGCGCTCCTCATATTCGGCCTTGCGGTCGAGGCAGAGCTCTTCCCGCTCAATGCGTGGGCGCCGGATGCATACCAGGCCGCACCGCATCCGATAACCGCCATGTTCTCGGCCTTCGTCGTCAAAGCTGGTATCTACGCGGCCGCCAGGCTCCTCTACATAATGCAGGGCGCAAGCGGCTGGAGCTCCGTCCTCAAGTTGGTCGTAACGATGGCCGCCCTGACGGTGTTCGTTGCCGAGTTCGCGGCCCTGAGACAGAAGGACGTCAAGAGGATGATCGCTTACTCATCCATAAGCCAGATAGGCATGATAGCCTTCGCCCTGGCCCTTGGAACGCAGGCAGGCGTTGAGGCTGGAGTTTTCCACATGGTCAACCACGCCATAGTAAAAGCACTCCTGTTCCTCGCCGTCGGCTACGTTGGGATAGCCCTCGGGGGAACTAGGATTGAGAACTTCGCTGGTCTCGGCAAGAGGATGCCGCTGACTGCCTTAGCCGTGACGGTGGGTTCCCTATCAGCCATCGGACTGCCGATGTTCAACATCTTCTGGAGCAAGCTCAGGATCCTCCTGGCGGGTGTGGACGCGGGCTACACCTGGGGCGTGGCACTGATCCTCGGCGCCAGCGTCGTGGAGGCAGTCTATTACCTCAGGCTCATCCACACCATTTGGTTCACCGGGGAAGGCGAAAGGATCCGCGAAAACCTCGCCATAGGCACCATAGCGGTCTTCCTAGTACTGCTGATCATCTTCATAGGAATCTACCCGAACTACTTCTGGACAGTGTCCCAGAAGGCTGGTGAGGATATATTCAACGTCGTTCAGTACGTTAAGAACGTTCCTCTAATGGGGGTGGGACCATGAGCTTCATACCCGCTGACTACGTTATACCTCTCCTGCTACTCGTTCCGGCGGTAAGCGGAGTGCTGGCATGGATATTTGACACAAAGGGAATACGGGAGATACTGGGGCTTATAGGGGGCCTCACACCTCTGGTCATCATAGCGGCCACCTACGGCGACGTCACCGGTGAGCCCATAAACTACTCAATCAACGCTGGAGTCTTCACCCTCAACTTCCAGCTCAGCACAATGACCTGGTACTTCGCGGCGGTAGCGGCTGTCGTGGCCGCGGCAATGGTTTTCGGGCTGGTCTCAACTACTAAGAGCGGCTACGAGTGGATGTTCTCCCTCCTCAGCGTCACGGGCCTGCTGGGAGTATTCACCTCCCACGACTTTGCGGGCTTCTTCCTGTTCTGGGAGATAATGACCTTCGCCAGCTTCATGATGGTGCTCCGCTACAACAGGCACGCCTCCCTGAAGTACTTCGTGCTCAGCGTCATTGGAGCCTACTCGATGCTCCTCGCCATCGCAATAATCTACGCAAAGACCGGTGCCCTCGACTTCAGTGACGTTGCGAGGGCAATGGGACTCTCGGCGTACGGGATGGTGGACTTCGGAAGGACCGACACGATCCTCGTGTATGCACTGTTCCTCGTGGCCTTCGGCGTCAAGGCCGGAACCTGGCCCCTCCACGTCTGGGCTCCGGAGGCCTACAGCGAGACCAACCAGAGCTACACCAGCTTCTTCAGCGGCGCCCTGAGCAAGGCCGGAATCTTCGGTTTCGTACTGGTCTACGCACTGATGGCAGGGAAGCTCTACGTTGAGCTCGGATCCTTCCACGGGCACCCGACCTTCACCTACATCTTCGCGTGGCTCGGAGCGATAACCGTGGTGGTTGCCAGCTTCCTAGCCGTCCTTCAGGAAGATATAAGGAAGCTCCTCGCCTACTCATCCGTCGGTCAGGTCGGCTACATACTCCTGGCCATCGGAGTCGGCAGCGGACTCGGCTTCGCGGGTGCGTTCTTCCACGTCCTCAGCCACGCCCTATTCAAGGGTCTCTTCTGGCTAGTCACCGCGGCCTTGATACTCAGGACCGGCAAGACGAGGTTTGAGGACTTTGGAGGGCTGGCCGAGAAGATGCCCATCACCTTTGCCATGGGACTCATAGCCGTCCTCAGCCTCGCTGGAATACCGCCGATGGCGGGCTTCGCGAGCAAGTGGCTCATCTATGAGGCGGCGATACAGGAGCACATGCCCCTCGTTGCTGGAGCGATCTTCCTCGGAAGCGCCCTGGCATTCGCGTACGTCGTCAGGTTCCTCTACGCGATCTGGTTCGGCCAGAGGCCGAGCGACCTCGACGATGTCCAGGAGGCACCACTCCCGCTCCTCATTGGCATGGGCATCCTCGGGCTCCTCAACGTGGTCTTCGGCATAGCCCCAGGACTCGTGGTGGACTTCCTCAACAAGTTCGTTAACACGGGCGTCGTTGTCGAGAGCTACTACTCGATCAGCACTGCAACCGGAACCTACAACGCCCTGAGCGTCGCCCTGATCCTCGTCGTCGGCATCGCCATAGCCGGGCTGATCTACATTTACGGCGCAAACGCCCGGAAGATACCCGTCACGAACACCTACCAGTCCGGTAACCCGGTTACGGAGGAGTTCAATCTCAGCATAAGGAGGAACTTCTACAGGCCGCTGGCGGAGGCCCTTGAGTTCTGGCTCAGGTACAGCTTCGACAGGTTCTACGAGAGGCTCTCAGGCATCTTCGAGGACTTCGCGGACTGGCTGAGGGAAGGCTTCTACAATGGAAACATCCAGTCCTACTCATGGTACTTGGCAGTGGTGCTTCTCATACTCGCGCTGTGGGGGGTGTTGTGAATGATAGACTGGAAGCTTATCCTTGAGGCCATTGGGATACTCATCTACGCGACCTTCATGGGCTTCATCTTCATGGGCATAGAGAGGAAGGCCATGGCTAGGATACAGAGGAGAATCGGCCCGCCGATCTACCAGCCTATAATCGACACACTCAAACTCCTGGGCAAGAAGGAGAGCGTCAGCCACGGCTTCATCTACGACTTCGGACCGATCTTTGCCCTGGGGGCAACGATAACCGCCCTCCTCTTCCTTCCCGTCGCCAACTTTCAGCTCTTCAGCAGCAACGCGGACCTCATCGTAGTTGCCTACCTCCTGGAGGTTCCAATGCTGGGAATAATGCTCGGTGCGATGAGCTCAGGCAACCCGTACTCAGCCGTCGGTGTCCAGCGTGGGCTTTTGACCATGGTGGCCATGCAGCTTCCCTACGGCCTCGCGTTGATAGCAATAGTCCAGCACTTCGAAACATTCAAACTGAGTGAGATCGTCGCCCTCCAGAGCTTAAACGGGTGGAGCATACTGGTTCCGGCACTCCTGCTGGCCATGATAGTCTTCGACATAGTCTTCCAGGCGATGCTCGGTCTGGAGCCCTTCGACATAATCACCGCCCCGGCAGAAATTTCAATGGGTCCGATGGTCGAGTACGGAGGCAAGCACGCCGCGATACTTTTCACCCAGCACGCAGTACAGCTCTTCGCTGAAACGACGTTCTTTACCATACTGTTCCTGGGCGGTGCCAGCAACCTGCTAGAACTCCTCATCAAGCAGATAGCGGTGCTCTTCATAGCCATCTTCGTGGCCAGCATCTACCCGAGGTTCACAATTGACCAGGCGGCCAAGTTCTTCTGGAAGTGGCCGACGATAATCGGAATAATAGCCGTCCTCCTGACGATGTGAGGTGATGGTAATGAGCGAGATGCAGAACGGTGATGTGGTGCACTACGAACTGAAGGAGTTCCAGCTCTTCGAGCCCCTCTTCAGGTGGGCCAGGAAGAAGAGCCTCTGGATAGTGGCGTTCTGTACGGGATGCGGCGGTATAGAGATGCCGCCGCTCGCCACTGCCAGGTACGATTTCGAGCGCTTCGGAATAATGCCCAACCCCGCCCCAAGGATGGGCGACCTCTTCCTCATCACTGGATACGTTACTCCAAAGACGCTCAAGAGGATAATCATAACCTACGAGATGATGCAGGATCCCAAGTACGTCCTCGCCCACGGCTCCTGCCCGATAAACGGTGGGGTCTACTGGGACTCCTACAACGTCGTCAAACAGCTCGACAAGTACATACCGGTTGACGTGGCCATAGCCGGCTGCATGCCGAGGGCGGAGGCAGTCATGGACGGGATCATGACCATCATGAAGAAGATCGAAGATGGAACCGCCGACGGCTGGAAGCGCTATAGGGAGAACTACGAATACTACAGGAAGAACCAGGACGAACTCTTCGGGGAAGGCTGGCGCGAGAAGGACGCTAGGAGGTGGCTCGCATGGATATGAAAGAGAAGCCCAAGGTCGAGGAGAAAGTCCAGGGGGAGACAACCGTGGAGGAGAAGCCGACCCTGCCCGACACCAAAGAGGGAAAGCTCGTGAAGGCGCTCATTGAAAAAGCCCCATACGCGGAGGGGGAGGTTATACGCGAGAGACGCATCAAGTTCACAGTCCCAGTTGAGAGGATACACGAGTTCCTTGAGTTAGCGAGCGAGAAGTTCGAGATGCTCATGCAGATAAGCGTTGTCGACTGGCTCAAGGAGGGACAGTTCGAGGTAACCTATCAGCTCTGGAGCGTGAGCGAGAGCGTTCATGCCTTTGTAAAGGTGAGGATACCAAGGGATGACGCCAAGCTCCCAACGGTCATGGACATCTGGCCGGTGGCGGAGACCTACGAGAGGGAAGCGCACGAGTTCTTCGGAATAGTCTTCGAGGGCAACCCGAGGCTCGGACCCTTCATACTCGAGCCGAGGGAGTACGAGAAGCACCCACTCAGGAAGGACTTCAACACGCTCTCCTACGTCAAGACCATCTACGGTGAGGACTTCGACCGCTATGATGAGAGCAAGACGAACTACGTGATATGAGGTGATGATCATGACGAATCCTGAAGTTCCGAAGGAGTTGAGGGAAGAGGCGAAGCAGCACGATATGTACCTCCACCCCATAGACAAGGACACCTACGAGCTGTTCTTCGGCCCACAGCACATGGCCACCGAGAACTTCAGCATAATCCTGAAGATGGACGGCAACAGGATAGAAAAGGCGATAGTCAACCCTGGCTTCCTCCACAGGGGTTTCGAGAAGCTCGCCGAGCACAGGCCTTACTTCAGCAACATCGCGTTGATCCTGCGTATCTGTGTCCCTGAGAGCGACGTCCCCGAGAACATCTACTCCATGGCCGTCGACGAGATAGTTGGCTGGGAGGTTCCAGACAGGGCCCAGTGGATAAGGACGGTCGTCCTCGAGATGGCAAGGATGGCAGCGTGGATGTTCTGGATAATGGGCTTTGGGAACGAGATAGGCCTCTACACAGCCGGCCAGTGGGCGGCAGCTTACCGTGAGAGGTTCATGCGTCTCTACGAGGAGCTCACCGGGGGAAGGGTTTACCACATCTACACTGTGCCTGGAGGGGTCAGGAGAGACATACCTGGCGACAGATGGCTCCGTCAGCTCAGGGACACCGTCGAATACATCAAGGGCAAGATGAAGGACTTCGATGAGATACTCTTCGACAACTACATTATGTTCGAGAGGACTGAGGGAGTAGGTGTCATGGACAAGAAGTTCGCCCTTAAACACGCTGTAACCGGGCCAAACCTCAGGGCAACGGGCGTTCCCTACGACGTCAGGAAGGACGACCCGTACCTCTACTACCCGGAGCTCGAGTTCGAGGTTCCGATCCTCAAAGAGGGCGACAGCCTCGCGAGAACCCTCGTCAGAAGATACGAAATGGAGCAGGACCTTTACATACTCGAACAGCTCCTCGACATGGGGCCGCCGAGCGGGCCCTACATGGTTCAGGATCCAAGGCTCAAGGCACTTCCGAGGTTCAAACCGCCTAAAGGAGAGGCCTATGCCCACGTGGAAAGCACCAAGGGTGACTTCGGGGTTTTCGTCGTCAGCGATGGAACCCACAAGCCTTACAGAGCCCACTTCCGCGGTCCAAGCCAGAGCCACGGCGTAACAGTGCTTGAGAAGCTCCTTGAGGGAGCGCGCCTTGCCGACGTCCCTGTCATATTGAAGACCCTGGACAACTGCCCGCCGGACATAGACAGGTGATGAAGATGGAGAGCGTTGAGAAGCCGAGGGTTAGGGTTGTGGGCGAGGAGAAGGTCAAGCTCAAGAAGTCATTCGTCAAGCCCTGGATGGGCATCAAGTACCTCTTCAAGAAGCCCGTAACGATAAAGATACCCTATGAGAAGATAGAGCCGGCTCCGAAGTACAGGGGCTTCCACACCCTCGATTGGAAGAAGTGCATAGGTTGCAACTTCTGCGGCCAGATATGCCCGGCCAGGGCAATAGAGATGACGTGGATAGAGGTGGACGGCAAGGTCGAGAAGAGGCCGCACCCGAAGGTGGACTACGGCAGGTGTACATTCTGCCAGTTCTGCGTTGACGTCTGCCCGACGGGTGCGCTGGGACACGTTGAGAACTACTACCTAACAACGGCCGGTCTTGAAGAGGATCTCCAGCTCTACGACTGGGTTCCCATCGATCCGAAGAAGGTGCGGGAGCTCAATGAGAAGTTCAACGACTACCGCTTCCCTGTTGAGAGAATCAAGTTCAACAAGGAGACGAAGGAGGTTACCTACTACCTCAGGGACGGCACAGAGTTCAAATTCAAGATACTCGGCTACGGCCTCAAGCCCCCAGCGGCCGCCAAGCCAAAGCCCGCCGCCAAACCTGCGGAAAAGCCCGCAGAGAAAAAGGAAGAGCCCAAGTCCAAGGAAAAGAAGGAGTGAACTTTTCTTTTCCTTTAATTTAGCATCTCAAAGGGGACCCGTTCTCAGCAACCATGACGGTTTTGACCTTTTTGTGACCGCAGGGCGAAGTCCAAGAATTAAAAATGTGAGAAGTTCAGAGTATTCTCTCCAGAACCATCGCCGTTATGGCCCCTACCGCCATCCCTGACTCGAGGATGCTGGCTATCAGCTCGGGGAAGTGGGCCAGGAACTCCGGCGGGAGCTGGGGTGCGCCGAGGCCCGCTATGAGCGCCGCCGCAAGGATCAGTGTGTTCCTGTCGCTGAACTCCACCTTCTCCTTTATCAGCCTCAAACCTGTAACGCTTATCATGCCGTAGAGCGCTAGGGTGAGTCCGCCGAGAACCGGCGCAGGCATCGAGGCGAGTATTCCGGCGAACTTCGGGAGAAGGGAGAGGAACATCAGGATCACAGCACCAACCTGAACCACGTGCCTGCTGCCGACCTTTGTGAGAGCCACAACCCCTATGTTCTCGGAGTAGCTCGTCGTCCCGCAGGCTCCAAGAAGGCCAGCTATCGAGCACGCCAGCCCCTCGCTCCCTATGCCCCTGGTTATGTGCTTCCCAGTTATATCGGAGCCGGTTACCGTCGCTATAGCGTGGTAGTCGCCGACGCTCTCGATTATGCTCACCATGAACGCGAATAGGAGAATCACTATGGCGCTCGTGTCAAACACCGGCCGGCCCCAGGGAAAGAGGGTCGGGACGCTCAGAACGGGCAGGCTCTTCACGAGCCCGAAGTCTGTAAGCCCGAGTGGGATGCTAACGAGGTATCCAACCGCCGCGCCGACAACCACTGGCATCGCCTTCAGGCTCCCCTTGGCCTTTAGGGCAACGAAGACCGTCGTGAGGAACGTTACCAGGGCCACCAGGCTGGCTTTGACGAGGGTGGAACCGGAGGGGTCAGCGTAGAAGTTGAAGAAGTTCTTCACGGCGACGTTGGCCAGGCTGAAGCCTATAAGGGTTATCGTAACGCCCGTAACGAGCGGCGTGAAAAGCTTCCTGACCTTCCCTATTATCCCGAGCCAGCCTATCGCCGCCTCGATTAGGCCTCCAACTATCAGTGCACCCTGAACCGCGGCCATCCCTAGGGAAGAGCCTATCGCTATTAGTCCGGGTATGAAGGCGAAGCTCGACCCCTGGACTATCGGGTAGCGGGAACCTATCGTGGTCTGGAGCAGTGTCGCTATGCCCATCGCCAGCAGAACCGCCTGTATCATGAGCGCTATCTGGTCGCCGCTCATGCCGATGGCACCGCCGACGACGAGCGGCACCGTGACGGTCGCACCGAACATTGCAAGAACGTGCTGAAGGCCGAAAACCAAAGCCTTCGCGGGCTCAACTTTTTCCTCAACTCCAATCTTCAAAACCGGCTTCTCGATTGTCTCAACTTTTTCCATTAAAGCCCGCTCAACCTGTGTAGGAGTTTGTTTAAAAAGTTTTCGGGAGGCGCAGAAATAAACAAGGATTTGTCAAAAATTCAAAAACTCCCGACTACCAGCCCTGCACTTTCGTCAGAACGCTGTCCGGCACCTTCCCCTCTTCGACGTCGGCGATTGCCCGCTCGAGCCTGTTGAGGCCCTCGTCGAGGAGCTCCTCTTCTATCGTGAGCGGCGGCTGTATGCGGAGCACGTTTCCCTGGAGGAATGCGAGAATAAGACCCAGCTCGTAGGCGCGCCATACCACCTTCCTCGCCTCATCATAGGCCCTCTCCTTTGTTTCCCTGTCCTTCACGAGGTCGACGCCGAGCATTAAACCCAGGCCGCGGACGTCTCCTATGAGTTCGTGTTCCTCTTTCATCTTCTCCAGACGCTTCTTTGTGTATTTCCCAAGCTTCTCGGCCCTCGTTAATAAGCCTCTCTCCTCTATCTCCTCGATTACCTCCAGGGCGGCCCTGCTGGCGACGGGATTCCCACTGAGCGTGAACGCGTGGCCCAGAGGAGGGAGGGAATCCATTATCTCGGCCCTCCCGATTACCGCGCTTATCGGCAGTCCCCCGCCGAGGGGCTTTGCGAGGGTGATTATGTCCGGCTCAACGCCGAAGTGCTCTATAGCGAACCACTTCCCGGTCCGTCCCAAGCCGCTCTGGACTTCGTCGACTACGAGGAGGATCCCGTGTTCATCGAGGATCTTCTTGACCTTCCTGAAGTAATCCTCCGGCGGAACCACCATACCGGCATCGCCCTGTATGGGCTCAGCAAAGAGTGCGGCAACCCCCTCGGCATGGACCTCCCCCTCGAATTTTTCCTTCAAGTACTCCACGCACTCCATCCTGCATGTCTTCGGGGTTTTCCCGAAGGGGCAACGGTAGCAGTTCGGATAGGGGATGTAGTGGATTCCGCTGAGCTCCCCAACTTTCGAACGCACCTCAAAATCGAGACCCGTTACGCTCATGGCACCATAGGTGGAACCGTAGTAGCTCCTCAAATAGCTGAGGACTGTTCTCCTTCCAGTATAGGCTCTCGCGAACTTTATCGCACCGTCGTTTGCATCGCTACCACTCAGCCCAAAGGAGACCTTCGGCCCTCTCACCGGCACTATTTCCGCCAGCTTCTCCGCCAGGAGGAGCGGCTCCACGGGAAAGCCGTAGATGAAAGTGAAGTGCAGCAGCCGGTCGGTCTGCTCCTTAACGGCCCGGACGACCCTGGGGTTGTTGTGGCCGACGTTCTGGACGGCCGCATCGCTAAGGAAATCTATGTACTCCCTACCCTCAATGTCCCACACCTTGGCGTTCTCAGCCCTGACTCCCACGAGGGGGGTGTACGTAACCCGGGATGCCCTTGGGAAAACCCGGGAGTACCTCTCAACGACCTCCTCTTTGGTTCTGGGTATGCCCATGATCCCACCGTACTGCTATACGCGTTTGGAACTAATAGGTATTTCGCCAAAATTTTGCTGATTACGCAAAAATATTTAAATATAAAAGAACGAAACTGAAAAATTGAGGGGATAAAAATGCGCGAAAATGATGAACTTGACAACCTGGACAGACTCATACTCCGGATCCTTCAGGATGACGGAAGGGCCAGCTACTCGGAGATAGCAAGGAGACTCAAGGTGCCCGAATCGACGGTCAGACTGAGGGTAAAACGGCTGGTGGAAAGGGGAGTCATAAGGCGGTTCTCCGCGCTGATCAATCCATTTAAAGCTGGATATTCAATAGTAGCGTTCATAGCCGTGGATGCAGAGCCGAGCAGGGTGAAGAAAGTGGCGGAAGAGCTGAGCGAACTGCCAGAGGTGGACGTCCTGGGCATAGCCACCGGTGCCCACGACATCCTGATGCAGGTAACCGTGAGAGACCTCAAGGAACTTGAAAACTTCCTCATAGAGAAGCTGGGCCGGATCGAAGGCATAAGAAGTACCGAAACTTCGATCCTGACGAGCGTGAGGAAGTGGGGTTACGCCAGGGTTTTTTGAGAAAAAAGAAACTTCAGCCGAGGACAACCTGGAGAACCGCTTCCTCCCCCGGCTTCAGCTCCTCAACTTCCCACACGACCTTGGAGCCCTCAATCATGGCCTTCCCCTTCGTCGCCCTGACTTCAACGGCGTTCATTCCCCTCTCCCACCTGAAGCCCCTGAGGGAAACGAGGCGGGGTGCCCTGAGCTTGACGAAGTAGTACCTCCCGAGCTCCTCCTCAATGACGTGCGGCCTCATGAAGGCCAGATAGGAACTTCCTCCCCCTATCGCTATGGATAGAACGAGTACGAGTACCTCCCATGCTGAGGGGCCTTTCCTCGACTCCCCAACCGGACTTGCCTCGGCCGTTGATGTAGTGGAGGTCGTTTCCTCCGGAGCAGTGGTCGTCGTGGGGGATGTCGTGCTGTGGGCCTCTGGGAGGGTAAGCGTTCTGTTGTCTCCAATATATCCCCGAGCTTTCGCGCTTATTGAGACCGTCCCGTGGCCGAGTTTACTCAGAGGAATGAGGAGAGTGCCGTTCTCATCCGTCACAAAAGTAAGCTCCCCTGAAGCCGTTGCAATGCTGACGGTTGTGTTGGGAACCGGGTTCCCGTTGGAGTCCTTAACTACTATGGACAGCCTATCCCCCCGAATCTCGGGGATGACGAAGAGCTTCCCCACCTGGATGAAGGTTTTTTCAATTCCCTCCCCAAGGTGAAGCACGATCTCGTACACACCCGGCTGGTTTACTGGGAAGTGGATCACGCCGTTGTGATCCGTTGTGGCATTCTGACCGTTGATTTCGACGAGTATTCCAGATGCAGGGGTTCCGTTCTCATAGAGAACCCTGACGTTTATCCTTCCATCGCCGTACCAGAGCTCGTATTTGTAGTGCCACTCAACCTTCACGGTCTCTTCCTTCGTAATCCCGTCCAGGTTGAGCCGGACGGTGTAGAGTCCCTGCCTCTCCGGCACGAAGACGGCCTTTCCGTCTTCATCAGTAAACAGCGTCGTCCCGTTTATCTGAACCTCAACACCCTTCGCGGGAGTTCCGTTGGCAAAGTACACCCCTACGAGGATTTTTCCGTTCTTAAACTCCACAGAATAAGTGTAGTGCCTCGGCAGAACCTGGAAATCTCTGGTGAGGTTCCTCACGACTCCCGAGAGATTGGCAGAGACGAAAAGGGTGTAGTTCCCAATTTTAGCCTCGGGGATTATGAGCTTGTGGGTCCACGTTTCCTCCGGCTGAAGCCCAATTTCAGTCTGGTACTTCATGACAGCCTCTCCGTCCCTCATAATCATCGCCGTGATGGGCCCTGCGATCATATCGTTGGAGTAAGAGGTGGCCGAGACGTGTATGGAGATATCGGACCCATACGTGTAGGGGCCATTGGCATCGGTTGAGAGGGAGTACTGCACAAGCTTTTCAACCATTATCGTGATGTTCCGCCCCACTGAGAAGTTGCCCCACGTTCCAACGAGTTCTGCAGTGTAGTTCCCGGAAGGGAGAAACGGAACTTTAAGACTCAGATCAGCGACCGTGCTCTCAAAGGGACCGATGGAGAGAGTCCGGTTGACCACGTAACTGCCGGCGTGGGTTTCCCACACAACCGAGAGTGTGAGGTTGGTGAGGCTCTCGCCGCGGAGGTTGGCAACCCTCACGGGAATACTCACGAGGCTTCCCGGAAGGACGCTCACGACGTCCTTTACCGGGGCCATCTCAAAAGGCGGCGACTGTGCGGCCTCTCCGAAGGGTATAGGGAGAACCGAAGCCACGAGCAGGACGGCAAGGATGAGTCTAACTCCCCTCACTCTTCAGCACCCCCAGAAGGGTTTTCTGAATTCCGAGAGCCTCATCGAGGGTCATGCCCCCATCCGAGTAGCTCACTCTATAGGTCTTCCCGGCCTTCACGAGCCTATCTGGCTCAAAAAACCTCCACTCCCGGTTTACGAACTTTACAGCGAGAAAAGCCCTGCCTCCAAACTTCTTTGAGAAAGCGCTCAGCTTCTCGATATCCTCCTCACTCAGGTAGAGCCTGTCCGAATGCGTGCTCTTCACCTCTATGCAGAGGTAGAGCTTTCCGTTGCCCGCTACTATGTCCACCTTCTTACTCCCCGCTGAGCGGATCACCGCAAAGCCCCTCTCCTCAAGCCTGTGGATAAGCTCCCTCTCCGCGCTGGCACCCCTTCTGTATTTCATGGCCACAACCCGTTATACTCTGGGGCGGGAGCTTATATAGTTGTTCCCAGGTTATCTTTATAAACCACCCCTCAAACCCTCTCTGGAGGTGGTTTGGATGCCTATTTACGCGCTGGGTGAGAAGAAGCCCAAAATTCACGAGACGGCTTTCATCGACGAGAGTGCCTCGGTAATCGGCGACGTCGTCCTTGAGGAGAAGACGAGCGTCTGGCCCTCCGCCGTTCTCCGCGGGGATATAGAGCAGATCTACATCGGCTGCTGTTCCAACGTCCAGGACAACGTCAGCATACACACTTCCCACGGCCTCCCAACAAAGGTTGGGAAGTACGTGACCATCGGCCACAACGCCGTAGTCCACGGGGCCACCATAGACGACTACGTCATAATCGGAATGGGCGCGGTGATCCTCGACGGTGCCAAGATAGGGAAGCATGTGATAATCGGTGCAGGGGCTCTGGTTCCCCCCAACAAGGAGATTCCAGACTACAGCCTCGTTGTCGGCGTCCCCGGAAAGGTCGTTAGACAGCTCAGCGAGGAAGAGGTAGAGTGGACGAAGAAGAACGCGGAGATATACATGGAGCTGGCAAAACTCCATCTTGAGAAGAGGAAGAGACTGTAAGGGGTTGGAGATGTTCTACCGTCTGATCTCAAAGGTTCCCCCCCTTATTTTTAAACCGGTTTATGACCTCTACGAGTCGTACCTACTGGAGAAGGTCAAATCCGGAAACATACCGAGGCACGTGGCCATAATCATGGACGGAAACCGGCGGTGGGCAAAGAAGCTTGAGAAGCCTCCCTGGTACGGTCACCTCTTCGGGTCCAACAAGCTTGAAGAGATTCTCGAATGGTGCCGTGAACTGGGGATAAGAACGCTTACTGCCTACGCTTTCTCAACGGAGAACTTCAAGCGCTCTCCAGAGGAGGTAAACGCTCTCATGAACCTCTTCGAGAAAAAGTTCAGGGAGCTGGTCAGCGACGAGAGGGTTCACAAGTACGGCATCAGGGTAAACGTCATCGGGAGAAAGGAGCTCCTCCCTGAGAACGTTAGGGAGGCCGCTGAAGAGGCCGAGAGAGCCACCAAAAAGTACAGCAACTACACCCTGAACCTGGCCATAGCCTACGGCGGAAGGAGCGAGATAACCGATGCAGTCAGGGAGATAGTTCAGGATGCCCTTAGGGGACGGATAAAGCCGGAGGAGATAGATGAGGATCTGATAAAGCGCTACCTGTACCACCCGAACATGCCCGATCCTGACATAGTAATAAGAACCGGTGGCGAGATAAGGATAAGCAACTTCCTGCTGTACCAGATAGCCTACAGCGAGCTCTTCTTCGTCGACGTCTATTTCCCTGAATTCAGGAAGATAGACTTCCTGAGGATAATAAGGGAGTACCAGAAGAGGCAGAGAAGGTTTGGAAGGTAAGCGCAGGGCTAGGGGAGAGCTTGTAATCGTTAGGCTGTGGATTATAATCCGGTGGTCACCATGAAAGGCATAAAAACGGTAGCCCTTGTCTCCGCAGTCGTGATCTTCATCGCCACAGCGGCCACTTGGGCGTTTACCCACGACGTCAACAGCACACTCATTGTTCTGACCCTCGCCTCTACAATAGCGACGGTAATGATGGCGGTTACAATCTACGAGCTGGATATAGCGATAAAGGAGCTCAATTTCGAGGCAGTTTCCGCAACCTACGGCATGATGGACGAATCGCTAAAGGACAAGCTTCGCAAAATCCGCTCATGGTGGGACCAGGAGAACGGAAAGATGTGCCTTCCAGTGGAGGAGTTCATGAAGGACAATGAAAAAAGGAAAATCGTAGGCGAAGCAAGCAAAATCCTGAATCGCGTGGGATATTTTGTTTACAGAGAGTTCGTGGGGGATTGGTTCATCCAGGAGCAGTATGGGGGGTTAATATTGGATTCCTTCCTGGCAATGAGGCCCTACCTCAAGGCCCTCCGTGACGAAGCCGAGTGCAGGGAGGGCGAAGGAAGTGAAAATGAAAAGTGCACCAATGGGCCGTGGTTCATACGGCGCTTCTATCTGCTCCTGGTTGTGATAAGCTACGTCTATCTCTGCGAGAATTTCCCGGAGCAGTGCCGCGGAATCTTTGAAAAATACGGAATGAACGTAGAAAAGCCAGTCCCAAAAGGATGGCTGCATCGGGAAATACGGGAATGGCTCAGAAGAAAGGGATACTGGGAGTACCTTGCATGACTACTTCTCCACTCCCCTTCTAACCTTCACGGCAAGCCCCTGCTGAAATACCCTCAGCTCTTCGCCGTTCAGGAGCGTCTGGCCCGTCGCCAGGAGTTCATCGTTCTTGTTGACGACCAGAACCTCGTCGTAGGGCCTAATGTTTGGATCCGCATCAACGACGAACTTGGCGAAGACGTTCTTTCCCTTCCTGGCGAATGGCTCCGCGTCTTCATCGACCACAACGCGCATCCTCGGGAACGGGAGGACTTCATGGAGCCTCCTGGCCCCTTCAATGCCGAGCGTCAGCAGGCCGTCTTCTGCTCTAAACGTGGCGAGGTGCTTGCCTCTGGCTTTTATCTGCCGTGGCATCCCGGTCTTTCTGGAAAGTTCTACGAAGGCATCCTTGAACGCCTCACCTGCCCCCTCTCCAAACTGGTACTCGGCTATCGCCATTACGTAGTTCCTCGCCTCTTCCTTTGATGGCCTTTCTATGGTAAAGTCTTCCTCGCCCTCACTCTGGGCGAAGGGATAGCTCAAGCCTAGGTACTTAGGTATTTCCCCGAATATTGGGTGATTAATCGTTTCAGGGAACTTGACCTTAACTCGTCCGGCCCTCTCCCTCGCCCTCACTGCCGTTGGCCACTTCAAAGCCTCTTCGCTCACCTTGAAGAAGGCGCTAGCTTTGGTTACAGGCTCGTTCTTCTCAAGGTACTCCCTGTACTCCAGCAGCCTCTTGTATGCCGCGTAGAGCTTCGGATGACCCCTCGCGCGCTCGTCAACCAGCTCCCACAACGTTCCCTCCTTTATCGCCTGCTTCACCCTGTTGAGTTCTTCCTTAATCACCCAGAGGTTGTGCAGAGCTAGAAGCCTTGTTCGCTCTTCCTTCGGCATCTCGCGGAGCTCCTGCGGTGTGTAGCGGGAGCAGACGGGACAGGAGCACGGGAAGTACTCAAGCTCCTCCAGCCTCTTTGTCCCTTCTGGAGTTAGATAGCGGTCGTCCTTGGCGTAGAGGGCGTAGCTGGCCGAATCGAAGAGGTCTATACCCATCGCGACGGCCAAGGCGAAGATCATCGGATGGCCGGCGCCGAAGAGGTGAACCGGCCTGTCTGGCCTGAGGCCCTGCTTTGAAGCGATTACAACGTCCACCAAATCCTTGTAACGGTAGCCCTCCATAAGGGGGACCACAGCGCCGATCGGGTGTATCTCGAAGTTCATCTTGCTAAGTTCTCTCGCGGCGTACGTCCTGAGGTCTGGATAGGTCGACCCCTGAACCGCGGCGTTCATGGCTATCTCCTTGATCCCCTCCGCTTCCTTTGCCCTCTCCAGCGTTATCCTGAGGTCTTCCTCCGCCTTCTCCCTCGGAGTGTCCGGCGGCGTTGGGATGTCAAGGAAGGTGCCGATATCGACGCCGATATCGTGCTGGAACCTCACTATCTCGCCGTTGGTGACCTCGACACCCCCGTAGCGCATGAGCTGGAAGGAGCCGGAGTCGACCTCGATTATCCCGTCGTAGTCGAGTAGTTTATGAATCCCCTCTTCCAGCGCCCTCTCCCTGAGTTCGGGGGTTTTGTAGATGATGTAGGAGTTGGTTATGACCATCCCAAAGCCCATCTCTTTGAGCTCTTTCGGAGCTACGATGAGCTGTTTGGGGTTTATTACCGGCATTATGGCGGGGGTTTCTATGGTCTTCCCGTTTACGGTCAGCTTCCCAATCCTTCCCGCGGCGTCTCGCGCCTTAACCTCGAATCTGAAATCAGCCATTTTCTCACCCCCTCTAATTTGGTGGAGCCCTTTAAAAAGCTTCAAAGGATTGCGAACAGCTTGACGAGCAGAAAAGCTAAAAGCCCTGCCCCAAGGGGAGCCGTTATCCATCCTCTAAGAATCCCTTTCAGGGCCTTTTTGTTGACCGGACCACCCTTGTAGAGACTCACACCCGATATGGCGCCCACTATGGCCTGACCTGAGCTTACGGGAATCCCAAAGAGGTTGGCAATTGTAACTGCTAGGGCCGCTCCCATCTGGGCCGAGAAGCCGGATGTCGGACCGAGGGGAGCTAGATCCTTCCCAACGGTCATCATAACCTCGTAGCTGAACGTCAGCGCACCCAGCCCAAGGGCTAGAGCCAGAAGGATCCTCGCAGATGACCCGCCGTCCGCGAGGCCTATCACGTTGGCCAGCTCGTTGGTCCCGAGGTTGAATGAGGCATAGGCGGCCGCTATGAAAGCGAGCCACTTCTGTGTCAGCTCCAGAGTCCCGAGGTGTTTGATCCTGTTGAGAATCATCTTGTAGAGCGCATATATGGCTATGGAGAGGGCCCCCGCCAGAGCCGGCGAGATCACCCAAGTCAGGACGATTTTACCAACTACATACCAGTTAACGGGGAGATCCGATGCGAGTGAAGCTCCAACGAGAGCCCCTATTATCGCCTGAGTGGTAGAGATGGGGTTCCCCCAGAGGCTTGCGAGGGTGACCGCGGAGGCAGCGCTGAAGAGGACCAGTCCTAGGGATAACCAGCCCATACCCCCGGCTAACCCGCTCACCGTGTTGGAAACCCCGGAACCGCCCAGTATGGCGCCCATGGTTACGAACACGGCTATTATAAGCACAGCCCTTTTGAAGCCGATTATTCCGGAGCCCACGGCGGTTCCGACTGCCTTTGCACTGTCGTTTGCCCCTATCGCCCACGCCATAAAGAGGGCAGTCGCTGTCACCAGCATCGCTATCACTATATTCTACCTGCTGACCAATAGTCTATATAGTCTATGTAGCACTGCTGTGATCATTTAAAAGGGTTGCGGTGGACCCTTGGGGATGATAACCCAGCTTCAAAAGGGGAGTTCATTCGGGGAAAGCAAAAATACGCGCTCAATCGAGGGCGAATTAATACATGCACCCCTATCCGCACATATTTTCTTCGATAGTTTTAAATTCCCTACGTACGATTTCTTGCGGTGGTCAAAATGATCAGGAAGGAAAAAATCTACGGTCTAGTAATTTTTACGATCCTGATTTTAGAGCTATCAACGATTCCGTACTCCCTAGCCTACGGAGATAAACTCTGGGAAGGAACCCTCAGCGAGGTGAAGATTAATGTAGGCCAAGCCTCCATCCCCCAGAACTGGATAACCTACGCGGCGGGCAATGAATTCTTTGTGATAGGCGTCGATAACACTGTCTTCCTTTATTCGATCAACGGTACTCTTCTGTGGAAGAACAGCTTCGATTCCCTCAATTCAACGGGCGTTATAACCTCCATCGCCGTTCAAGGTAATACCATAGCACTGTCGGTGGACTCTGGTGCTTATGGCCGCGGAAGTCTGCTCTACCTTCTAAACGCCACTTCCGGTTCAGTTATCTGGGAGAGGAAAACGGCACCCGCAGGATCGTCATACTATTCTGACGTCAGGTACTTCCCCAACTTAATAACAGTGAGCGTGAGCGAGTGGGAAATGCTCCCCAATGGATTCAGAGAGTACGTTCTAGCGTACGATCCAAATGGAAACCTTCTCTGGAACTTCACAGTCCCAAAGGGGAACTTCCCGGTGGTTTCAGTGGCGGACGTAGAGGCAGATGACAAAAACGTTTTTCTGCTTGCCAGCTACGTATCTTCATTAGAACCCCCCGTTGAATTTAACAACCGCTCGTCAACACTGTTTGTGCTGGCTCGCGATTCTGGGGAATTGGTGAGGAGAATAGATTTCGACAATTGGCACGCCAGTGATTTAAGCCTCACCAAAAACGCTATCGTGGTGGCACTGTATCAACTCGTGAACGGAACAAGCATTAAGGGGATCTCCGATTTGGTGGGGCTCTCGTACACCGGAAACATGCTCTGGAACATTACTCTCCCAGGCTTGGTTGCGCTCGATTCCTCCCCGTACGATGACTACATTGCAGTTACCCTAAACAACGTTACCATTAACTTCTTCCCATACTCGAATATAACATCGAAAGGAAGCTATCTCCTACTGATAAAGGACAATGGAACGATAATCGGGTGCGATTTTCCCCATGAGGACTACAACGGAACCAGATACCCACATATCGAGAGTGCCCCTGTTCTGCTCCCAAATACGGGTATGATTTTTACAGCAGAATACCTCACGCGTGGTAAAAGTCTCATGCACCATAATGTTTGGACAAGGGATTGTCCCTCTGAATGTAAACAATTCTTAGACAAAAAATGTAGTGGATATGGTTTTGGATTTGGAGGAAGTGGTTCAATTTCAGGGGGACCATTCTTCGCCCCAGGAGAAAACATTCCAATGTTCAAACCCCTGCTAAGCCCAAACAAAGAGTACCTTCTCTATCTAACAAGAGACGGGGACAGGATTCACGCACTACTATTGAAGACACATGGAATAATTTCGCTAAACGTGCCCCAGTTCTCGGGTCTGAAGGTTAGAATACCTGGAAGTATAATATTTGATTGGGATCTTCATTCACCAGTCTCTTACTGGAGTCTGCCCTGGGGCAATTACACCCTCGAACTCCTCAATGGAACGGAAGTTGTGTATTCAACCACGTTTACACTGAAACCCGACTCTTACACTGAAATCTTCGTTCCATTTGGAAAGCCATTGAAGGAGATACCGCATAAAACTGAATCAGTATCACTGAACGAAACCAAGGTCACCTTCAACGCAACCACGGAGATATACCGGATTGAGGAAGGAGGAAAACCGGCTTACTACATCAACCACAGGGTAAATGTCCTGAAGGTGGAAGGAGACGTTGAGGCGCTCAGAATCATCTTCAACGTGAGCAAGGAGATAGCCCACGACGTCAGCAAGATGAGGCTTCCACCTTCGGCAATAATAATCCAGAGGGAGCCCGTTATAGCATTCGACATAAAGGATCCCAAGGAAGGGAAGGAGTACTCCAAGGGATTCGAGGTTCTCACCAACGCCACCCCCGAGGAAGTGGCCAAGGGGATCATAGTTGAGCACACGGTGATCACCGGAAGCGAGAAAAAAGCCGGACTTTCCCTCGAAGGGGTTAGTCCGCATTCAAACACCACTTCAACTACAACCACCACAACTACTGAAGAGAACAAGGGGGGCACCACTCAGAAAGCCAGTAACAGCAGAACTCCCTACATCCTCGTAGGGCTGGTAGGTCTCGGTGCCCTTGGAGTGTGGCTTTACAGAGGGAAGGGGAAAAAGTGAGGGAAGGCCATGGGCATACCCCTTCTTAACTTCGGCGAAAGGGAGGCGGTGGATGCATCACTCATCGCCCAGGCCATTGGCTTCGCCCTCTACATTCTTTCGTTTTTCGGGTTCCAGATCACCTCACTCTACGTGGATATAGCCCTGCGCATAACTGGACTCTTCCTCGTGTACTCCCTCCTTTCCGAGTTCCTCGGAGATGAAATGAAGATCAAAATAAACCTCCTCCCGCTCTACGTTATAATGCTCTTGACCCAGATAAACCCGATACTCCGCTCGTACTTTCCGCAGGAGGTTCTGATCAGATACGCCGGGATACTCAACGATACCGTCCTCGTGGCGGTCTTCGTTCTCCTTCCCCTGTACCTGTACCTCTCGGGCCTCTGCCTTAATGGAGGAGTGAAGGTGTTTCTCTTCACAGTCATAGTGGCCTACCCAGTTGCCCAACTCTACGACCTATTTGTGAGCAACATCGTTTCCTTCCTAGCAGTTGTATACTTGGCGTATGCTCTCCTTCTACACGTCCCCCGAGGGAAGAAGAGCCCCTGGACGGCCCTCAAACAGACAATCCAGTTCGATGACCTATTCGTGGATGTTTTTCTGGACGTTGCCTCAAGGATGGACAGGAAGTTCTTCCTGGTGTACTCACTCCTCCTCTTCTACCTAACAGCGGACATGATCCTCTACGTTTTTCCGGCAATAACTGGCTATGGAAGACAGGACTGGTACATGAGAATGCTCGATCTGAGCTATCCCCGGATTGAAAACGCTCCTTGGACCCTCTTCTCCACTGTCGCACTCCTCATCATCCTCGCATATCCCCTCCTCCCAGATAGAATCGGTAAAAGAACCGAAACGATGATACTGACATCACCCCTAGCGGTGCTTTTCCTCCTCTTCCCGCCCATAGACGTTAGAACCCTAATAAACCCGAACGCATACGGGGTAGTTCTTGAGATTAAAAGCCCAGCATTTCACCCTGCCCTTTTTACAGGAGCGGTGCTGTTTATGTGGGTGTTTCTGGCCCTCATAGGGCCCAAGGCCGGGGATGGAGTCCTCAAGCTGGTGGCTCTTTCATTCATGCTCCGCTACACCGCGGGCTACACCCTGTCAACCTTTTTGCACATTTGGACATGGTACATGCACAAACCCCTCTACGCACTGCTGGCAGGAATACTGGGAATTTCATACGCCGCCATTGGAGTCTACACCCTCGGGAGAACAGTCAGGGAGATCTTGCTGAACTCAAAGAGCACCAGGGTCATGCTCCTCCCGCTGGGGGTCATCTTCTTCGCAACATACCCAGGGAGCGTTTATTCCCGGATCTTTGCGTACCTTCTGATAGGCACACCCCTTCTCTCGGTTGTCTGGCAGGGAGAGGATTTCGACCTCAATGCATACATCGGAATGTGGACGGCCGCCCTATACGCCGTCTCGGTGATACTGCTTCAAAGCCCAGCGGTTCTCGCCCTTACAGTAGTGTCGTCGTTGATTTATTTCAGAACGGGCCCCCTGAGAGAGATCGCACTGTCAAACAGCAAGCCCCCTGTATCTGCGGTCCTCTTAATAGCTGGTATCCTGGGGGCCTACCCCCTCAGGCTCAACCCCGCAGACACCCTACCAATAATCATGATCGGAGGCGCCTTCGTGGAAAACATGGTCATAAAGCCCTCCCTGGTGCGGGAGTTGGAACCCCTGGAGCGGGTGGCGTGGGGAGCGTTGTTGGCTATCGCATACTCGGCGGCTTTAGGTTCCTCCGTAACCGCGGGGGCGGTGCTTTTCGTGTATTTCCTTCTGGAGTCATACTATATGTCCAGGAAAAGAGGATGGGAGCAGGCATTTGGAGCCCGGCTTCTCATGGGGATAGCGGCTCTAGCATGAGGATAAGAAGAGAGGGGAATCAGCGCCCAAGCTCCTTGTGGGCCTTCGCCAAATGCTTCGCCGCTATCGCCGCAAGGAGTGAGAGCTCGCCCGCCAAAACTGCCCCGGCAACTATCTCGGCGAACTTCTTGGCGTTAGTTCCCGGAGGATCCCCACCGCCGGCAACGCCCATAATCGAGAGCGCTTCCCTCTGTGTTGGAACCCTCGTTCCTCCTCCGACGGTTCCGATCTCAAGGCTCGGCATTGTTATGCTTATGTAGAGGTCTCCCTCAGGTGTGACTTCTGCTAAGGTTATGCCATGGGAGCCCTCGGTTATCTGCGCTTCGTCCTGGCCGGTTGCGAGGAATATAGCCCCAACTATGTTTCCAAAGTGGGCGTTAAAGCCGTAGGAACCGGCCTGCGCTGAACCGACGAGGTTCTTGCGGTAGTTCACCTCAGCTATGAGTTCAGGCGTTGTTTTCAACTTTTTCTCGACGATCTCCCTTGGAATCACTGCCTCAGCTATGACGGTTTTGCCCCTCCCCAAAAGGAAGTTTGCAGCGTTTGGCTTCTTGTCAACGCACAGGTTGCCGGAGAGGGCCAGATACTTCACATCGGGGAACTCCTCCTCGATTGCCTTCATGATCTCCTCGCTCGAGATGGTTACCATGTTCATTCCCATAGCGTCGCCGGTCTCGAATTCAAAGCGGAGGTAGAGGTTGTTGCCGACGATGAAGGGCTTAACCCCCCTAAGCTTTCCGTGCCTGGTGACCTTACTCACGGCCTTCTCCTGAAGGTAGTCGAGGTTGTTCTTCACCCACTCTGCAACCTCCCTTGCCCTTCTAGCGTCGGGACACTTGAGGAGTGGTGCCCTCGTCATCTTGTCGTCTATGAGCGTGGTTTTAACGCCCCCAGCGGCAGTTAGAGCGGAGCAACCGCGGTTGACGCTTGCAACCAGTGCACCCTCCGTTGTGGCGAGCGGAACGTAGAACTCTCCTTTGGCGTATTCTCCGTTTATCCTAAGCGGCCCGGCAACTCCCATCGGTATCTGGACGACGCCTATCATGTTTTCGATGTTCTTGCCAATGAGTTTGTTCGGGTCTACCGAGTAGTGCCCGATGTTCTCGAGGCTTATTCCGAACTTCTTCTCGAGGGCCTTTCTCCTTATTTCAGTGGCGAGCTTTTTGTCGCCGTCCGTGTACTTCTCGACCTGGTGGAGCTTTATCTCCCCATTCGCTACCTTCTCGACCAGTTC
Source organism: Thermococcus profundus (assembly GCF_002214585.1). Lineage (NCBI taxonomy): Archaea > Methanobacteriati > Methanobacteriota > Thermococci > Thermococcales > Thermococcaceae > Thermococcus > Thermococcus profundus. Next base: position 1,461,259 of record NZ_CP014862.1, read on the forward strand.
CTCGAAACTCATCTCCATGGAAACACCCCCAAAATCAGCCGAAGATCCAGCTCTCAAGCACCTCCCCGGCCTCAGCGAAGGCCAGAGCTGCATCACTCTTGGGCCTGTAAACGAGAACCGGAATACCAACGTTTATTGATTCAGGAACGGCCTCGTCAAAGGGCACCCACCCCAGAACTGGAACACCGACATCGTTTTCAATAACGTCGATTATCTTATCCACCACGTCGGCCGATTCCCTGACCTTGTTGAGAACAACGCCTATTTTAAGCCCGTATTCCTCTCCCAGGGCTTTGAGTTTGTTAACCTCGTTCTCAACCATCGTCTCAAAGGAGTATATAGGAGATCTCTCGATCTCGACTACTATAATCTGGTAATCTGCAACTTCGAAGGTGGGGAGGGTATCGAAGGGAACGCCCGTAGGGGAATCAACGAACACAACGCCGAACTTGTACTTAATCCTCTCAACGAGATCCCTAAGGCCCTGAGGGGAGATGCCGATAACATCGTGGAGATTCGAGCTTCCGGGCATCACATAGACCCCGGTCTCTTTGTGTTTGTAGATGGCCCACTCGGGATCCAGGCTGGGATCCCGCAGTATTGAGTGAACGGTGTACTTGACGTTGTCTATTCCAAAATGGAAGCCGAGGTTGGGGAGGTAGAGATCTCCATCGATCGCCAGAACTCGGTATTCCCCTCGGGCGAGATAGGCGCTCAAATTGGCGGTGGTCGTCGTCTTTCCTGCTCCGCCCCTGCCCGTCATTACTATTACTGCCATCTCTTTCCCTCCACCCTCTAAGTTCTCGAAATTCTGTTTTATTAACTTTTCCACCATTTGGGCGGAAGTTGGGGCCAGCGCGGGGATGTAAAAACAAAGAAAACCGAAGGAATACCAAGAACTGACTCATCCGACCACTTCGGCAAAGGCAAAGCGCTCTTTCACGTTCTTTATCTCGATCTCAACCTCATCCCCAACCTCTGTTCTGGGAACAAATACAACAAAGCCCCTGATCCTGGCAATCCCATCTCCGCCCCTTCCAAGGGACTCAATCCTTACCCTGTAGTGCTCCCCCCGCTTGACTGGGGGCTTCCTGCTCTGAAATCCGTTCCTCTCCAATTCAGACACCACCCAAGCGATGTCTATTCGACTGCGTTGGTACTGTATTTAACCTCTATGTCAGATCGTAGAAAGGCAAACCTTAATCTTAAGATAATTTCAAACCTAAATCAGGATTTAGGTTTGAATTTCGATAAAAATCCTGCCCCATGATCGTTGTAGTCCATCCGTAAAAAAGTTTATATCCGCGACATATATATGCACCAGTGTAGGAGATGAGAGCCATGACCGAAAAGATGCAGGCTATTATGAAGACCAAGCCGGCCTACGGGGCTGAGCTCGTTGAGGTGGACGTTCCAAAACCCGGCCCGGGTGAAGTTCTGATAAAAGTTCTCGCAACCAGCATCTGCGGAACGGATTTGCACATCTACGAGTGGAACGAGTGGGCTCAGTCAAGGATTAAGCCGCCCCAGATAATGGGCCATGAGGTGGCTGGAGAAGTCATCGAAGTCGGTCCCGGCGTTGAAGACCTCCAGGTTGGGGATTACATAAGCGCAGAGACTCACATCGTCTGCGGCAAGTGCTACGCGTGCAAGCACAACCGCTACCACGTCTGCCAGAACACCAAGATATTCGGCGTCGACATGGACGGTGTTTTTGCCCACTATGCAATAGTCCCGGCTAAAAACGCATGGAAGAACCCGAAGAATATGAAGCCCGAGCACGCGGCCCTTCAGGAGCCCCTTGGAAATGCGGTTGATACCGTTCTCGCAGGCCCGATTGCTGGAAGGAGCACGCTCATAACCGGAGCCGGTCCGCTTGGACTGCTCGGTATAGCCGTTGCCAAGGCGAGCGGCGCTTACCCCGTCATCGTCTCCGAGCCGAGCGATTTCAGGAGAGAACTTGCCAAGAAGGTCGGCGCTGACTACGTCGTCAATCCATTCGAGGAGGATCCAGTCAAGTTCGTCATGGACATAACCGACGGGGCTGGAGTTGAGGTCTTCCTCGAGTTCAGCGGCGCTCCCAAAGCTCTTGAACAGGGTCTCAGGGCGGTAACTCCAGGAGGACGCGTTTCGCTCCTCGGTCTCTTCCCGAGGGAAGTGACGATAGACTTCAACAACCTCATAATCTTCAAGGCCCTGGAAGTGCACGGCATAACCGGAAGGCACCTCTGGGAAACATGGTACACAGTTTCAAGCCTCATCCAGAGCGGCAAGCTCAACCTCGATGCTGTGATAACTCACAAATATAAAGGCTTCGACAAATATGAGGAAGCCTTCGAGCTTATGCGCGCAGGAAAAACCGGAAAGGTTGTTTTCTTCCCGCACAAGGGATGAAGCCCTTTTGTTTCTTCCAACATTTTAGAGCAGAACAACTTCAGGAAGCGTTAAATATCACTTCTTCAAAACTACCCCACGGTGGGAAAATGGGAAAGAAAGTTGTTGTCGAGCTTCCCGGAATAGTTAAGCTCCCCGATGAGGAAGTTGAGAGGAGGGTCAAGGTAGAGCTGGCCATAAGGCTCTACGAGAAAGGCATCCTCTCTTTTGGCCAGGCGAGAAGGTTAGCCGGGTTGAGCAAGTGGGAGTTCATAGAGCTCCTCGCTAATGAAGGTAGCGGAATACACTACGACAAGGAAGAGCTTGAGAACGACCTAAAGGTCATGGAGGAAATCGCATGAAGGTCACGGTCAACTCTTCTCCTCTGATATTCCTCGCCAAACTTGGACTGCTTGACTTATTGGATAGGCTGTTCGATGAGGTTTATATCACAGAAGCCGTTTATGAAGAAACTGTAATTGAAGGTTCAGACCATGACGAGTCATCCCTCATTGCTCGGGCTAAGTTCCTGAGAAAAGTCAAGGTAAACGACCAGAGGCTTGTGAGATTCCTCCTTGAGATGATAGACTATGGAGAAGCGGAGACCATAGCGCTTGCGCTTGAGAAAGACCTCGACCTCGTTGTTCTCGATGACAAGGACGCAAGGAAAGCCGCAAGGGGTTTCGGACTGAGGGTCACGGGGACTTTGGGAATTCTCCTCATTGCAAAGAGGAGGGGGCTAATTGAGAACATAAAACCACACATAGAGACCCTCAGAAAGAACGGCTTCAGGATTTCCGATGAGATAGTGGAAAGAATTTTAAAAGAGGCAGGGGAGATTTAGATTCACGTTTCTTTTGCTTTCTTCATTCCAATCTCCACACCCTTGGCGATGGCTTTCCTGGAGGAGTAGTTCCTTGTATCTTTCTCGGTATGCACGCCATTTGTAAAGGCCATAAACAGTGAATCCGAATGTGATTAGACTAAAGCATAATTGCGAGAGCTGGCCCGAAATTTGCACCGTTACTATTCTCTGAACTTGGGATTAGTAGAGGAGCAGTTAGGGAGAGTACAATAACCGAGAGGACTGCCAAGCCCAATCCATGATTCATACCATCCTTAGCACAGCTTTTAGTTCTGCACTCCTCGGGATCTGGATCTAATCTCATAAAATCCATAAGCACGAAGCATCCCATATATAGTGAGGTATCCTATAACGACCCCAAGAATGCCCATACACCCATTTCCCTCCTGCCGGAGGGTATAATACTGGGGGATAAACAAACTCTAGGGGCTAACATATCAAAGCTATTGATAATGGAATTCGTTGTTTCAACAAAAATGAGAAACATTATTAACCTCCCCACTAATAAGGGTTGTAAGCGCACCCAAATACTTGAGAGAACTAGACATGGAGGTGGCTTATGATGGGTAAAGAGCTCGTGTTAGGAATCTTTTTTATGGCAATCCTAATAACAGTCGCAGTTTTTCAGAGCGGTGCAGTAACATCGAATACCGAGGAAAAGCACGCCCTATGCTCCGAAGGAAGACTCCATCTTTTCCTCGATGTTTACTACCCTGGAGAGCTCAGGGCAGCCGGCTATGAACTCAAAGACGATAAGATAGTGTTGCGCTTTCATTCAATAACTTCTGGTGGTCTAAGGATGAACCCCACCAACTTCACAATCCCATGCATCCCTAAGAACCTGAGTCCAAACATCTTTGAGATAAACGTCGACGGAGATACCTTTTATCCATCGTGTCAGGGAGTCCTAACAACGCCTATTTCATCCAAAACGGCCAACTCGGAGAGGAGCGTTTACTACCTTACAAGTCCCTACAACCTGAGCGAAATAGCCTTAATTGAACTGCCAGAAAAGTATTCTCTCGAAAGCCTTAAGCTGGAAAACGAAACCCTCATGATCGAAGTTTCTCCCGATGGAGACACCGGCAGTATCATCGTTAAGTCAGAACTTCTGGGAAAAAGAAGCTGGATGAGAATAATCTACTCCGACGGAAGCAAAACCTGGACGGGGCGGAAGTCAACACTGGGCGACGGAGAGTGTCCGATCTGGATATCCCCAACGTCTTAAACCAGTTCCTGTTGTTTCCTTGATCACTTTAATTTTCTACCAACCGCAATTCTCTTAAGTTATCTCAACCACTTCCAGCGGGAGGTGGCACTATGGAACTGAGCTACCAAGAAAAACTCACTCTCATAAAACTCAGCGAGACCAAAAAGGTCAAATTCGAAGAACTCGTTGAAAAAACCGGCCTTGACCAGGTAGCGGTTATGCGCTCAGTCCTCGGCCTCCAGGCAAAGGGACTTGCGAAGCTCCACGAGAGGAGCGAAAAAGTCGTTAAGATAACCGAGACCGGAAAGGAATACGCTCAGATCAGCCTTCCGGAGTGGAGAGCGCTAAAGCTTCTCCGCGAGAGGGGAAAGGTTACCCTCGACGACCTCAAAGATGTCCTTGGCGAGGACGAGCTGAAGCCGATAGTTGGTCTCCTCAGGAAAGAAGGCTGGGCAACCGTCAGGAAGGAGGATGGAAAGCTCGTCCTCGAAATAACTGACAATGGAAGGGAAGCCGGCGAGAGGCCCATCGACAGGGCCCTCAAGATCCTCGCGGAGAAGGAAACCGTCTCGCTGAGCGAGATTGAGGGTCTCGTCTCCGTCAAGGAGCTCAAGAGGAGGAAAATAGCCGAGGAAGACACTGTCACCGAGAGGGAGGTTGAGATAACCCCCGCTGGAGAGGAGCTCGTTAGCAAAGGTCTCGAGCTTAAGAGGGAGGTCTCCCTCCTCACGCCGGAACTCATAAAGTCTGGAAAATGGAAGGAAGTCGAGTTCAGGAAGTTCGACATCAAGGCACCGGTAAAGAGGTTCTACCCGGGCAAGAAGCAACCCTACAGGGCTTTCCTCGACAAGATAAGGAGAAGGCTCATCGAGATGGGCTTCATTGAGATGGTCTCGGAGAGCATGATAGAGACCCAGTTCTGGAACTTCGATGCCCTCTTCCAGCCGCAAAACCATCCGGCGAGGGAGTGGACCGACACCTATCAGCTCAAGTATCCGAAGAGTGGGCACCTTCCGGCTGAGGAGCTCGTTGCCAGGGTGAAGGCGGCCCACGAGCACGGAGGCGATACAGGTTCGAGGGGCTGGGGCTATGTATGGTCGCCAGAGAGGGCGATGCTACTCATGCCAAGAGCCCACGGAACCGCTCTAGATGCCAGACAGCTAGCGAAGGGCGTTGAGATTCCGGGTAAATACTTCACGATACAGCGCGTTTTCAGGCCCGACGTCCTCGACAGGACTCACCTCATCGAGTTCAACCAGATAGACGGCTTCGTCGTTGGGGAAGAGCTCAACTTCAGGCACCTCCTCGGAATACTCAAGCGCTTCGCCGTCGAGATAGCCGGAGCGAAGAAGGTGAAGTTCCTGCCGGATTACTACCCGTTCACCGAGCCGAGCGTCCAGATGAGCGCCTACCACCCAGAGCTAGGCTGGGTCGAGTTCGGGGGAGCGGGAATATTCAGGGAGGAGATGACGAAGGCTCTTGGAATAGATGCACCCGTTATAGCCTGGGGAATAGGAATCGACAGGCTGGCGATGTTCAAGCTCGGGATCGATGATATCCGCTACCTCTTCAGCTACGACCTGAGGTGGCTGAGGGAAGCGAGGCTGGTGTGGTGAGGTGGGTTGAGCTATGAGCGAGGAGATGATTGTGAGGTATGACCCAAACGTTGACATCCTGTACATCCAGCTCTCGCCAAAGAAGCCCGTGGACGCGGACATGAAAGGAGACTTTGTTATAGACCTCGACGAAAACGGTGAGGTCATTGGCATTGAGATATGGCGCGCGAGAGAGCTTATCCTTCCAGAGTTCTTCAAGTTCATTGAAACTGTCAAAAAAGAAGGAAAACCCGTTGAAAGCCAGGGGTGATGACCGTGCCCAAAATCGTTGTTCAGATTCCGGAGGGTGTGAGAAAAGAATTTGTGGAGATCCAGGTTAAGCGAGCTATTGCGGCCGAGAGGGCGAGGATAGAGTTTATTGAAGACATCGCGCAGAGGCTTGGGATAAACGAGAAGGACATCGATGAGATAGAGAAAGCGAGGGATGAGGCTTGGCAGGAGTTCAAGAAAGAATTGGGGCTGGAGTGATCGTTGATACCAACGTCATAATATCAGCCCTCATTCCCAAAAACTCGAAGCTTAGGGAGTTCTTGCTCACGACCGAAATACCACTCCATGCCCCGGATTATATGCTAATGGAGCTTGAGAAGTACTGGGGTATCATCGAGAAAAAAGCAAAAAAGAGGGGGATAACTGAGCCCGAACTAGCCCACTTCAGGGAAGAGCTTCTGGGAAGGATTATTTTTCATCCGCTTTCCGAGTACCGTGGTTTTATAAACAAGGCCTACAGAATATGCAGGGAGTTTGACGAGAAGGATACCCCTTTCGTTGCACTCGCCCTCTCACTGAGGCTTCCGATAGTAACCGACGATAAAGGTTTGCTAGCCCACGCTGGCGAGTATGATGTAATTCCTTTGAATGACGTGTTGAGGTGATGCTCATGCCGAAGTTCGATGTTTCAAAGCGCGACCTCGAAGGGCTCGTCGGGAAGGAGTTCAGCGTCGAAGAGTGGGAAGACCTCTTCCTATACGCCAAATGCGAGCTCGATGACATGTGGGAGGAGAACGGTGAAATCTACTTCAAGGCGGACTCGAAGGACACGAACAGGCCCGACCTCTGGAGTGCTGAAGGAATAGCGAGGCAGATACGCTTTGCCCTCGGCTTCCAGAAGGGCCTGCCGAAGTACGAAGTCGAGAAGAGCGACGTTGTAGTTTACGTTGACGAGAAGCTGAAGGGCATCCGCCCCTACGGTGTCTACGCCATCGTCGAGGGCCTGAACATAGATGAGGAAGCTCTCAAACAGATGATAAACCTTCAGGAGAAGGTTGCCCTCACCTTCGGGAGGAGGAGAAGGGAGGTAGCGATAGGCATCTTCGACTTCGACAAGGTAAAGCCGCCGGTGTACTACAGAGCGGCCGAGAAGACGGAAAAGTTTGTCCCGCTCGGCTACGACGAGGAGATGACGCTCGAGGAGATCCTTGAAAAGCACGAGAAGGGGAAGGAGTACGGGCACCTGATAAAGGACAAGCCATTCTATCCTCTCCTCGTGGACAGCGAGGGGAAAGTCCTCTCCATGCCGCCGATAATCAACTCGGAGATAACAGGAAGGGTAACCACCGAGACCAAAAACGTCTTCGTTGACATAACAGGATGGGAGTTGAATAAAGTCATGCTCGCCCTTAACGTCGTAGTTACTGCTCTTGCGGAGCGCGGCGGGAAGATACGGAGCGTCAAGGTGATTTACCCGGACTTCGAAATAGAGACGCCAGACTTAACGCCGAAGGAGTTCGAGGTCGAGCTCGACTACATCAGGAAGCTGGCCGGCCTCGACCTGAGCGACGAAGAGATCAAGGACCTCCTAGAGAGGATGATGTACGAGGTCGAGCTTAAAGACGGAAGGGCTAAGCTCCGCTATCCAGCGTTCCGCGATGATATAATGCACGCAAGGGACGTCCTTGAGGATGTGCTCATAGCCTACGGCTACAACAAGATCGAACCGGAGGAGCCGAAGCTCGCTGTCCAAGGAAGGGGAGACAAGTTCGTTGAGTTCGAGGATGCCGTTAGGGAGCTCATGGTCGGCTTTGGTTTACAGGAGGTCATGACCTTCAACCTGACGAACAGGGAGGCTCAGTACAACAGGATGAACCTTGAATTCGGAAAGGACTACTTCAAAAACCCGCCCGCTGAATTGGTGGAGATAGAGAACCCGATAAGCCCCAAGTGGTCGGCTCTGAGGAACTGGCTCACACCCAGTTTACTCGACTTCCTGAGCCAGAACACCCACGAGGAGTATCCTCAAAAGTTGTTCGAAGTCGGGAAAGCCACACTCATAGACGAGAGCAGAGAAACCAAGACGGTCAGCGAGAGCAAGCTGGCCGTTGCCTTAGCTCATCCGCGCGTGACCTTTACAGAGGCTAAGGAAATCCTCGATTCGGTAATGCGCCACCTCGGCTTTGAGTACGAGCTTGAAGAAGTAGAACACCCGAGCTTCATTCCAGGTAGGGCCGGCAGAATCATCGTGAACGGAGAAACGATAGGGATCATAGGGGAGATACACCCAGAGGTGCTGGAAAAATGGGGAATAGAGATGCCAGTCGCAGTGTTTGAGACATTTTTGGCTCCCCTCTACAAGGAGCCGTACCTCTAAGGCTGTTCTTCTTCCTTTGCAATTTTATCTAAAAGCGTCTTCATAATCTCGAAGTTTGTCAAGTTTATCATGAGCTCAGTATCAAATACGATCCCCATTTTCACCACCATAATCGTTAACGCCAAGGTAGTTATCAAGTTTTTCCCAGGATACTTGGACAGATGTCAAATATTGTAGATAAACTCCGGGAAATCTGAATGATTGACAATTAATCTCAAGATCATTGAAGTTCTGTTCATGGCGAGTATCTCGTCGAAGGATGGAGATGCTCAACTAGATGGGAGAGGCAGGACAGCACAGTCTCACCTCATCTCCAAAAACAACACCCACTACGTCCAAACACAAATCCAAAAAAGTTGTTTGGATAATCACCGAGAAAAACTCCTGAAAAGTGCCTCCCATTTCTCCTTGGTCCTCTTCCAGCATCCGGGGGGCATAAGCTCGCCCTCGGGGCAGTAGCCGATCTGGATGCACCTCGGCCCGAGCTTCGCCCACTTTATTATCGGCCTCAGCTCATCGTTCTTCGCGATCTCTTCTAGCATTTTCCAGGCTACTTCCCTTATCTCCCACTGAGCCCTCTCGCATGCCCTCAGCCCCAAGAAGTGCTTCAGCTCGCGGAGGTTCATTGTAACGACTATCTTCGTCCTGACTGCCTGTGGGAGGATGAAGCGCGCGTCCTCCTGGTGCTGGCCGCGCTCAATGCTCTTTTTGTACAGCTCGATGGACTTTTTCATGAACTCCTTCCACTCCCCAAGTAGCTCTGGATCCTTTTTTATCTCCTCGGGGATAACAAAGGTCTCTTCAATGTCTTTCGGGTTTAAAATTATATACCTCTGTGACTGTTGGGTATAAGAAGCAAGTCTATGTCTAACAAGTTGATGCGAACAAACACGAGAACAGCCTTCTATGGCAAAAGTGAGCGTCGCATGCTCAAGAATTGACTCGTGCCCGTAGCCAAGAACCCTCGGAAGGTGCATTTCGACGTCGTTCTCGGTCATCCTCTCAAAGGCTTCCGTTTCCCATTCTTCCCAGTAGCTTATAAGGGCCGCCCATGTGACAGTCTCAAGTGGGTTCTTTGTATAATTGACAAGGGTCACCCTGATTCCATCGCCCATGGATGCCACCGAAAACAGAATGAACCTTCCCTTATTAGTTTTTTGAGGACAAAATTTTCATCAGAAAATCAAAGGACAAAAAGGGAAGAAGTTCAAAAGACGACCTCTTCCTCTGCTGGTGTCTGACCTTTCTTTCCAGGGAGTTCGTCCGGCAGGGAGAAGAATGCAACCGTCTCGAGAATCGCTGCTACAAATATCAACAGGATACCGATCACGATTATCATTAAGACGGCTCCTATTATGTAGAGCAGGGCAGCGGTCTTGAACATGGCCACGCCTGTTTCCTCCGCTATCATGTCGTAGCTCTGCTTCATGAAGTACACGGACACTATCATAAGGATCGCCGCGAGCACACCCATAAGCCCAAATCCTGCAATGCTTCCGGACAACAAGCCTGGCAGGGGCAGGAGGAGGCCAATCACTGCCAGAATAGCGGCCCACAGGTACTTGTTGTAGATCTCCTCGTTGCCGGTTGCTTCTGATATCTTCTTAATGCCTATCAGCTTCAGTATAAAGCCGATGAAGCCCAGGCCAAAGATTGTCAGTATAGACCCGATTCCGCCCCAGGTTTTTGCATCTTTCAACTCAGACATGGGATCACCCCACATTATTTGTAATCCTAATTTTAAAAAAGTTTCCTTTCTATGACATTAAAAATTAAATCTGCAAACTCCGGAAAATACATTAGAATGCAGGTGTATTCAGCATTGAACGTTGCATTTAGAAAGAAAAACAAGATGGAACTCAAAGACTTTTCACTTCCACCCAATTCTATCCGACGAAAGGGTTATTAGTGAGGGCATCGAGGATTTTTCGGTGATGCGCATGGTGGTTAGCCTTGCAGGAAGGGATGTTCTCTGCCTCCAGGACTTCACGAGGGAGGAGCTTGAGACGATTCTCAAAACAGCTGAGATGATGAAGATCTGGAACAAGATCGGAAAGCCGCACCGCGTTCTCGAGGGCAAGACTCTAGCTATGATATTCCAGAAGCCCTCAACTAGAACCAGGATCTCCTTCGAGGTCGGTATCTACCAGCTCGGCGGCTACGGCCTCTACCTCAACGCCCAGGACCTCCAGCTCCGCAGGGGAGAGACGATAGCCGACACCGCAAGGGTTCTCAGCAGGTACGTTGATGGGATCATGGCGAGGGTCTACGCCCACAAGGACGTTGAGGATCTGGCAAAATACGCAAGCGTTCCAGTGATAAACGGTCTCTCTGACTTCTCACACCCATGCCAGGCCCTAGCTGATTATCAGACCATCCTTGAGAAGAAGGGGAGAATAGCTGGCCTTAAGATCGTCTACGTTGGAGACGGCAACAACGTCGCCCACTCCCTCATGATAGCCGGAACCAAGCTCGGTGCCAACGTGGTCGTTGCCACCCCAGAAGGTTATGAGCCGGACAAGAAAGTTATCAAGTGGGCAGAGCAGAACGCCGCCGAGAGCGGTGGAAGCTTTGAGCTCCTCCACGATCCGATCAAGGCTGTTAAAGACGCCGACGTCATCTACACTGACGTCTGGGCGAGCATGGGGCAGGAAGCCGAGGCAGAGGAGAGGAGGAAGATATTCCAGCCCTTCCAGGTCAACAAAGACCTCGTCAAGCACGCGAAGCCTGACTACATCTTCATGCACTGCCTCCCGGCCCACAGAGGCGAGGAGGTTACGGACGACGTCGTTGACAGCCCGAACAGCGTCGTCTTCGATGAAGCGGAGAACAGGCTCCACGCCCAGAAGGCAGTCATGGCCCTCGTCATGGGCGGGATTAAGGTCTGAGGATTTTTCTTCATTTTTTGCCATCCCTGTGATAGATCCTAAATTTTTGGCCTCCTAAAACTTGTTGGTCATGGAATGATCACGAAGACCGATGAACATCTAATCCCTAGGCGTGAAGATTACGATGTACTTGTTGGGTCCAGGACCTCTCCCTCCAACTAGGTATATCTTCTCTCCGTCCCAGGCTCCAGGAGCCTGCCCAATGGGATACGGGAGGGTGCCGACTTTTGTTATGGAGTTATCCTCCGGGACGAAGAGGTAGATGGCACGGCTGAAGTTGGAGCTGTCGTAAAAGCCGCCGAAGATGTATATCCCCTGTCAGTTGCCACCGCCGTTCTGGCCCAGTATTTGTCGGGAAGCCTAACTGGAGCCCAGAGGAAGCTTTTTGAGGATGGATCGAAGACCGCTATCCTATCGCCGTGTACGAGGTATCCCTTCCCTTTGTACCACACAGCCGCATACATTGAGGTTCCCGGAAAGACGAACCCCTCCGGGAAATCGAGATCGAGGCGCTGGAATATCTTTGCATAGGGGTCAAACGAATAGACGGAGAGGTTTCCACCCAGGAATCTGACGAAGAGATACGCCTTTGAACCATCCCAGAGAAGGGAGAGCTGGTCGTAGTCCCTAAAGGGCATCTCAACGAATTTCCTCATGGTCCCGTTCTCAGGGTTGTACGCGTAAACGATGGGAATCTGAGTAATGTTGCCGGGATTGTATCCCCCAAAGAGTAACACCTCATTGTTTATCCACAAGGCGGGGACATCGGTCACGAAGGGAGCATCGAGCTTACCCAGCAGTTCGGCCTTTCCGTTCTTCACCCGATACACTCTATTCTCGGCTCGCTCCCCCTTAACCAAAACCTTAACGCTTGCTATGAAGGTTGAGTTGTCCACCTTCACGAAAAACCCGTTTCCAAGTCCTGCGAGAACTTCATGGTCGATTTCCACGAGCTCAATATCGCCGGCAATGCGGGTGCTCCCTGAATTGGATCCAAGGGCGCTCCATGTCCAATATCCAGCTATCCCCGCCACCACGAGAAAAAGGACGGCTAAGAGCAAGCTATGTCTCATGTCACTCACCGCCATGATGATGTACTAATTTTTGGTGACATACTATTTTAATTTTTCGATGTTAGGTTAATTTCCACACTCTCAAGTTGATTAAAAGACCGCATTTTATGCCCAAGAACCTTTTAAACCCCTTTCCCAACTTCCAACATGCTCGAAAGGTTGTTTTCCCTCGGCTACTCAAGGACATTCGCTGAAAGGTATTACCAGCTCTGGGGCGAGAGGGCCTTAGCGATAGCAGAGGCCATGGAAAAACCTCTGCCGAGATGCTTCCGCGTTAACACCCTCAGGATAGAGATTCCAAAACTCACGAAGCTCCTCAACAAGAAGGGCTTTCAGTTTAAACGAGTTACCTGGGCGAGGGAGGGCTTCTGCCTCACGAGGGAGCCGTTCTCGATAACCTCAACACCCGAATATCTTTCCGGCCTTCTCTACATCCAGGAGGCGAGCTCGATGTATCCCCCCGTTGCCCTAGAGCCTAAACCTGGAGAGACCGTCGCCGACATGGCCGCCGCCCCCGGGGGAAAGACCTCCTACATGGCACAGCTGATGGAGAACGAGGGGATAATCTACGCCTTCGACGTTGGAGAAGAAAGGCTTAAGGAGACGAGGCTCAACCTTTCGAGGCTGGGAATTACAAACACTATCCTCCTCCACAGCTCTTCCCTCCACATAGACGAGCTCGGCGTTGAGTTCGACAAAATCCTCCTCGATGCGCCCTGCACGGGCTCCGGAACGATACACAAGAACCCGGAGAGGAAATCCAACAGAACGATGGATGACGTTAAGTTCTGCCAGGGTCTTCAGATGAGGCTCCTCGAGAAGGGCCTGAGCGTCCTTAAAGAGGGGGGGATTCTAGTTTATTCAACCTGCTCCCTAGAGCCGGAGGAGAACGAGTTCGTTATCCAGTGGGTCTTAGACAACTTCGACGTTGAGCTTCTTCCGTTGAGATACGGCGAGCCAGCTTTGACGAACCCCTTCGGAGTTGAGCTGAGCGAAGAGATAAGAAAGGCGAGGAGATTTTATCCGGACAAACACGGGACGAGCGGCTTCTTTGTTGCAAAAATAAAGAAGCGTTAATCCTTTGACTTATCCACAAGCTTCTTATCAAGCTCTTTGAGCCTCTTTAATACGTCTTCGCTTAGATGCTTCTCCAGCTCCTCACGGGCAGCCTTGGCTAGGTCGAACTTTGAGTCGTACTTTCCAAGGGAAGTCCAGTGCATCTTCTTCCCTTCCAGGAAGACGTCTATGTCGCAGAGCCTCTTGTAACCGGCGTACTCGATGCCCTTAAGGAGGAACTTTACCCTTTCGGGCTTCTCCCATGTCAGGAGCTTGAGCTTGTAGACCGGAACGCGCATGAAGGGCCTTGGATAATCCCAGTCCCATCCTTCCCCAACGATGAAGCCCAAGTCGAGGTCTTCAATGACCATCATGAGCCGCTCTATGTTCTCCTCGTACCGTCTCTCCGTGTCGTATATCTTGATCGTCAGCTCGTTCCACTCCGGCATCAGCCTCAGCAGGAGAAGGGGGACGTCGATGCTCAACTCTCTGTAAACCCGAAGAAAGTTCCTCCTTATGAGGACGGCGCCCTCTATCTCCTCCGGGCCGATCGACGAGCTGAGCTTTTTGGTAGTGATCCCTATTATGGTGTCATTGGCCTCACCCTCGTCAAGGGCGGTTTTTATATCCATGACGTCACCGCCGTATTTCTCGGCTATGAGTTTCAGGGCTTCGTCCACCTTTTGAGGCACCCTGAGGAAGATCAGCGTACTCTCAACATGAACCTTTTCAATTGGAAGATTCCTGTTTATTATCTGGCTCAGAACGAGCGGGGCGTGGGATTTCACCAAAAACCCGGTCTTCGGCGGCAGGGTCTCCTTCTGCCATTCGTCGGTAACAAAGAGGACGGTCTCAAACTCGCTGCTTTTCCGTATGGCCTCCTCAGTGCTGATCTCCTCAACCCCAAAGGCCTCCTTCAAAGCTTCTTTAACGGCCTCCGCGTGTGCGGTTCTCAGGAACACTATCGACGGACCAAAACGGGCAACCTTCATCACAGACCCCTCCACATCTTGTATCCCCGGCAGGTATCGGTTCCTGGGGGGTATTTTATTCTGTACGTTCTCCCGCTTGGGAGAAGGACGAAATTAACCCCCAGAACGCCATTCAAACCTTTCTCAATGAGCTTGAAGTTGTGACCGTAGAGCCGAAAATCCACGGGGGAACCGAGGACTTCCTCGGGCCTGTGGCCCAGGGCAAACCTCACCCCCTCGATCTCCACTACGGTTCCAGGGTCAACAACGGCATCGCCGAAGAATTCCCTTATCACCTCAACGTCGTCCTCGTTGCCCGGCACAATGTAGAGCTCCGCCCCGCTCCCCTTGAGTATTGATGCAAGCTTTCTAATGGCACCCCTGTATCGAGGAAGCAACTCAGGCCTCCTCTCAAGCTTAAGGTTGTCGGCCAAATCTCCAGTGTGGATTATGTAGTCCGGACTGATCTTCTCTATCAGCCTTTGAACAAAGGGATAAACGGATTCGGGAGTGTCGCTTACGTGCATTACCGTTACCTCTCCCGAACTGGAAATTTCAGCGGGAACATCCCTCCTGAACTGGAGTTTCTTGAGGATGTTAAGTACCATATGGGGAGTTGGGCATTGGCCTATATTAGCCTACCGCAGGATAAGTTTTAAAAAATCGCTATCCCTCAAAAATCCTCGAAGGGGGTGAGGATCATGAGGAGGGCTATAGTCCTCTCCTACGCCGGTAGCCACGAGCACCAGCACAACCACCACATGATCCTCAAGCCCCTTGGAGTGGAGGACAGGGCAGGAGCGAGCGCCCTCATTGGGAGAAAAGTCGTCTGGAGGACCCCCACGGGGCGGAAGATGATAGGAAAGATACTCCGGGCTCACGGCAACAGGGGAGAAGTAAAGGCTTACTTTAACCCCGGTCTCCCGGGACAGGCCATCGGGGACTACGTCGAAATCCTTTAAACGCTTCCCACCTTTTCTTTCTCAGGTGAGAAAAGTGGAGTTTATCGAGATCAAAGAGGGCCTGGCTAGGATACTCGTTCCAAAGGCCGAGAGAATATACGATGCACCAGTGTTTTACAATCCCGTTATGGCCCTGAACCGGGACATAAGCGTTCTCGTCCTCAAGATTCTACAGCCTGAAAAGGTACTTGACGCCCTATCTGCGACGGGGATAAGGGGCATCAGGTACGCCCTTGAGACCCCAGCTCAGGAGATCTGGCTCAACGACATAAGCGACGAGGCCTACGGCTTGATAAAGGAGAACCTGAAAAAGAACCTCGAAGGGGAGCTCTATGAGGAGGGAGATAGAGCCTATTTCTGGGGCGAAAAGCTCGCCGTTGCAAACAAAGGCGACGCCAACAGGTTGATGGCAGAGAACTTCCGCTACTTCGACTTCCTGGATCTGGACCCCTTCGGCTCCCCCATAGAGTTTCTGGATGCCGCCCTCAGGTCGGTGAAGAGAAAGGGAGTCCTTGGGATAACCGCCACTGACACTGGAGTTCTCTGCGGGGCCTACAGGCAGGCATGCAGGAGGAAGTACCTGGCCGAGCCCATAAGGGGGGAGCTGTGCCACGAAGCGGGGTTAAGGATACTGATCGGGGCTGTGGTCAGATACGCCGCCAAATACGATCTGGGGGTTGAAGTTCTTCTCGCATACTACCGCGACCACTACTTCAGAGCATTCCTCCGGCTGAGAAGCGGAGCGAGAAAGGCCGATGGGAGCCTCAACCAGCTTGGATACCTGTGGCAGAGGGAGAACGGCGAGTTCTTCTATGAAACAGCTTTCCTCCCGCAAAACAGAGGTAAGGTCTACGGCCCCATGTGGCTGGGACCCCTAAAGGATCAGGGCTTTGTGGAGGATGTTTTAAAAGGGGCAGGAGAAAGCGAGCTTGCGCATAAAAAAACACTCAAGTTCCTAGAAGTTCTAAGAGAAGAGCTGGACGTTCCGTTCCACTACGATACGCATGCCATAGCCAGAAGAAACGGGCTTGAGCTAAGGAAGGTCAAGGCCGTCGTTGAAGAGCTTAAGAACAGGGGGTACGCGGCCACCAGAACCCACTTTTCGCCGACCGCGGTAAAAACCGATGCTCCGTTCAACGCAGTGTTGGAGGCGCTCAAAGGCTCATCCGGAGGATGACATTTCACAAACGCAACCTATAAATATTCCCAGGATGTTATTCCTCTGATGACACTGGTGTTCCACACTCCAGACCAATCAGAGGAGGTCAAACCGTTCGAAGGGTTCCCCCTTGGAATAAGGCAGGGTAGTTCGTCGGCCGTGCTGTTCTCCGATGAGCTTTCTGAGGTCTTTCTGGTGACATACCTTGAGGCGGCTCTCCTCGAAGGGGGGAGTGTCTACCACGTCCAGGTGGGTGGGGGCTTTACTCCAAGCACTCTCAGGAGGATAAAAGAGGACATCAGTGGATTCCACTTTGGAAAAACTTACAGGCTGTCTTCGGTAGTGGAAGCCCTGAAAACTATGGAACCTGGCTCTTCTCTTGTCGTCTCGGGTTTTCCCCTGCTGAGGGACAGGAGCACTGATGGACTCCTGGAACTACTCGAGATCGCGGGAGAAAAGGACGTAACCCTAATCCTTACCCACACCCCGATAGTCCTCAACGAGCTGGACCTCCCCGGGGAGTTCTCATCCCACTACCTTCTACCAGAGCTCTTTGACTACCTCTTCGTGGCTAGAATGAGCTCCTACCGCGGTCATTACCGGCTTAACGTGTCCCTCCTCCGTGCCCCAGCGGATTTTGTTGGGAACCTGGGGGAGCACTCAATACCCGTGGACAGCGAAATAAAAGCACTGCTATAACTGGCCGAGAGCCTTAAGCGTCTCCTCTGCAAACCGGGCATCGTTTCCGTTCTTGACCCTAAAGAAGCTCAGCGTTACCTTTGGGTTTCTCCTTGACAGTTCTTCTATAGACAGCGGCTGATAATCGAGGAACTCAACCACTTTGCTCAGACTCCGGTATCCTTCGCCCAGAGCCGCTTCAATGGCATCTAACAAGGCCTCAGAATCGTAGATGGCATGGGTAACCCCCGTGCTCCCATCCCTCCAGACGGGAATTAATGCGTCAGGCTCCATCTCATAAAACAGACCAACCATATAATCCACGAAGAACGGCATTACCAGGGGCATGTTGCCCTCAAGGAGAAAGAGCTCTTCAACCCCCCTCAGGGGATTTAAGAGGGCTTCCATTTTATTTCTTCCGGAAGCCGGGAGGGGTTTGGAGACATGAAGCGAATAGGTCTTGAGTTTGTCCTTCCGAACGAGCGTGACGATGTCATCTATTCTCTTCGTTAGAAGAAGCCTTCTCTCGGTTAACCTGATAACCGGCTCATCTCCAACGGGAATCGTGTAGTTCTCATTCGGCTTCTCAGGATAAGCTAAGATAAAGGCCTTCATGAACCGCAAACCGAAACGGGACTTAAAAAAGTTAACTCAAAAACGATAAAGAAAAGGGGAAGGGATCACTTCCTCCTCCTGAGGAGGAGCGGTATTATTGCCAGGCCGACGAGAGCGGCCGGACCGCAGATTCCTCCACCACCCTGCTTGCTGGTAGTGGTGGTCTTGCTCGGTGAGGACGTGGTCGTAGTTGTCGTAGTAGTTGTTGTGGTTGTGCTCGTCTGGATTTTCTCGAGCTTGACGTTCTTGGTGACTTCCTTGCCTGCCTCGATAGTCACGGTGAACTTCTGCTCCTTGTACCCATCCTTCTTGACGGTGACCTCGTGGTCTCCAACGGACAGGGTGTACTTCTCAAGTGGTGTGGTGCCGACTTCCTGGCCATCGATGATGACGGTGGCACCGCTCGGATCAGAGGTCAGGGTCAAGGTTCCGGTAAGCGGCACAAGCTCAACCGGCACTGAAAGCTCCTTGTTCTCAAGGATCGAGACGTTGAAGCTCTCCTCACGGTAGCCCTCCTTCTTGACTGTGACCTCGTGGGTTCCAACGGGCACCCTGTACTTCTCAAGCGGAGTGGTTCCAACCTCTTGGCCATCAATGTAAACCGTGGCACCGTCAGGTGTGCTTGTGATTGTGAGGAGGCCTGTCTTTGGAACGAGGTCAACGTGGAATGAGAGCTCCTTGTTCTCAAGGATCGAGACGTTGAGGGACTCCTCGTAGTAGCCTTTCTTGACTATCGTGACCTCGTGAAGCCCTATGGGCACCCTGTACTTCTCAAGCGGAGTGGTTCCAACCTCCTGACCGTCAACGAGAACTGTGGCCCCGCTCGGGTTCGAGGTGATTGTGAGCATTCCAGTCCTCGGAATGAGCTCAATCGGTACTGAGAGCTCCTGACCGACAACTATTGAAATGTTGAGAGCCTCGTCAAGGTATTTGTCCTTGCTGACCCTGAGTTCGTGGAGGCCCGCCGGAAGGACGTAGTGCTGGATCGGGGTGGTTCCGATCTCCTTACCGTCGATATAAACTGTGGCACCGTCCGGCTCTGAGGTCACGGTGAGGAAGCCGTAGTTGTCGCTCACGGGAACCATGTCAACGGTGGCTAGTGATACCGGCTCGAAGTCCTCGGTGTACTTGTAGGACGAAAGCTGCTTCTCCTGCGGGAGAACGGTGCTGAACCAGTCAGGGACTAGGAGGTCCATGACGCGTGGGGCGACACCGGCGGCAATGGCACCAGCGTCTCCACCGCCAATCCTCCACTCCTCAGCCTCAACGTTAACGTCCCTCCAAGTATCAACACCAAACCCATCCTGACTACCAACAAGCACAGCGTAGAAAGTGTCGGGGGTTATCCTGAGGTACTTCCTCGGCACTGTGACTATGACAGTGTTGGTTGAAAGGTCGGCGGTAGCCTTTATCGGGATGGTGGTCATGTTCGGGAGAACCAGGTCGCTGCCCCAACCGTGGACCCTGAGAGCGACGTCCCAAGGCCTGTTGAACTTGACGTTTGCTCCTGGGCCGTTGTCGGCGAGCTTGATGGCTGAAGTGTTCCCACCGTCCTTGAAGTCAAAGTAAGCCTCGATTATCTGCAGGCTGAATCCGTTCGGAGCACTCCACGGGTTACCGCCAAGGTTCTTGAAGTGGAAGTAGAGAACATAATCGCTGGACGTCTCGTAAACGGTGAAGCCCGTAAGGTCGAAGAGGCCGGTCTGGTTGAAGACCGGGTTGGTCGGGTAAGTGTAGGTGCCCGGACCGTGGTCATCACCCACCGGATCGGAAACGCTGAAGACCTTCTTCATCTCGGAGAGCTGGGTGAACTGGGCTGAGGTGTCAACGAACTCCGCAGAAGTATCGCTGACGGTAGCGTTGGTGTCGACCAGCTCAAGTGAGGTGTCAGTGACGGTGAGGTTTGCGTCCTCAACGGTGATGCTAACATCCTTGGCCATCGAGTCGAGGACTCCCGAGGTCGGGCCCTTAAATACGAACGCGTTGTCATTGAGCTCTCCCCCTGCGTAGACGACATTGCCCTTCACAATGACCGCGTTGAGGGCGTCGGCGGCATCCCCACCGTAGGTAACTGCCTTGACGACGTCACCGTCCTGGGTGAGCTTAATCACAACTGCATCGTCGCCCATGGTACCGACCGCGATTATGAAGCCGCGGGTGCTGTACATGTTCTTGATGAAGACGCCCCTGTAGAGCTTCTGCCACTTCAGGTTGCCGTAGTAGTCGAACTTCACGAGGACGGTTCCCTCGTCGGTAAGCACCGAAGTAACGGTTCCCTTGTAGACTGGGACTATAGCGGTGGCCTTCTCGTCTCCAGGCCCGCCGATTGCCTTCTGCCAGTAGGCCTTGCTTCCGTCTCCCTTGAACTTGACTATCCAAGCGTCGTTCTTCGAGATGCCGGCACCGTTAGCCCAGCCAACGGCGTAGTAGTACTTGTAGTCCTTGAGGACGTTGGTGAAGCCGTAGTTGCCCTCACCCTGGAGAACCTTCTGCCAGGAGATGTTACCGTCCCCGGTAAAGGCCCCTATCCACGGCTGGCCGTTGTAGCAGCCAACAAAGGCGTAACCTGAGACGGCAAAGGCCATCTGGTTTCCGTCGCCTCCTATGGCCTTCTGCCAGACGACGTTCCCGTCGCCGTCGAACTTAACTATCCAGGCGTCGTTCTCGGGAATTCCCGCACCGTTAGCCCAGCCAACGGCGATGTACCCGTCACCTGAGGCCCTGATATCATTGAAACCGTAGTTGCCGGTTGCGGCCTTCTGCCAAGCTATGCTGCCGTCATCGTTGAGCTTTACCAGCCATGCGTCAGAGTGGTCAACTCCTGCACCGTTGAGCCATCCAACAAAAACCAGCCCCGAATCACCGTAAGCGAGTGAAACAACGCTGCTCTTCTCTGCCTGGTACAAGCCTGCCCAGAAAATATTGTCGGACTCAGAAGCACTGGCGAACCCAACACTGGCACCGAGCCAGGGTATGCTCCCAAGCAACAGGAATATCAATGGAAGCACTTGCAGCTTCCGGTTCTTCACTTCTTTAAATCCGTTTTTGGATTTCACGAACCTTCACCTCCCGCGATGGGGTTCAATACTCTTACTGCGCTCATGTTTTTAACTTTATTGCCCATCGGCCGTTTATGGGCAGAGGTAATTTGGGATGGGTTCCTAATAAAACTAACGTCTAAAAGAGGTTTTAATCCCAGGTAAAAGGAAGTTTACAACCTCGGGACAACCTGAATCGGCCCACAACTTCTTAAAGCCATGCTTCCCAAATTGAGCGGGGGTCGATGATGGAGATTGGAGTCGTTGGAAAACCAAACGTGGGGAAGTCAACGTTCTTTTCAGCGGCCACCCTCGTGGACGTTGAGGTGGCGAACTATCCGTTCACGACGATAGAAGCCAACGTAGGAGTAACCTACGCAAGGGCGGAGCATCCCTGCAGGGAACTAAGCTGCACACCTAATCCACAGAACTACGAGTACAGAAACGGGATAGCGTTAATCCCCGTCAAAATGATAGACGTGGCAGGCCTAGTTCCCGGTGCCCACGAGGGCAGAGGACTTGGCAATAAGTTCCTCGATGACCTCAGAATGGCCTCTGCCCTGATCCACGTTATAGATGCCACAGGAAAAACGGACGCCGAAGGACAGCCCACGGATCACCACGATCCAGTTGAGGACATTGAGTTCCTCGAGAGGGAGATCGATTTCTGGATATATGGAATACTGAAGAAGAACTGGGAAAAATTCGCCAAGAGGATAAAACTTCAGCACATAAAGCTCGAAGAGGCGATAGCCAGCCACCTGTCGGGAATAGGAGTTAAAGAGGAGGACGTATGGGAGGCGGTACACAAACTCGGCCTCAACAGTGATCCTACCAAGTGGAGCGATGATGACCTTCTCGGCTTCGTTCACGAGCTCAGAAAGGTCAACAAACCGATAATAATCGCCGCCAACAAGGCAGACGCGGCAAGTGAAGAAGATCTAAAGCGGCTCATCAGCGAGGGAGAAAAGAGGGGGTACATGGTCATCCCCACCAGTGCCGCCGCGGAGCTGACCCTGAGGAAGGCGGCAAAGGCAGGTTTCATAGAGTACATACCTGGATCGAGCGACTTTAGGGTCGTCAAGGAAATGAACCCGAAGCAGGAGAGGGCACTTCAGATAATAAAGGAGAAGGTTCTGGATCGCTTCGGCTCCACCGGGGTGCAGAAGGTCATTGACACCGCCGTGTTTAAACTGCTCAACCTGATCCCCGTTTATCCAGTTGAAGACGAGCACAAGCTCACGGATCAGTTCGGGAACGTTCTGCCGCACGTGCATCTCCTTCCTCGGGGTTCAACACCTCGCGATCTGGCCTACAAAGTGCACACTGATCTCGGAAAGACTTTTCTCTACGCGGTCAACGCCAGAACCCACAGGCGCGTCGGAGACGACTACGAACTTCAGTTCAACGATATAATAAAGATAGTTGCAACGGCGAGGTGACCTCCAACCGTTTCATTTTTCCTTCAGGAGCTCCTGGTAGAGCCTCGGTTCGACGTCTTTCTCGGCTAAACCCAGTCTTTTGGCGACTTCCCATATCCTCTCCTTTGCGTAGACAACGTCATCGGACAGGATCTCTATGTCAAGGAAGCTTCCGAGCCCCTCAACGTCGCTCAGCTCAAAGGTCACATCCCCTAGTTTGTAGACCAGGCGGCGTTTTTTCACAAGGACGTCCTCTTTAAACCCGAGGCGCCTGAGGATCTCAACCGCGGTCTTGAAATCCGAGACCTCAACCTCAAGCTCATCGAACTCTTCGTTCTTCCCTGGATCCTGTATGTATTTGTAGGTTATGTAAGCCCTGCCAAGGTTCCGGATCCACCTAACCCTAAGGAGCTCCGGGTGGGGGAGGGAAAAGTAGAGATCCTCCTGAAGTTCTTCTCCTTTGAACTCGGCCCCAAGATCTTCTATCTTCCCTTTCATATCATCAAAGCTAACCCTAAACTTGACCTCGACCTCCATCTAAACCACCGAACTAAAAGGCGTTTAAAAGAGAGAAAACTCAGACATCGACGAGGAAGCCTATAAGCTCCTCACCTTTCTTTATGTCGTCAATGAAGTACACGTGGACACCCTTCAATGTCGGAAGGGTTTTGATGTTCTCATCTATGAAAGCCTCAAGGCTCTCCTCGTTTTCGCCCCCAATGAGGGCCATAACCGTGTCCTTCCCGCTTTTGGCAACGAAGAGGACGTTCGAGAGCATGGCCAGAGTCCTCATAATGTGGTTAACGTACCGCTCAAGGAAGTCCTCGATTATAGGGGTCTCAGCCTGGAGCACAACGAGGGCAACTTTCTTGGGCTGAAGGGCCTCACCGAGGAGTATAGTGTAGTGATCTATGGCACCCTTCTCAAGGAGCTTCTTGATTCTAAAGTGTATGGTTGACTCGGGACGGTTGAGCTTCTCGGCTATTTCCGAGATAGTCAGTCTAGCGTCTTTTTTCAGGAGTCGGAGGATTGATCTGTCAAGATCGTCAAGTTGCATCATTTCACTCCCCCCATCTCGGATAGTTTTCCTCTATCCCTAACTGGTCTAGTATCCTCCAGATTATAAAGTTTACGATATCTTCCAAAGTTTTGGGATGGTTATAAAATCCTGGAGAGGCTGGCATAACAACGGCCCCGGCCCTGGCCGCCCTCAGCATGTTCTCTAGGTGAATCACACTCAGGGGAGTTTCCCGTATCAAAAGGACGAGCTTCCTCCGTTCCTTCAGGGCGACGTCCGCTGCCCGCGTTATCAGGTTGTCGGTAATTCCATTGGCTATAGATGCTAAGGTCTTCATCGAGCAGGGCGCTACCACCATTGCATCGAACCTGTAAGATCCCGATGCCACTGGGGCAAACAGATCGTCCTCGGAGTAGTCCGGGGTTAAATCGACGCCGAGCTCGTGTTTTGTCACTGCGATGCCCGTTTTCGAGGCCAGCAAGATTACATCGTGACCCATGGACCGAAGCTTATCGGCTAGCCTAACACCGTAAACACTGCCGCTCGCACCGGTAATCGCGACTACAATGCGCATGCCCATCACTACCCCTACCGGTGATGCACGCCGACCCTTATTAAGTTTACCTAACTTTTGGAGGTAGCGCAACAGAAGGAAAAAGATTTTAATGGCCCCCTCACGATTAGTTAATGGTTTGGAAAAATGACAATGGTTGACGTGCTGAGTACCGCGGCAGTTGAAGTGGCGAGGAGGATAAGGGCCAGGGTGTTAGTTTTTCTCACGGAGCCACCAAAGGAGACGGAGGAAGAACTGCTGTCAGGGACTGACCTAACCCTCGTGGTCGTTGGCCCGGTTTTTGACGTAAAAAACCCCAGACTGATGCGCCTCTCAATCCCACCCAACCTTGATCTGGAGAGCACTTTGAACCTCGTATCCGCGTTTCTGATGGAACAGCAGTTGGTAAAGGAAGGGGAGTCCTTCGTATACGTGGCCTCAGATGCCCTTGGGGTGAAGACGGTTAAGAAAAATCTGTTCGCAATGAACGGATTTTTCTCCCAAGCCCAATCAGTGGTCCAGAGACTGCTTGAGATAGCCATAGAACTAAGCATCGAAGGACGTGAAGGGCACCCGATAGGAACTCTCTTCGTCGTGGGAGACGTCAAAAACGTCATAAAACACTCTCACAGTATGCTCCCCAACCCCTTCAGAGGCCACAAAATAAACGTGCTCGACAGGAACAGCAAGGAGATAATCAAAGAGTTCGCCCAGCTTGATGGGGCGTTTATAATCAGCTCAAGGGGCAGAATAGTATCCGCGGGAGTTTATCTGGAAGTGGATCCCCGCGGATTGAACCTAAGGCTCCCCCCCGGTCTGGGTACGAGGCACATAGCCGCGGCGGGGATAACAAAGCTCACGAAGGCCACCGCCATAAGCCTCTCCGAGAGCGGAACGATAAGGATATTCAAAAACGGGATGATGCTCCTCGAGTACAACCCGAGGATGAAGTACTGAATAACACCAGCGCGACAAGTGACTGCCAGACACCTCCAACTAAAACGGAAGAACAGTGGGAAAATAAAAAGATCTTCAGAACAGCCACTGGTTCTCTATGCACTCATCACACGGAGGCTTTTCTCCCGCTATCGACTTGAACTTCTTGTAGATGCACTCCGGCAGGCCCAGCGGACAGCGGTCCGGGTATTGACCGGGTCTGACCTTGGTAGGATCGAGCTTTATCTTAATGAACGCCTCGTACTCCTCGACCTTCTTCCAGGGGAGCACCTTCGCACCGTAGATCACGAGGTTGTCGTAGATCTTCGCATAGTCCCCCACGACTGCGTTCTCCTTGAGGATGACGTTCCTGCCGACGACGACACCTTCCCCAAGGATGCTGTCCTTTATCTCCGCCTCGGCCTTGACGATGTCGCTTCCGATAAGAATGGCCCTCTTGAAGTAGGCCTTGTCCTCGACTATCGTGTTGGGCCCGATGTAGGTGTAGGACTTTATCTTAACGCCGTGTCCGATCTTGGCACCCTCATCGATGTAGACCGGACCCTGAATTTCAACGTCTTCAGGAACCTCCGCAGTTTCCTTTATGACCATGTAGCCGTTTTCTTTGGCTATCTCGTCCATGGCTATCTGGTGGGCGTAGAATAGGTCATCGGGGGTCCCGAGATCGACCCAGTAGTTCTCACGGGGCATCTTGTAGGCGTAGACCTCTCCCCTGCCAACGAACTTTGGAAGGATCTCCCTCTCGAAGTAGACTTCCCTGTTCTTGGGTATCTCCTCTAGAACCTTCTTGTTGACCACATAGATTCCCGCATCTACAAGGTTGGTCTTCGGCCTGTGGGGCTTTTCTTCAAAGTGGATAACCTTTCCATCCCCGTCTGTCTCGACCACACCGTAGCGCTCCGGGTCGTAGACCTTCGTAACGGCGACGGTCACAAGGCCGTCGTTCTTCCTGTGGGCATCTATGAGCTCCTCAAAGTTAAAGTTCGTGAAAACGTCGCCGTAAATGACTAGAAAGTCCTCATCAACGTAGTTCTCAACGTTCTTGAGCGCCCCGCCAGTTTCGAGCGGCATCGGGTCGTTAACGAAGCGGATGTCCTTTGGATAGTCCGCCATTTTCTCCTCGATGAACTCCCTTATTTCGCCCCTCATGTAGTGAACGGAGAGGATGATCTCATCAACCTCATTGATCTTCCCGAGGCTTTCGAGAAGGTACTGAAGATTGGGTTTGCCAAGGACTGGGACCATCGGTTTGGGCCTGGTGGAAGAGATCGGCCTGAGCCTGGTACCAAAACCTCCCGCGAGAATGACGGCCTTCATGGTATCACCAATGCTATCTCTGAACGCGGGCTTATATATTTTACGGCCGTAAAATATATCCCCCTGAGTGAGTACAGCGGCTCACTTCTTGAGAGTGAACGCCTTCTCCGTTAAACTGAAAGCCCTGTTTCCCGTTGGCCTCAGACATGAGCCGTGACAGATCCTCTTCAGGGGACAGGTCTCGCAGGAACTTGAACCGAACTCGACCCTCTCAACGTATCCAAGGCTCTCAAGAATTCTGATTATGTCCTCAACTTCCTCACGCGAAATTCCCAGTCTCTCCGCGATCTCCCTCTCATCCCACACGCCGCTTTTTATCAGATCAAGAACCTCCTCCATCCTTCCCATACTACCACCCCATTATCCAGTTCAATCCAAAAATTCAAATTCAAGAGCAGGGATTAAATGAAAATCAAAAACTAAATACCCAGTGCCAGCCCCATGTGCCATATCAGTATCCCAGCTAGGGAAGCCACCGTTATCATGTACACTGTGGTGAACAGCGCCCACTTCCAGTTGCTCTCTGCCTTTATCGCACCTATCGTGGCTATGCACGGTATATAGAGGGTCGTAACGACGGCCAGCACGTAGGCCTGAAGGGGGGTCATCACGTGCCTCATCGCCTCCCTCAGCATGGCCTCTCCACCGCTTACCCCGTATATCACCGAATAGGTGGATATCACGTTCTCCTTCGCTATGATGCCGAAGAGCAGACTCACGGCCGCCTTCCAGTCAAGACCCATGAGCCTCATGTATGGTTCAAAGATCTGGCCAAGCCTCTCCGCGTAGCTCCTTCCCGTTCCGATCTCCACAGGGTAGTTGCTTAGGTACCAGATGACTATTGCACCGACCAGGATGACGGTTCCCGCCTTTTTCACAAACTCCTTGCTCCTCTCCCAGGAGTGGAGTATCACAGTCTTCCAGCTCGGGATGAGGTACTCGGGCAGTTCAATGACGAAGGGACTCTCCTCCCCTCTAACGACGAAATGGCTTATGAGCCACGCCGAAAGCAGGGCAACCGTTATGGCTATCAGATAAACACTTAAAGCCACGAGGGCGTGGTTGGAGCTGAAGAAAGTTCCAGCAAGGAAACTTATCACGCTCAAACGGGCCGAACATGGTATAAATGGGTTAACGAACATAGCAACCAGTCTGTCCCGCTCATCGTCTAGGGTTCTCGTCGCCATCACCGCGGGAACGTTGCATCCAAGTCCCAGTATAAGCGGGATCACCGCCTTTCCTGGAAGGCCGAACTTCCTCATTATACCCTCCATAAGCACCGCTACCCTAGCCATGTATCCTATGTCCTCAAGTATCGAGAGGGCAAAGAACAGGAGGAAGACGAGGGGGAAGAAGCTCAGGACAGCACCAACACCGCCGATTATACCGTCAACTAAGAGGCCTCTCAGAGTCTCGTTGGCTATCTGAGGTACCAGCCACTGGCCGAAGGAATCAAAGAGGTCACCCAGCCACCCCTGGAGGGGAAGGCCGAGGGCAAAGACGAACTTGAATACAGCATAAAACACCGCCGCAAGGACTACGAACCCGTAAACCGGATGGATCAGTACCCTGTCCAGCTGGTCCGTCAGGCTCTCCCCCTCTTTGGCGGTATAATGCATGAACTCATGGGTGAGTCCATCTATGAACTCGTACTTCTGGCTGGCTATGATGAGATCCATCGCCCGTCCATAGCGCTCCTCGGCCTCTCCTATGTGCGTCATTATCTCCTTCAGCTTTTCCTCGCCGATGTACCTCAGAACGAGCTTCATAACCTCGTCGTCGCGCTGGAGGAGCTTTATTGCCAGCCAGCGTAGAGGATAGCGGCTCTCAAGCTCGGTCCCCCTGAGGCACTGCGTTATGTGCTCTATCTCCCTCTCAACCTCGGGATCGTACTCCGGAAGTACCGGTTCCGTCTTTATGAGGCCGTGCGCCATCTCGTATATCCTCTTCTTCAGCTCGTCGACTCCAATGCCCTCCTTGGCGCTCATGGCCACAACCGGGACGCCGAGGGCCTTCGACATCTTCGCTGGGTCTATTCGTATCCCCTTCTTCTCGGCCAGATCTATCTTGTTCAGGGCGATGATCACGTTCTTCAGGCCCATTTCAAGAATCTCCATCGTCAGGAGGAGGTTTCTCAGAACTGAGGTAGCGTCGACAACGTTCACAACAACATCCGGATTTCCGTTGAGAAGGAAGTTCCTGGCAACGAGTTCATCTATCGAGTGGGCGGTGAGGGAGTACGTGCCCGGGAGATCCACGACGAGGAACTTCTCGCCGTTGTACTCAAAAACGCCCTCCTTCTTCTCAACCGTAACACCGGGCCAGTTGCCTACGTGCTGCCTCATTCCGGTTAGATCGTTGAAAACCGTGGTTTTGCCGACGTTGGGGTTACCAGCCAGGGCGACGACCTTCATTGCCATTTTACCACCTCAGAGCTTCCTCACAAGAATCTTTGACGCCATACCCTTTCCAAGGGCGAAACGGGTCCCGCTGACGTTGACGATTATAGGTCCCGTGTTGTATATCTCCAAAACATGCACAACGGCACCTGGAGTGATTCCCATTCCGAGGAGCCGGTTTCTAAATCCCGCCCCTCCCTGAAGGGTAACCACGATCCCCTTTTCCCCGGGCCGAAGTGAGTTTAAAGGTACAATCATGATCACCACCGTTAGGCTCTCCTAATTCCATATCCAAATCCATTGAGAGGCTTAAAAAGCTTTGGTGAGCCTAACAAAACTCAGGAGTTCGAAATTTGAAACTGAGGGGTTCTAAGGCGTTCCCAAGAAGCCGCTACACACGGACCCTAATTATTACAAAAATTGGAAAAGTATTTAAAGTTTTAAGACAAGTACAATAATCTGAAAGAGGAGGTGTGCACAGGAATGGAAGAGTCCAAAAAGACGTCCCTTAATATGGACGAAAACGTTGAGGGATTGATAGCGTACGTTCTTGGACCCATAACCGGGATACTCCTGCTGGTTCTTGAGAAGGAGAGCGACTTCGTCCGCTTCCACGCTATGCAGTCGACGATAACGTTTGTTGGCATCTGGATTATCCAAGCGTTCTTCTGGGTGATACCAGTGATAGGCGGGATAATTTCCTGGCTCCTCGGGCTACTGGCTTTTGCGGCTTGGATTGTGGGGATGGTTAAGGCGTATCAGGGAGAGCTCTACAAGTTCCCGGTTGTTGGAGACCTCGCGGAGCAGTGGGTCAAAAAGGTAAACTTCTGAGGGCATCTTTTTTAAGGCCCTCCCTGATTTTTCTCCATGAGGTTACTCAAGGGAGCTATAGAGGAAGTCCAGAGGTTCTCAGAAGAGGTGGGGCTCTACGGCAAAAGGATCCTCCTCATGTTCTCAGGGGGAAAGGACAGCTCCCTCGCCCTCTACCTCCTCAAGTCGGCTGGTCTGGACGTCTCAGCTCTGACCTTCTTCCACCGATGGAGCTGGAGGGAAACGCTCGTCTGGGCTATGAAATTCACGAAAGAGCTCGGCGTCGAGCACTACCTAGTTGACATAACCAACGGTCTCCTCCGTGAGGCGACGGGAAGGAAGGGACCAGTGTGCATAAACTGCAAGAAGGTAATGCTCTGGAACGCCAAGTGGTTCGCCCTAAACAACGGTTTCGATGTGCTGGCCAAGGGAGACAACGCCAACGACAAGATAATCGGCGCCCTGCTTGATCAGTGCGACGACGATATAAGGCTCTGCTCCCTTCCGCGGATTGGGATTCCCATCTTCCGTCCCCTCATAAAGTACACTGCAGAGGAGGTTGAAGCCCTGGCAGATGAAGCCGGAATAAAGCCCTACCGCATGTACGAGCACGCAAGGCGGAGACAGTGGAGGGAAGGCTGTCCGCTCCAGTACATAGACAGGGAGGAGATCGTAACCAAAGAACTCATGGATCTAGCGTATAAGGTGAACTACGAGGTCAGCAAGATAGCGAGGAAGAGGCGGGTTAGGGTGAGCGTCCGCGTCCCGAGTTTCGAGGTAATGTGCTGGGATTGCGATGGAGGGACGCTGGAAGAGGTGAGGTCAATAATAGGATGCTTTGGAGGGGAGAGAAATGCTCCCAGCGGGAAAGCTGAGGAATGAGATCTTACGCGAGATTGTCTTCCAAAATCTGGGCGTGGAAGATCCCAAAGTCGTGTACAGCCCAAAAGAGGGTTTTGATTCGGCGGTTCTGGAATACGACGGTGAGAACTATCTCGTAGTCGCCACTGACCCTACCCTTGGCGTTCCAGCTGAGACCTTCGGCTTCTTCACATATCACTTCGCGGCGAGTGACGTTGCCGTCTTCGGGGCAAAGCCGAGGTGGCTTGTAGTGGACCTCCTCTTCCCGGGGGGCACCTCTAAGGAGTTCCTGGAGAGGGTCATGAGCGACCTGAACGACGAGTGCAACAAGTACGGCTCAACCATAGTGGGCGGCCACACAGGGGTTTATCCCTCCATAACCGAACCAACTGCGACGACAACGGCCATGGGGCTAGTCAAGAAGGACGAACTCAAACTCCCGCTGGCAAAGCCCGGGGATAAAATAGTCGTTACTGCCAAGGTCGGCCTCGAGTTCGCTGTTTCCGCCGCATATCTCAGGGCAGAGGATCTGTCAAAGATCTTAAACAAGAAAGAGCTGATGAGGCTGAAGCGCTCGTTTTACTTTGAGACAGTAGTTCCAGACGCCCTCGTTGCTAAGCCTTTCGTAAGGGGAATGCACGACGCAACCGAGGGCGGTTTAACTGCCCTCCATGAGATAGCGGACAATTCAGGAGTTGGCTTTAGGGTTTATGCAGAGAAGCTCCACGTTGACCCGCTCGTGAGGAAGGTGCTTGAATTCTATGAACTAGAACCGTGGGACGTTTCCTCAACCGGGACGCTGATAGCCATAACTCCCCCGGAAGACATTGATCCATTAATTACAGAATTACTTAAAAATGGGATTCTGGCATTTGAGCTGGGCGAGTTCACGGAGGAGAATGACCGGGTTCTAGTTGAAGGGAACGAGGAAAGATCTTTTCCGGAGTTCACTGAGGATCCCTACGTGAGGCTCTATGAAAGAGCATAGATCCCAAGCTTGGCAGATTCCTTAGTTGAATACCACCACTCATCTCTCCCATTTGCCGGTGAACCATTCTAGTGAGGTTCCCTTCACAGAAACCCTAATAAGCGATGGGAACGGAGACTTTAAATTAGGAGGTCGTAAGATGGGTCTTCTGAAAAAACTGCTGGTACTGATTGTTGTTCTTTCCGTTTTGTATTCCGGCTTTGTGTTCTATGAGAAAAAGGGCACATCCAGAGGAGTGGTCGTCCTTGCAAGCGACGACCCCGCTTCGATAGCATCGGCCCTGGTTCTGGTTGCCAGGTACGACGGAAAGCTGGTGAAGTTCCAGGCCGGGAAGTTCGATGGAGAAATTGCCTCCGAGGTTCTCTCGCTTTCCCCGGAAGAGGTCTTCTTCGTGGGGGAAGAGCCGCTGGTTCCATCGGGGTACTCCGAGAGATTGGCAGGGAAGGGGATAAAGGTAACATCCCTGGTCGGAAGGGATCGCTTTGAAACCTCGAAAGCGGCGTTCGATCGTTTAGACGACCGCTCCATAGAGAAGAGAGACGTTTACATCGTTAACGGCTGGAACGAGGGGCTTATACTTGACACACTCAGCAGAGATCCCCAAGCCCTCGTGTTGCTGGTAGATCCCCACCACGAAGATCTGGTAAACGCGATACACGAGAGGACTACTCTGTCCAACAAGATTGCTGGGGCATCCTCCGGCGGCTACGGCAGATCCGTCTACGTCGATCCCACCCTCTTCAACGGGGGGAATCCTCCGTGCAACTGCACCCCCATCAGGATCGATGAGAAAAAAATCGCATCGCTCTCGATCGAGAGGCTTGAGAATCTTTCCAATACTATTTCGGATCAGGGCACTCTCGCTCAGGTTAAGGAGAAGATAGCCGCCGCCAAGGAAATGCTTTCAGAGGGGGATTTTGAGAACGCGGAGATAACCGCAGAGGAGGGCCTCCAGATAGCTTACCAGACCATCAGTGGAGAACAGATCGGGCCCGCCGAGAGCAAGGAAAAGGAGAACAAGGGATAGAGGGGTTTTATTCTACTCTCATGACCCCATTATTTTTGACCGTTAAAAAATTTGGAACATCACTTCACCCTGAACCTCAGCAGGGCCGCCAGTCCACCGAGGGCCTTCAGCTTTTCGCCGCCTTCATGCTCCGAACTGACCACAATCACCTCGCCGCGGGAGTACCTCGCCGCGTCCATCAGCCCCTCTATCTTCTCCCTATCCTCGCCCTTGAGCAGTTCGTCGAGGACCAAAAGCGTCTCGACGGCGCCATAGTTTATTGCCTCCTCGACCTCATTGAGACCATAGGCAACTAGCCCGTTGTTCCTGGCGATGTTCTCAAGGACTTTCTCAACCAGCTGAATCTCCTTTGCGACGCGGTTTTCATGGTAAACCCTGTCCACTATCCCCCGCTTTATGACCTCGTATATACCCGTCCTGCCGGTGACGCTCGTATCCTCGATGACGACCTTTTTGGCGAGCTCGGGATATTTATCCCTTAAGAACTTGTAGAAGTCCTCCTTGACGAAGCCAGGCCCAGCAACGATGGCTTTCTCAACGTTCTCGCGCTTCATCACGTCCTCTATGGTCCTCGCAACGTCGTGGAAGAACTTCATCTCCTCGCTCTCCCTATCCGTCCTGTACTGCTTCCCTCCAAGGTTGTGGCGGATGCTGTTGAGAATCTCGACGCCGTACTCCCTAACCAGAGCCATATCTGCCTCCCCGTCGTCGATGACCACTATCATCACGCGCGCCCTCTTCGATGCCTCAACCGCCTCCTTAAGCCGCTCTATGTGGTGCTCCTTCCAGCGGGGCTTCTGGATGGTTACAACTGTCCCCTGCTCTATCGCTATCGTGTGATACTTGCCTAGTGGTACGTCCTCCCTGCTGGCGTAGACTATGGGGCCAGTGACGCGAACCTGGTTGGCGAACTTGTGGAAGTTTATCTTCTCGGCTTTAACACCCAAGAAAACTGGAATGACCTCGACCTTTTCAGCCCTCAAGGAGTCGGCTCTCTGGGCCTGCTTCCTGAGGGTTTTGGCGTAAACGGTGTCTCCAGGGTCGATTATGTGGTAGAGGTGCCACAGGTCGTCGAGGGTCTCGGCCTTCACCTTGACCTTGCCTTCCTTGAGATCCTGGTGGATTATCTGCACTCTCTCACCTCCAGAGAATAGAGAAGAGCGGGTTTAAAAAACATTTTAGTCACATGAAATCCTTCATCATGCGAAGGGTGTCGAGCTTGTACTTGATCTCAATGTGCTTCATGCCGAAGGCGTTCATCAGGAGGGAACTTGCTTCGGCTCCCATTTTCACGACTTCATTGCCCTGGTACTTGATTACGACGGTCTTTCCCTGAGAGGCAAGGTCCTCGGCGTAGAGCTTCATCTCGTTCATCATTTCTTTTTTCTCCCCGATTCCTCCCTTATCCTTTCCTAGGATGGTAGAGAATGCATCCATAAGCTTCTTAATCTTTTTAGGATTGTTGATATCCAGTATAATCTCGTCGCGGGTTATCGTGATCGAGTCACCGCCCATGGACACCGTTACGGATCCGCAGCAGATTATCCTCTGAAGATTAAGCGCCATTCTGAAAATGGAATGAAGATCCATAGGACCACCATCAGCCCTTCTTTATGGGTTCGAGGCGGAACCTCACCTCACCGTCCATCTTGAAGTCCCTGAAGTTCATCCTTATTTCGTTCTCACTCAGAATCCCGATGATGGTCTCCATAAGTCCAATCCCCGACTTGGGAATACTGGGGATGTCGGAGAGGTTAATACCAGACTCAGTCATCTTCTCCATCTTCTCTTCAATGGCACTGGTGACCATTTTCTCACCTCCGCGTATAACATCGCTCCACATTATTTTACGCGCAGATGCTTTTAAGATTTACTAAGAAAAGGTTAGGAAAAGGTTCAGATGAGCTCCCTCTCCGTCTTGGTGAGCCTCTCGGCACCGTTCTCCGTGATGACTATTGTGTCCTCTATCCTTACGCCGCCGAACTTGGGGATGTAGATTCCAGGCTCTACCGTTATCACCATTCCAGGCTTGAGAACGGTCTCATCGTACTGGCTCACCCCAGGCCACTCGTGGATTTCAAGACCGACGCCGTGGCCCGTCGAATGGATGAAGTAGTCCCCGTATCCGTATTCCGCTATAACGTTTCTCGCGGCGGTGTCAACGTCCTTGGCAGTAACTCCGGGCTTGGCAGCTTTTATGCCCTCCTTCTGGGCCTCCAGGACGATTTCGTATATCTCCTTCTGTTTTTCGTTCGGTAAGCCGACCACAACGGTTCTCGTCATGTCGGAGTGGTAGTGGTTGAAGAGCGCGCCCTCATCGATGACGACGAGGTCTCCCTTCTCTATCACCTTGTCGCTCGCTATCCCGTGCGGAAGGGCCGAGCGCCACCCGCTCGCCACTATCGTGTCGAAGGCAACCTTCTCAGCCCCGTTCATCTTCATGACGTACTCCATCTTGGCTGCGACTTCCCTCTCCTTAACTCCCTCGCGCACCTCTTCGAGGGCAGTCTCCATGGCTAGATCGGCTATCCTGCAGGCCTGCTTTATAACCTCTATCTCCTCCGGCGTCTTAACCATTCTAAGCTCCTTGATGACGTCGTCCACAATCGTGAACTCCTCAGCTCCTATCTTCTCCCTGAGGTTCTGAACGCTTGAGTAGCTCGTCCTTCCCTCGATGCCGAGCTTTTTGAGGTTGAACCCCTTAAGCTTCTCATAGAGATCGGCACCCTTTTTGAAGTACTCAACCGGAACCCTTGAGCTCTCCTTGGCCTCCTCGTACTCGAGCTGGGGGACGAGGAAGAGCTCTTCGTCGGGGGTTACCACGAGGTAGCCGCCGAGAACGGGGGCGGAGCCGGTGAAGTAAAACAGGTTCGGCTTGTAGGTTATCAGAACGCCGTCGAGCTCCTTCTCGGCTATGAACTCCTTCAACTTTTCGATCCTCATCTGAACCACCTGAAGTGTGTTGAAGTGAGCGGATAAAACGTTTTCGATGGGGGAAGTCGGAAAAGTTTTATACTTCAGCTCCTATTTCCCCCGGTTGAAATCATGGACCGAAAGCTGGACGAGTTCCTGAACGCAGGGGCCCCAGCCAAAAAATCCGAGAGCGTGCGGAAGAAGAGAAAGCGGCTGAGGGAGACGAGCCTAGACAGGTTTCTGCCGGAAGAGCACGTCGACTACTTCAAAGCCCTCAGAATAGGCTCCAAGAAGATAAGGAACGCGAGGATAGAAGAGCTATAGCGCCTCCGCTATTATGGCCCTGTCCTTGAGCTGGAAGACGAAAGCCCTTCTCTCTCCCTTAAGGTTGGCCTCGATCCTTCTCCGCACCTTCCAGTAATCCCTCTCCGGAACGCTTATCCTCAAAGTTGCCCTTCCAAAGCCTTCTTTCCTGAGGAAGTCGTTTATCCTGACGGGATGGAAGGGCAGGACGGCAAGAACCGAATAGACCCTTTTGAAGTAGTCGCTCCTTATCTCATCATCACCCGTCGCCAGAACGCGCCTCTTCTCCCTCAGGAGCATCTTCATCTCCCCACCAACGGCGTGGAAGAGCTCGTTTATCAGATCCGCGTAGTCAATGGACTGCGGTATCTCATAGAGGTACTCGCCGGGCTCTTCAATCCACTCAACGATGTTCTCAAGATCAGGGTCGCTCTCCAGCCTTGCTCCTGTGGGTAGGGTCGCCGCGCTCCTCTCCGCTTTAGCAAGGGGTTCGGAGTAAAAGGCCAAGCGATTTATCGCGCCGAAAAGGTCCACGTACTCAAACTCGCCCTTCCAGGGGACTTTCTCGCGCCTTATCTGGGGCGGGAGATCGAAGATGAAGGCGTCCGTCTTACCCTTGTAAGCCTCGTAGATTTTAAGTGGACTCGGCAGAAGACCTTCAAGGTTCCTCTCTGGAGCCTCTGGGGGCCTTGCCGGGTCTGAGAAAATAACTTCTGCATCGATTTTTTCGACGGTTTCCGGCGAGAGTGAATCGGCGTTGAGGAACTCGATGTTCGAAACTCCGTACTTCTCTGCGTTCCGTTTGGCGAACTCGATTTTGACCGGATCAATATCGATGCCGTAGGCCCTCTCCACGTTCATCGCGTAGAAGATGAGCTGTATTCCAATTCCGCAGGATACGTCGGCGATGCTCTTTACCCCAAACTCCTTCAGCCTCTCAGCTCGGTACCTGGCAACGACCTCATGAGTGGCGTAGCGGAGGCCTTCCATATCCATCCACAGATCCGAGCGGGAGAACTTGTCTCTTGCCCTTATCCTGGCCTTGGCCACCTCGACGAGCTCCCTCCAGTAGGGACCGAGCTTTGCCCTCAGCTTCCTCTCGTCCAGGCCCCGCCTCACAAGCTCCACCGCGAGGCCCACTTCCTCCTCCGTTACCTCGTTCACCCACGTCATCGGGGGTTAGTTGGGAGGAGCGCTTAAAAAGTTGAGGTATGGAGAAACTTAAAAGGAGCAACTCCCAATATCGGCGGGTGGTAGAATGGTAACAATGAGGCAGGTAAAATTCGTTCTGTTCATCCTCGTTGCCATCGGAATTATGGGCGCTTCCCTCTGGTACGCCTTTGACACGGCTTCGAAGGCCAGCTTGAAGGACTACGTCGGGGATGAGGTATGGTACGTCCCGGCCGCTAGGAACACACTTCACAGGCTCGGCCTTCAGGCTCACTACGTTCACAACGGCTACGAGGGCGTCAACGTCATTTTCGCGAGCGATAAGGACAAGCTCAAGTACAGGCACTTCGTCGACGAGGCTCTAGTTATCTACAAGGGCAACATGTCGGCCACGATTAGCTACAAAGAGTTCCCGGGAATGTACGTTGAGATTCCAAGGGAAAAAATGGACAAGTTCCTGAAGCACCTGGAGGACAACATTCCGCCGGAAGCGTACTACGTCGTAACCGGCTACCAGTACCCTGACAAGGACAACATCCAGAATTACCTAAACACCGAGCACCCGTTCCTGGGGAAGGACTTCATAATGCTCTCAATGCTGCTTTTCGGGGATTACCCCTACGACTGGCGCGTTCCGGGGCTTGTTCTCTACGGACTCCTCCAGCTCCTAGTCCTTCTTACGGCTTACAGGATCACTAAGAGCTATCTAGCTTCATTAATAGCGCTCTTCTTTGCCGCCGTTGACCCGACGCTCCAGGCCACAGCCGTCACGGCCATGCTCGACATATACGTCGCCGCTTTCGTCATGATCTTCGTCTTCCTCCTGACCTATGGGTGGAGGAACCTCTCCGGCCTCGGGATAGGACTCGGAGCGGCGACCAAGCTGAGCGGCGCCTTTGGCTATCCGGTGCTATTCCTCAGGCTTCTAGCGGACCTCAAAGGAGAAACCGACTGGAAGAAGGGAGTCAGGATAGTTGTGGTACTGGCGCTCCTCGGAGGAGCTATAGTGGCGTACGCGGAACACAGGGCAGGTTTCTGGGATGCGAAATACTTCTACATCCTGACCCTACTAACTCTTCTTGCCCTGGCGGAGTTCTCCTACTCTAGCAGAGACGCAGTTAAAGAACTTGTCTACGTCCTAAACGCGGGCCTGATCCTTCCGCTGGTTGGCTTCATTATCCCAGAGCTTCCGATAATAAAGGCCTACGGCTTCGATCCCTGGCTCAGGGACTTCCTGGGTAGCTTCAAGTGGCACCTCAGCTACAAGGGGGAGAACCCGTGGACGGCGCCCTTCTGGGAGTGGTTCTACAACGGCAACTCCTTCCACTTCCACTTCAACCCTGATGTTGTAGCCAGCACAAACCCAACCCTGCTCCTCTTCATGATAGTGGCGATCTTCGCGATCCCCTACGTGTGGAAGAGGCGCGGGGAAGGGGCGCTCGTTCCCTTTGGCGTCTTCTGGAGCACGGTTCTGCTCTTCGCCCTCCAGTATGCTATGGGCGGAAAGACGCAGTTCAGCTTCTACGCCACTGCCCTCGTCCCAGAGGCGGCAGTAGTTATGGGAGTAGTTGTTTACGACATCGTCAACTGGGAGGCCTTCACGGATTCCCTCCTCGACTACCTCTACTGGCTCGGCAGGATCTGCAGAATAGGGAGGTTCGTTGATTACGTTGAGAATAAGAGGGCGGAGAAGGAAGAGAAAGCCGAAGAAACCACCGCTCCCACCATCTTGCCATCGATACCGCTCCCGCCGACGGTTTACGTCCAGTACCACGGCCTTCCGAAGAAGAGGGCAGTCGAGAGGGAAGCCAAGAGGAGGGAGCCAAAGCCGGGCGGGCTTCCAAGGAAGGGGGGAAAGAGCGAAAGTGAAAAGGCCAGCGAGGAAGACGAGGAAAACCTCTGATCATTTCTTTT